>JBNKHC010000320.1:0-50562 GCA_050290145.1 Kiloniellaceae bacterium | reverse complement strand
TGCGCCAGGATGGCGCGGATGCGCCGCCCGTGCTCGATCCGCCGGCGGGTCCGCTCGTCGACCATGGCGCCGAAGCGGGTGAAGACCTCCAATTCCAGGAACTGCGAATAGTCGAGCTTCAGGGATTCAGCCAAATGCTTCATGGCGGGACTCTGGGTCTGCCCGCCGACGCGCGAGACGCTCATCCCCACGTTCACGGCCGGCTTCTGGCCCTCGTAGAAGAGCTTCGGGTCCAGATAGATCTGCCCGTCGGTGATCGAGATCAGGTTGGTCGGGATATAGGCCGTCAGGTTGCCGGCCTGCGTCTCGGCGATGGGCAAGGCGGTCAGCGAGCCGCCGCCGCCCTCCGCCGACAGCTTGGCGGCGCGCTCCAGCAGGCGGGCGTGAAGGTAGAAGACGTCGCCCGGATAGGCCTCCCGCCCCGGCGGCCTGCGCAGCAGCAGGGAAAGCTGGCGATAGACGATGGCGTGCTTGGTCAGGTCGTCGATGATCAGCAAGGCATCGCGCCCCTGGTCGCGGAAGTATTCCGCCATGGAGCAGGCCGCATAGGGCGTGATCCACTGCGCACCCGGCGGTGCCTCAGACTCGCCGACCACGAAGATGCAGCGCTCGAAGGCGCCTTGCTCCTTCACCGCCTCGATGACCTTGCTGACCGTGGAGGTTTTCTGGCCGACCGCGGCGTAGACGCAGATCACCTCCGAATCGCGCTGATTGATCATGGTGTCGACGGCGATGGCGGTCTTGCCCGTCTTGCGGTCGCCGATGATCAGTTCGCGCTGCCCGCGGCCCAGGGGGATCATCGAATCGATAACGCTGAGGCCGGTCATCAGCGGCTGGGTGACCAGGTCTCGGTCGACAATGCCCGGCGCCGGGCGCTCGACCGGATCGCGGCGCTCCGTCACGATCGCCGCGCCGCCGTCCAGCGGCGCCCCGGTCGAGTCAACGACGCGGCCGAGCAGCGCCTCGCCCACCGGCACGCGGATGATCTCGCCGGTGCCCTGCACCCGGCTGCCGGCGGTGATGCCCTCCCCGCTGCCCAGCAGCACGCAGCCGATCCTCTCCTCGTCGACCCGCAAAGCCAGTCCCAGGGTCCCGTCCTCGAAGCGCAGCAGCTCGTCCAGGCGCGTCCACGGCAGGCCGGAGACGCTGGCCACGCCATCGCCGATCTGTTCGACGATGCCGACATGCTCGAAGCTCGGCGCGCCCTCCATTTCCTTCAGGCGGCGCCGGGCTTCGGGCAGCCAGCCCCCAAGATCCTCACGAAGCGGCTTCATCGCTCTGCAACAGCTCCTTGGCCTTGCGCAGCTGGTCTGCCCAGGTGAATTTCAGCACCGCATGGGGAAACCGCAGCTCCGCGCCCCCCAGGATCCCGGGATCGACGGCGAAGCGTATCTTGTCTTCCGGCGCGAGGCTGACGGCGAGGCGCCGCGCCCAGTCGCTCTGGGCCTCCGGCCCCAGGGGGGCCGCGGTCACCACTTCCAGGGCAGCCCCATCCTCGGCCAGGTCCTTTTCCAGGCGCTCGCGCTCCTCGGGTGGCATCTCGGCGAGCTGCTTCTCGAGCCGCGCCATGTAGTCGCCGGCGCCGCCCTCCGGCTGGGTCTGCCGCAGAACGTCGGAAGCCAGCTCCACCGCCAGGGCGGCTGCCTGCCGGCGGATCTCCGTCAGAGCGGCGGCGCGTTCCTTGGCGATCGCCTGGCGGGCGTCTTCCAGCAATTCATCCGCCTGCCGCTTGGCATCGTCCAAAGCCTGGCGGCGTTCCTTTTCCAGGTCCTCGTGGGACTTCTTCAGCATCTGCTGGCGTTCCTGCGCCAAGGCGGCGCGGTCGTCCTCAAATCGCTGACGCGCGGCTTCGGCCTCCTGCTTTTGCCGGTCGGCCTCCGCGAAAGCCTCGCCGGCCAGGCGCTTCCGTTTCTCGATGACTTCCCTGACCGGCTTATAGAGAAAGCGCCAGAGCAGCCAGACGAGAACCAGGAAATTGATCGCCTGCAGCAGCAGGGTCCACCAGTCAATCTGCATCGTCAGCCAACAAAGGGATTCGCGTAGAGCAGCAGCAACGCGACGACCAGGCAATAGATCGCCATGGTCTCGATCATCGCCAGGCCGACGAAGAGGGTCCGGGACAGCGGTCCCGCGGACTCCGGCTGGCGGGCTATGGCGTCCATGGCCGCCGCCAGCGCCCGTCCTTCCCCGAAGGCCGGGCCGATGGCGCCGAAGGAGACCGCGATGGCCGCGCCGATGATACTCACCATTTCAAGGCTCAATTGGATCACTCCTCTTTTCTAGCCGGCCTCAACGCTTCCCACGGCGGCGCCGATGAAGACGGCCGCCAGGACGGTGAAGATGTAGGCCTGGATAATTCCGATCAGAATGCCGAGCAGCATGAAGGGCACCGGCAGCAGCAGCCCCGCCATGAAGACGACAATGGCGATAACGAACTCGTGGCTCATCATGTTGCCGAAAAGACGCACCATCAGCGAGAAGGTGCGGGTGAACTCCGACAGGACGTTGAGCGGCAACAGCAGAGGGCTCGGCTTGGTGTAGTGGCGCACGTAGGACAGCAGCCCGCGCGAACGGATGCCGAAGTAGTGGGAAGAAAGGAATACGATTGCCGCCAGCGCCGCCGGCGTTTCGATATGGCCGGTCGGCGGCCTCAACCCCGGCACCACCGCGGAGAGGTTCGCGAAGATCAGGAAAAGAAACAAAGTGCCGAGCAGCGGCAGGAAGGGGCCGGGCGGACGCCGGATGATATCGGTGATCTGTTTTTCCAGGGCCTCGACGACAATCTCCAGCACCGTCTGCAGGATGCCGCTGCCCTCCGTGCTGGCGCGGCGCGTCCCCAGCCATGACAGGGCCGTCAACAGTGCCATGATGGCCCAGGTCGTCAACACCGGCCGGCTGATGCCGACCGGGCCGAGGCTGAACAGGATATCGGGGGCGAGGGGATTGGCTTCCATGGGTCAGGCCGTCCCCACCCAGCGTTGAACGGCAATGCGCGCCAGCAGAAAGCCGGCCAGCGCCAGCAGCAACGGCAGGGCCCCCTGCTGGGCGATGAACCAGAAGGCCGCCCCCGCCGCGGCCAGGCGCAGCAGGTAGAGCGGCACGACAAGTGCCGCCTTGGCCTCTGCCGTGTACAGCCGGACCGTGCGCAGCAGCAGGAAGAAGTAGATGCCCCCCAGGGCCCCGCCGGCCAGGAGGTAGAGAGCGATTTCCACGGGGCTCATCGAGCTCATTCCTTGTTGACCCTCTGCCATGCCAGATAAGAGCCGAATGCGACTCCGACAACGATCAGGGCGCCGGTGAAGGTAATGCCGCTGTCGAAGAGGCTGTCCAGCCAGCGTCCGAGTAAAATGCCGAGCAGGGTCGGCGTCACGATGAGCCAGCCAAGCGCCCCGACCATGGCGAGGTTCTGCCACAGCGAGCGCTCCCCCTCCTCCTTCCACTTCTCGCTGCGCGACTCGCGCAGGCGCACGGCGTGCGCCATCTTGCGCTGCGCCTGGTTGTTGTCCTCCTTCTTGTTCGACGCGGCGTTCATGTGACCTCGCCTTCACCCGGCGGCCCGCCTCTGGCCGCCGAACCGCCCGCGGCAGGTGGCGGCCCCTGGGGTATCGTCCGACGCCCCGATTCCAGATAGCGCTGCAGCTGGCGGATCGCCGCGAGCTGCAGACGTTGTGCCGAGACCCGCGATTCCGCCTCGGCCTCTGCCTCTTCGTGGAAGCGGGTCAGCACCGCGTCGCCGAGCTCGCGCAGCGTGTCCTCTCCCACGGCCTCGCGGGTGGCGACCTCCACGACGTCGCCGTCGCGCACCGTCAGCACGCCGCCGCGCACCGCGGCATGGTGCTCCACGTCCTCCTCGTCGCGCCAGGTGATCACCGAGATGCTCAGCACGGTGATGAAGTCCGCATGCCCCGGCAGAATGCCGAAGGCTCCGGTCTCATCCTCGGCGCGGATGTGGCGAACGCCCTGCGCCTCCACGACGACCGACATGGGGGTGGTGACCAGCAGCCTCATCCGGCCTTCTCCCGGGCCACCCCATCCTGGGTCCTCTTCTCCTTTTCGGCGGCGTCTTCCAGGGTGCCGACCATATAGAGAGAGTCTTCGGCCCAGTCGTCCGCCTCGCCCGCCATGATCGCGCGGCAGCCCTTGAGGGTGTCTTCCAGGGAGACCGAGGCGCCTTTGCGGCCGGTGAACTGCGCGGTGACGGCGAAGGGCTGGGTGAGGAAGCGGATCAGCCGCCGGGCCCGGCCGACGGCCTGGCGGTCGGCGGCGCTCAGTTCTTCCATGCCCAAGAGCGAGATGATCTCCTGCAGCTCGCGATAGCGCTCGATGAGGCGGCGGACCTCTTCGGCCGTCTGGTAGTGTGCCTCGCCCACCAGGCGCGGATCGAGCATGACGGAGGTCGAGGCAAGCGGGTCGATCGCCGGGTAGAGGCCCTGGCTTGCCATCTCGCGGCTCAGCACGATGGAGGAGTCCAGGTGGGTGAAGGTCTCCGCCACCGCCGGGTCGGTGAAATCGTCGGCCGGCACGTAGACCGCCTGGATCGAGGTCACCGCCGCTTTCTTCACCGAGGCGATACGCTCCTCCAGTTCGGCGATCTCGGTGGCCAGCGTCGGCTGGTAGCCGACGCGCGACGGCAGACGGCCGAGCAGGCCGGAGACCTCGCCACCGGCCTGGACGAAGCGAAAGACGTTGTCGATCAGCAGCAGCACGTTCTGGTGCATGGCGTCGCGGAAGTGCTCGGCCACGCTCAGCGCGGTCATGCCGACACGCCAGCGCGCACCCGGGGGCTCGTTCATCTGCCCGAAGACAAGGGCGGTGCGCTCCAGCACGCCCGACTTCTGCAGCTCCAGCCACAGCTCATGACCCTCGCGCGAGCGCTCGCCGATGCCGGCGAAGACCGAGATGCCCGAATATTTCTCCACCGTGGTGCGGATCAGCTCCATGATCAGCACGGTCTTGCCGACGCCGGCGCCGCCGAACATGGCCGCCTTGCCGCCCTGGGCGAGCGGCGCCAGCAGGTCGATGATCTTGATCCCGGTGAGGAAGAGATCGTTGCCGACGCGCTGTTCGCGCAGCTTCGGCGGTTTGCGGTGAATGGGCTCGCGCGGCACCTCCGGGCCGAAGGGGGCGCCGTGGTCGATGGGATCGCCGACCACGTTGATCAGCCGCCCCAGAACCGCCTCCCCCGCCGGCACGGTGATCGGCCCGCCGGTGCTGCGCACGGTTACGCCGGCGCGCAGCCCGGCCGTCTCCTGCATGGCCACGCCGCGCAGGCTGCGGGGCGTGAGGTGCTGCTGAACCTCGACGACCAGGCGGTGCGGCCCGTCCCAGTCGACCTCCAGCGCCGTGTTCACCGGCGGCAGTTCGCCTTCCGGAAAAGCAACGTCGACCACCGAGCCGCTGACCGCGACCACGCGGCCCGTGCAGGCGGGCGCTTTCCCTTCCCCTGGCGGGTGGTCGGCAAGCTGGCTGGGCGTATCCATCGCGACTCGCTGCGTCTTCGGCGGCAGTTGGGTTCACAGGTTAACCTAGTTCCCTGCCGGCGCGCAGCCTTGATCCGGATCAATCTCCGAGAGAACAAATCCGAATAACTCATTGGTAATCTGTCGTTCATGCCCGCCCCTTGGCGCGACGCGCCAGGTGGTCGGCCAGGCTGCCGACGGCCTTGTGGAGGACCAGGGTGAAGAGCGCCAGGACGAAGAGAGCGGCGAACATCAGGTCGGTCTTGGCCCGGCCGTTGGCCAGCAGCATCAGGTAGCCGAGGCCCTGGGAGGCGCCGACCCACTCGCCGATGACCGCGCCGATGGGCGCATAGACGGCGGCGAGGCGCAGGCCCGAGCCGAGGGACGGCAGCGCCGCCGGCAGGCGGATGCGGAACAGGGACTGGCGGTCGGTGGCGCCCAGACTGCGCGCCATCTCGATCAGGCTGTCGTCGCTGTGGCGCAGGCCGTCGAGGAAGTTGGAGGCCACGGGGAAGTAGATGATCAGCACCGCCATGGCGATCTTGGAGCCGAGGCCATAGCCGAGCCAGAGGGTCAGCAGCGGCGCCAGCGCGAAGACCGGCACCGCCTGGCTGAACACCAGCACCGGTAGGACGTAACGCAGGGCGGTGCGCGACATCATGAGCTGCAGGGCGGTCAGCACGCCCAGCAGGGTGCCGAGCGCGATGCCGAGCAGCACCTCGGCCACGGTGACGGCGGCGTGCTCGAGGATGAGCTGGTGCTGGGCGGCCAGCGTCCCGGCGACGCGCAGGGGCCCCGGCAGGATGAACGGCGGCACGGCGGTCAGCCACACCAGCGCCTGCCAGAAGGCCAGCGCCGCGGCGAAGACCAGGACGCCGTCGCGCGCCCGGGTCATTCCTGCTTTCGCTCCCCGGCCCTGAGGCCCATGTCCCAAAAGCCGACCTCCAGGCGGGTGGCCGTGCGGAACCTGCGGCAGAGGTCGGCCCAGCGCGGCGAGGCCTGCGGTGAGGCGCCGAGCCGCGCCGCGGCGGCGCGGTCCACCAGCCTGCCGACGCCGTGGCAGAGCGCCTGGTAGTCGCTGGCGGCGTAGGTGTCGATCCAGTCGGCATAGGCCTTGTCATCGGCTGCTCCCCGGCTCGACAGATCGCCCAGCCAGGCGCCGATCTCCCCGTAGCCCAGCACGCAGGGCGCCAGGGCCGCCAGCAGGTCGAGGAAGTCGCCGGCCAGGCCTGTATCCATGACGAAACGGGTGTAGGCGAGATTCTCGATCTCCTCCTCCGCCGCGAAGAGCGACTTCTCCGGGATGCCTTCGCCGGCGCAGACCTCCACGTGCAGCTTCATCTCGTGGTTCACCAGGGCATCGACAGTGGCGGCCGCCGCCTTCATCTCCTCCAAGTCGCCGGCCTTGACCACCGCCAGCCCCCAGGCGCGGGCGAAGTGCGTCAGGAAAACGTAGTCCTGCACCAGGTAGTGCAGGAAGGCGCGGCGCGGCAGAGTGCCGTCGCCCAGCCGCCGCACGAAGTCGTGGCGCGTGTAGGCCTGCCAGTCCTCCGCCGCGGCGCGGCGCCAGGCGCCGAAAACCTCGGAGCCGTAGTCCGGACCACGGTTGGGCAGCAGCTTGGGCGCGCTCATTGCGCGGGCACCTGCAGGGCGATGCGCGTCACCGGGTTCTCGGCGGGTACCAGCCCGGCCTTGGCCAGGAAGGCCTCGAAGCGGGCATAGCGGCCGACGTCGAGGGCCGCGGGCCTGAGCGCGAAGCGCGGCAGGGTGTCCTTCCAGGCGCGCGCGTTCAGCTCGTCCTGCAGTTCCTTGGCGGTACCGGCGAAGACCTCCCAGCTCTCCTCCGGGTGATTGACGATGAACTGGGTCGCCTTCTCGGTCGCCGCCAGGAAGCGCGCCACGGCCGCCGGGTCCATGGTCCCGGGGTTGGCGACGTAGATCAGCTCGTCGTAGGCCGGAACGCCCTCCTCCTCCGGAAAGAAACAGCGCCCATCTATCCCTTCGATGGCCAGCTGATTCAGCTCGAAATTGCGGAAGGCGCCGATCACCGCGTCCACCTGGCGCGACATCAGCGAGGGCGAGAGCGACCAGTTCACGTTGACCAGTTCCACGTCGTCCAGGCTCAGGCCGTGCGGCGCCAGCATGGCGCCCAGCAGCGCCTCCTCGACCCCGGCCACGGAAAAGCCGATCTTGCGATCCTTGAGGTCGGCCAGGGACTTCACCGGTCCGTCCTCCAGCGTCAGGAGGCAGTTGAGCGGCGTCGCCACCAGGGTTCCGACGCGGGTCAGCGACAGGCCCTCGTGGACCTGGAGGTGAAGCTGCGGCTGGTAGGAGACCGCCAGGTCCGCCTTGCCGGCGGCCACCAGCTTCGGCGGGTCGGAGGGATCGGCAGGAGCGATCACCTCTACCTCCAGGCCTTCCTCTGCGAAGTAGCCCTTCTCTTGGGCGACGATGATGGGGCCGTGATCCGGGTTCACGAACCAGTCGAGCACCAGGGTCAGCTTGTCGGCCGCCGCCGCGGGCGTGACCGGCAGCGATAGGGAAAGGATCAGCGCCAGGCGGCGGGCAAGGGGGGCATTCAGAATCTTCATCGGGCTTCCTGCAGTTGGTTTCTCTGTGTTGCCTCGATCCAGGCCCGTGTGCGGGCTTCGGGATCACGGTTCAGCGTGATGTCGGTGACGGCGGAGAGGATGTCGGCACCGGCCGCCAGCACACCCGGCGCGCGCTCGACGGTCAGCCCGCCGATGGCGACCAGCGGGATATCGCCGATACGCCGCTTCCACTCGCCCAGCTTCTCCAGGCCCTGCGGGGCCCACTTCATCTTCTTGAGGATGGTCGGATAGACCGGCCCGAGGGCCACGTAGTCGGGGTCGACGGACAGGGCGCGCGCCAGCTCTGCATCGTCGTGGGTGCTGATGCCGATCCGCAGCCCTGCGCGGCGGATCGCCGGGACGTCGGCGCCGTCCAGGTCCTCTTGGCCCAGGTGCACGAAGTCGCAGCCTTCCTGGATCGCCAGGCGCCAGTAGTCGTTGATCACGAGCTGGCAGCCGGCGGCCGCGCAGAGGCTCCTCGCGCTGCGTATCTCCAGACGCGTGTCGTCCTCGGTGAGGTTCTTCACGCGCAGCTGCACCAGCTTGACCCCGCAGGGCAGCAGGCGGCGCAGCCAGGCGCTGCTGTCGACGATGGGATAGAAGGGATCGAGGGTCATGGAACCGCCCTCAAACCGGTCGCACCACGCGCACCACACGCTCTTGCTGTCACTCTCGGGCTTGACCCGAGGGTCCATGGTGCCGCTTGGCGCCCGGCCTCGACATGGATCCTCGGGTCAAGCCCGAGGATGACAATCGGAGTGGAAGCTCTCGCTGTGCGACGAACCAGAATATCCGACATCATCACTGCTTCCTCATCCCAGAAAGGCTTTGCCGATAACGGGGGTCGAGGGCGCCGCCATGTCGCGCGGCTCCATGGGGTCGGCGGCGCGGGCGGCCAGCCCCGCCGCGATCGCCTGGGCGAAGGCTGCGGCCATGGCGACGGGATCGCCGGCCTTGGCCACGGCGGTGTTGAGCAGCACCGCGTCGTAACCCAACTCCATGGCGGCTGCCGCGTGGGACGGCAGGCCGATGCCCGCGTCCACCACCAGCGGCACCTCGGGGAAGTGGGCGCGCAGGCTGCGCAGGCCGTAGAGGTTGTTGAGCCCGAGACCGGAACCGATGGGCGCGCCCCAGGGCATCAGCACCTCGCAGCCCGCCTCCAGCAGGCGCCCGGCGGCCACCAGGTCCTCGGTGGTGTAGGGAAAGACCTGGAAACCTTCGTCCGTCAGGATCGCCGCCGCCTCCACCAAGCCGAAAAGGTCCGGCTGCAGGCTGTCGTCCTCGCCGATTACCTCCAGCTTGATCCAGGGGGTGTCGAAGACTTCCCGCGCCATGTGGGCCGTCGTCACCGCCTCCTTCACTGTGTGGCAGCCGGCGGTGTTGGGCAGCACCCGCACGCCCAGCTCGCGGATCAGTTCCCAGAAAGCCTGGCCGTCGCGCTGCTCCGCCGACTCGCGGCGCAGCGACACCGTGACCACCTCGGCCCCGGAGGACTGCACCGCCTGGGCCAGGATCGCCGGTGAGGGATATTGCGCCGTGCCCAGCAGCAGGCGCGTCTCCAGTTCGACGCCATAGAACCGCCGCATCACCTCAGCCTCCCTGCATCGGGGCGATGACCTCGACCCGGTCGCCGTCCCTGATCTGCGTTTCCGCGCGCAGCGATCTGGCGATGAATTTTCCGTTCACCGCAGTCGCCACCTTGGCGTCCTGGTAGCCGAGCTCATCCAGCGCGCGGTCCAGGCGGTCGCGCGCCACTTCACAGGGCTTGCCGTTCAAGACGATCTGCATCGCTTTCCTCCGGGAAGGATGTTTTGCCGAACACCAGGTCGGCGGCGCGGCGGGCCATGGCCGGCGCCAGCAGGAAGCCGTGGCGGTAGAGGCCGTTGACGAAGACGCGGCCGCCGTCACGCCAGACTCTCGGCAGGTTGTCGGGAAAGGCCGGACGGGCATCGACGCCGATCTCCACCACCTCCGCCTCGCCGAAGGCCGGGTGCAGGGCGTAGGCGGCGTTCAGCAGTTCGACGAGGGAGCGCGCCGAGACCGGCGAGCGCGAGGCGCTCTCGATCATGGTAGCGCCGAGCATGTAGAGCCCCTGCCCGCCTTTCTCACCAGCGCGCGGCACGATGTAGACCGGGATGCGTGGATGCAGCAGGCGGAGCGTGCGGGTCAGCTCCAGCTCCCGGCAGCGCAGTACCAGCATCTCGCCGCGCACGCCGCGCAGCTCCGGCACCGCGTCGCGCGCCGCCAGCCCCCTGCAGTCGACCACCACGTCGGCTTGCGGGGCGTCCTCCGCCGCCACCGAGAAACGCAGCTCGGCACCGTCGCTCCGCAGCCTCTTGGCCAAAGATTTGATCGCCGCACGGGGATCGAGGTGCGCCTCGCCCGCGAAGAAGAGGCCCCGGCGGAAGCGCCCGGCGAGATCCGGCTCCAGCAGCGCGATGGCGTCCTCATCCACCTCGCTGAAGTTCTCCGTACGGCGGGCGAAGCGCCGCAGCTCCCCGCTGTCGCGGCTGGGCGCCACCACCAGGGTCCCCTGGCGGGTCACGCCGCCGGCATGCGCCTGCCACCAGTCCGCCGCCGCGCGGCCCAGGCGCACCACCGGCTCCTCGGCGCTCTCGCCTTCGCACCAGGGCGCCAGCATGCCGCCGGCCCACCAGGAGCAGGAGGCAGGACCTAGATCGGGCGCGCGGTCGACGACGGTGACCTCGGCCCCACGCTTCTGCAGCTCGGTGGCGCAGGTCAGGCCGGCCACACCGGCGCCGATGACGGTCACCTTCATAGCGTCAGCTCCACAGTGCATGGAAGTGATGCACCGGCCCGTGCCCCGCGCCGATGCAAAGCCCGTCCGCCGCGGCGATGGCGCCCTGCAGGTAGGCGTGTGCCTGGCGCACCGCTTCGCGCAGGTCCCGCCCCTTGGCGAGGCCGGCGGCGATGGCCGACGACAGGGTGCAGCCGGTCCCGTGGGTGTTGGCCGTCGCGCGGCGCGGCGCTTCAAGGCGCAGCGCCTCGCCCTCCGCCGTGATCAGCAGATCGACGCAGACCCTGCCCGTGGCGTGGCCGCCCTTCATCAGCACCGCCTTGGGGCCCAGCGCCAGCAGGCGGCGCCCCTGCGCCTCCGCTTCCGCTTCCGTTTGCGCCTGCGGACCTTCCAGCAGGCGCGCGGCCTCCGGCAGGTTCGGCGTCAGGACGTCGGCCAGCGGCAGCAGGTCGCGGCGCAGGGCGATAAGCGCCGAGTCCGGCAGCAAGGCATCCCCTGACTTGGCGACCATGACCGGATCGATCACCAGGGGTACGCCACGATCGCGCAGGCCGAAGGCGACGCTTTCGATGACCGGCGGCCCGCCCAGCATGCCGACTTTCACGGCCTTCACCGCCAGGTCGTCAAAGACCGTGTCGATCTGGGCGGCGATTATGTCCTCGGGGACGGTGTGCACGGCCGTGACCGCGCGAGTGTTCTGCGCCGTCACCGCGGTGATCACACTGGCGCCGTAGACGCCCAGGGCGGAGAAAGCCTTGAGGTCAGCCTGAATCCCGGCCCCACCGCCGCTGTCTGAACCGGCCACGGTCAGAGCAATGGGAACAGCTTCACCATGTTGCGCGCACCCTTGCGCCACCTTCGTCTCCTTTCCTCACGGGCCGGAGAAGGAGAAAGCGGATCAGGCTTATGTCTGGAAGTGTCGTGACCCGTTCCCTTCGCCGGCATTACCCGGATCAGGTTCCTTGGGTTGGCGACCTGCGCCTCTCAGCCCTTTCGAGCACCCCAACGGTTCATCAGGAGATAACAGGTCGGCGAAAGGGATTCAACCCCGCGACCTGTGGGTCTATTCGCGGGACCGCCGACTCAGCAATCGAGCGTGTGACGCCGCTCCCAGTCGCTGAGATGGTGGCTGTAGTCGGTCCACTCGCTCATCTTCAGCTTCACGAAGGCGTCGATGCACTCGTCCCCCAGCGCCGATTTCAGAACCTTGGACTTGTCGAGGGCCCGCAGGGCGTCGAGCAGGTTCAGCGGCAGGCGCTTGGCGCCCTTGGCCTTGTGGCCCTCGGTGTACATGTTGATGTCCAGGCGCTTGCCGGGGTCGCGGCCGTTGGCGATGCCCTCCAGCCCCGCCCCCAGCACCGCCGCCGGCATGAGGTAGGGATTGGCCGCGCCGTCGGCGAGGCGGAACTCGAAGCGCCCGGGATCGGGAATGCGGATCATGTGGGTGCGGTTGTTGCCGCTGTAGGTCACCGTGTTGGGCGACCAGGTGGCGCCGGAGGTGGTGACCGGAGCATTGATGCGCTTGTAAGAGTTCACCGTCGGGTTGGTGATGGCGCAGAGCGCCTCGGCGGAGTGCATCACCCCGGCGATGAACTGGTAGGCCAGCTTCGAGAGGCCCTCCGGGTCCTTCTTGTGCTCGAAGAGGTTCTGGCCGTTCTTCGTCGACCACAGCGAAACGTGCATGTGGCAGCCGTTGCCGGTGAGCTCGGCAAAGGGCTTCGGCATGAAGGTGGCGCGCAGGCCGTGCTTCTCGGCCAGGGTCTTCACCATGTATTTGAAGAAGGCCTGGCGGTCGGCAGTCTTCAGCGCGTTGTCGTACTCCCAGTTCATCTCGAACTGGCCGTTGGCGTCTTCGTGGTCGTTCTGGTAGGGCCCCCAGCCCAGTTCCAGCATGCAGTCGCAGATCTCGGAAATCAGGTCGTAGCGCCGCATCAGCGCCTGCTGGTCGTAGCAGGGCTTGGCCTGGATGTCGGCGGGATCGGAGATGGCGCTGGCGTCGGGCAGGATGACGAAGTACTCGCACTCCACGCCGGTCTTCATCTCGTAACCCTTGGCCGCCGCCGCCTTGCTGACCTCTTTCAGCACGTTGCGCGGCGCGTGCGCCACCGACTTGCCGTTCATGTAGGGATCGGCGGCCAGCCAGCCCACTTCCGGCTTCCAGGGCAGTTGGATCAGGCTGTCGGGATCGGGCAGCGCGAACATGTCGGCGTCGGCCGGCGACATGTCGAGCCAGGTGGCGAAGCCCGCGAAACCGGCCCCGCTCTTCGCCATTTCCCCGATCGCCGCGGCGGGCACCAGCTTGGCCCGCATGGCGCCGAACAGATCGACGAAGGAAATCAGAAAGTACTTGATGCCCCGGTCTTTGGCGACCTTCGCAAGATTGACAGCCATGTGCCCCGTTCCCGTTCTCTAGATCTCGGCCAGCCCAGGGCCGCTTCCTCCTAGAAGCCGTTCTTTCCGGGGATCCAGCTCGTGCCGGCGAGCGGCACCTGCGCCATGGCCGCGGCTTCGACGGTCAGGGCGACGAGATCTTCCGGTTCCAGATTCAAGACGTGCGACTTGCCGCAGGCGCGCGCGATGGTCTGCGCCTCCAGCGTCAGCACGGCCAGGTAGTTGGCGAGCCGCCGCCCCGCGGCGACAGGATCGA
This sequence comes from Kiloniellaceae bacterium, assembly GCA_050290145.1. Lineage (GTDB taxonomy): Bacteria > Pseudomonadota > Alphaproteobacteria > Kiloniellales > Kiloniellaceae > Pelagibius. The sequence continues at coordinate 37,107 of JBNKHC010000320.1, read as the reverse complement.
GGCGCGCGGCGAGGTCCGGATCCTGTGTGGTGATACCTGCCGGGTCCAGTCCCTCATGCCAGTCGTCATAGGCGCCCGCCACGGTGCCCAGCTTCTCGTATTCCGCTTCCAGGGCCGGGTCGTTGTCCCCCAGGGCGTGCAGGGCAGCCGAGCCGATGGAGACCGCGTCGGCCCCCATGGCCAGCGCCTTGGCCACATCGGCGCCGTTGCGGATGCCGCCGGAGACCACGAGCTGCACCTTGCGGTGCATGCCCAGGTCCTGCAGCGCCTGCACGGCCGGGCGAATAGCCGCGATGATCGGGATGCCCACATGCTCGATGAAGACTTCCTGGCTGGCCGCCGTGCCGCCCTGCATCCCGTCCAGCACCACCACGTCCGCGCCGGCTTTCACCGCCAGGGCGGTGTCGTAGTAGGGCCGGCTGGCGCCGACCTTGATGTAGACCGGCTTCTCCCAGTCGGTGATCTCGCGCAACTCCTGGATCTTGATCTCCAGGTCGTCGGGGCCGGTCCAGTCCGGATGGCGGCAGGCCGAGCGCTGGTCGATGCCCTCCGGCAGGGTGCGCATCTCGGCCACGCGCGCCGAGATCTTCTGGCCCAGCAGCATGCCGCCGCCGCCCGGCTTGGCGCCCTGCCCCACCACCACCTCGATGGCATCGGCCTTGCGCAGGTCGACCGGGTTCATGCCGTAGCGCGACGGCAGCAGCTGGTAGACCAGGATGTCCGAGTGGCCGCGCTCCTCCGGCGTCATGCCGCCGTCACCCGTGGTCGTCGAGGTTCCCATGATCGAGGCGCCGCGCCCCAGCGCCTCCTTCGCCTGGGCCGAGAGCGAGCCGAAGCTCATGCCGGCGATGGTGATGGGAATAGCCAGCTCGATCGGCTTCTTGGCGTAGCGCGTACCCAGCGTCACGTTGGTTGCGCACTTCTCGCGGTAGCCCTCCAGCGGATAGCGCGATACCGAGGCGCCGAGGAACAGCAGATCGTCGAAGTGCGGCACCTTGCGCTTGGCGCCGGCGCCGCGGATGTCGTAGATGCCGGTGGCCGCGGCGCGGCGGATCTCCGAGAGGCTGTAATCGTCGAAGGTCGCCGACTTGCGCGGCGTGGTCTGCGGCATCGGAGCTTGAGACGGCTTGTCCATCAGTAGGCGCTCACGTTGTCGATCTTGAAATGGTAGAGCTCGCGGGCCGAGCCGTAGCGGCGGAATTCGGCGGGATCGATGCCGCCGTTTACGTCTGCCTTGGCCAGCAGGGCCGCCAGCTTCGCCTTGTGCGCGTCGGTCATCTCCTTCTCGACGCAGTCGGCCCCCAGGCTGGCGACCTTGCCGCGCACGTAGAGGCAGGCCTCGTAGAGGGAGTCGCCCAGCGCCTCCCCGGCGTCGCCCAGCACCACAAGGTTGCCGGCCTGGGCCATGAAGGCGCTCATGTGTCCGACGCTTCCCTTGACGATGATATCGGCGCCCTTCAGCGAGATGCCGCACCTGGCGCTCGCGTTGCCGCCGATGACCAGGGTGCCGCCGTGGGCCGTGGCGCCGGCCGACTGGCTGGCATCGCCGGTGACGCGCACCTCGCCGGACATCATGTTCTCCGCCAGGCCGACACCGGCGTTGCCGTGGATGGTGACGCTGGCCTGCTGGTTCATGCCGGCGCAGTAGTAGCCGACGTGTCCCTCGATCTCGACGGCGATGGGCGCGTCGATGCCGACCGCCACCGCGTGCTGGCCGCGCGGATTGCGGATCGTCCACTGGGTGTCGTTGGTGTCCTGCGGCAGGGCATGCAGGGCCGCATTCAGCTCTCGCAGCGGCGTCGTCGCCAGGTCAACCAGGCTCATCGCCGCGCTCCCAGAAATAGACCGTCGCCGGCTCCGGCTCCCAGACCTTGGCCGCCTCGATGCCCGGCAGGCCGGCCAGTGCCCGGTACTCGGAGCCAAAGGCGACATAGGCCTCGGTCTCCGCCAGCACCGCCGGCTTGCAGGCGATGGGATCGCGCAGCACGCCGAAGCCCTGCTCGGTGCCGACCACGAAGGTGTAGAAGCCGTCCAGGTCCTTCAGCGAAGCCTCAAGCGCCTCGCCCAGGTTCATGCCGCGGCCCATCTGCCAGGTGAGATAGGCGGCCGCGACCTCGCTGTCGTTCTCGGTCTCCACGCCCACCCCCTCGTGCTGCAGATTGCGGCGGATGGCGCAGTGGTTGGAGAGCGAGCCGTTGTGCACCAGGCATTGGTCAGGCCCGGTGGAGAAAGGATGCGCGCCGGCGGTAGTGACCGCCGACTCGGTGGCCATGCGGGTGTGGCCGACGGCATGGCTGCCCGCCATGGCCGGCAGATCGAAGCGGGCCGAAACTGCGGCCGGCAGGCCGACTTCCTTGTAGAGCTCCATGGCGCGGCCCGAGGCAAAGAGGTTCACATCCGGCGCGTTGGCGCGCAGCCAGACTTCCGCGGCCGCGGCGTCGTCCTCGTCGACCGTCAGAACGGCGTGGGTGGCGCGTGTCTGCACTGCGACGTCGCTACCCAGGTGCGCGGCCAGGCCCCCGGCCAGAGCGGCGAAGTCGTAGGCCTCGTCCTTGGCGCGCAGCGTGACCTTCACCTTGGCGGCCTGCGGCTGCCCGTAGACCGCGAAACCGGCGCTGTCCGGACCGCGGTCGGAAAGCACCGTCAGCATCTCCGACAGCAGCCGCCCCAGCGCCTGGGAGTGCTTTTCGTCTTTCAGGAAAAGACCGGCGATCCCGCACATGTTGACCCGCTCCTGGATCAGTTGGGTAAAAGAGGTGACCGCCCCGCTCGAGGGCGAGACGAGACTAGCAGGAGCTGCGGCGCTGTCAATCTATAAGAAACATTTTTTCCTGTTGATAAACAATCGACGAGGATCGCCGGGCGCCTAGCTGTCGCGCTGGAACACGATGATGGAGAGGAATTTCAGCGGCAGCTTGCGCAGTTCCTCGGGGCCGTGCGCCGACTGCGCGTTGAAGAACAGCGAATCGCCGGGCTTCAGCGGATAGATCTTGTTGCCGTGGCGATAGCCCACCTCGCCTTCCAGGATGTAGATGAACTCCATGCCTTCGTGGCGGAAGTTCGGATAGGACTCGGCGCCTTTGCTGAGGGTGACCAGGTAGGGTTCGTAGGCGAAGTCGCCGGGAAAGGAATGGCCCAGCAGCTGGTACTGGTGACCCGACTTGCTGCCGCGGCGTTCGATCACCAGGCCCTCGCCGGCGCGCACGTGGGTGATGTCGTGCTTCTGCTCGAAGTCGGAAAAGAAGTTCGTCATCGGCACGTTGAGCGCCTGCGCCAGGCTCTGCAGCGTCGCCAGCGAGGGCGAGATGGCGCCGTTCTCCACCTTCGACAGCATGCCCGCGGAAAGACCCGCCTGCCCGGCCAGCTCGGAGACCGTCATGTCATGGCGCTTGCGCAGGGCGCGCACCTGCGCGCCGATGGCTTCCTCGATCGACTGGCCCTCGGCCATGGCCGGCGCCGAGGAGCCGGTGGCAAGCGGTTCCACCTCCACCGCCTTCTTCGCCGCCTTGCCTTTCGCCGGGACCTTCGCGGTCTTGGGAGTCGCTGCCTTCGCCTTGCTCATCTTTTCCCGCGTCAATGTTCCTCGCTCTCCACACCGTGACCGATTGAACGTAATCGAATGAAAGGAGTCGTCCGACACCATATAGGAAAGCCAAGGCTCCTGCACGGCCCCAATTCCTGCAGAGAAAATTTCTTGACGTACACGAAACCGCCGCTAGGCTTGGCCCCGCTCGGCTCGACCCAGGAAGGGCGCAAAGGCCGGCGGGGGAAACGTATCCAACAAGGATAGCCGCAAAAGGCTGCAACCGGACACTTGCAGAGGTCCGGCATGGACGTCGCTGACGAAGGCGAGAGCCTTGCTTCGGCAAGCGCGACTCGCTGCGGAGAGCCAACGACAGGGGGCATGAGGCGTCATGGATGCGGAAGTACAAGCGAAGCTCGCAGAGCTTCAGACGATGATCGAAATGTCCGGCACCATCAACATGGAGATCTATTATTGGTGGTGTACGGCGCTGATGGTGATCATCCACGCAGGTTTCTTGGCATATGAAATGGGGGCATCGCGGGTGAAGAACGCCCTGGCTTCGGGTGTGAAGAACATCCTGGCCTTCGCCTTCATCATTCCGACTTTCTTCTTCTTCGGCTGGTGGATCTACCTGGCCTTTCCCTACGGCCTGATTCCCAGCGCCGACGGCGACGGGGGCCTGCCCTGGGCGACGGCCATGGGGCCGAACCTGGCGGACAACGCCTCGGGCGTGTTCTGGGCGGCCTTCACGCTTTTCGCCGCCACCACGGCGTCGATCTACTCCGGCGCGGTCATCGAGCGCATCCGCCTCAGCGGTTTCTGCATCCTGGCCATCGTGCTCGGATCTTTCGCCTGGATCCTGGGTGCGGCCTGGGGCTGGCACCCGGCGGGCTGGCTGCACACCGAGTTCGGCTATCACGACGTCGGCGCCGCCGGCGTGGTGCACATGGTCGCCGGCTTCTTTGCTCTGGGCGTGGTCATCAACCTTGGTCCGCGCCTCGGGCGTTTCACGGCCGACGGCAAGGTGCTGGAGATCGCCGGCCACTCGGTGCCGATGACGCTGATCGGCCTGATGCTGATTATCGTCGGCTTCTTCGGCTTCCTCGGCGGCTGCATCATCTACGTCTCCGGCGACCAGTGGGTGAACATCTACAACCAGCCGGCCACGCTGTCGGCCTTCGCCTTCAACACCCTGATGGGCTTTGCCGGCGGCATCATCGGCTGCTTCCTGATGACCCGCGACCCCTTCTGGATGATGTCGGGCGCCCTGGCGGGCATCATCTCAGCCGCCTCGGGCCTGGACGTCTACCACCCCGCCCTGGCCTTCCTCATCGGCTTCGTCGGCGGCCTGATCATCCCGAAGGTGCAGGACCTGCTGCTGAAGCTGCGGATCGACGACGCCGTGGGGGCCTTTGCGGTGCACGGCGTCGCCGGCCTGTGGAGCGTCATCGCCTGCGGAATCTTCGCCAGCGGCTATCCCAGCCCCGGCGGCCCGGAGTCGAGCCTGCTCGGCCAGCTGGTCGGCGCGGTGGTCATGGCGGGCCTGGGCTTCATCCCCGGCTATGTGGTCTCGCTGGTGCTGAAGAAGGTGGGCCTGCTGCGCATCCCCTCCGGTCCGGAAATCGCCGGCCTCGACGTGGTCGAGATCCCAATCCAGGCCTATCCGGAAAGCGGGCCGCCGCAGAAGACCTTCACCGTACCGGCCGAGTAGCAAGGCCTTTCACCCGAACCTCTTGGGTTTATCCAAGGAGACAAGCAAATGAGCGGAAGTCCCATTACCTCTTGGGAAGGCGTGGAGGCCTATTACACCTACGCCGACTCGCCCTTGATGATCGCCATCTTCCTGGCGCTGTCCTGCGCCGTCGTGGTGGGCGTCATCATCAACTCGGCCAAGCATGAAACGGCCGCTTTCAAGAACTACGAAGGCGGCGGCGACGACTGATTGGCACAAAGCCGACAAAGGTGAGGCGAAAAAACGTCTCTGGGAGCGGAAGGGGGAGAGACCAAAAGGTCTCTCCCCCTTTCACTTGGGGCCCATTCATAGGTGGGTCAGAACTGGTGCGGACTGTCGGAGCTTACGAAAAAGACCAGTGCGATCACCCGGGCGACGAGCAGCACCACGATGACCAGGCCGAGCCACCACAAGGCCGGCGCGGTGACAACCGCAGCACCCGCCAGCGCACGCCCGCCGGCAACGATGATCCAGAGTCCCCAGCCGCAGACGACGGCCGCGGCAAGATCGACGTAGTACTTGCCCAGGTCCCCCTGCCCGACATAGCTGAGTGAGAGCGCGGCAAAGGCAATCACCGCGAAGCGCAACAGGTAGCTCTTGTGGAAAGCGGTGACCTCCGCAGGCTCGCCGGAGGAAAATGCCGCCACCAGCAGCCCGATCAACGCAAGCAGACCGCCGGCGATGGTGAAGAAGCGCAGGTACTGCGCCAGCCAATGCGCCAGCTCCAGCCAGCCCTCGCCCAGCCGGCCGTCCCCCACCCGCCTGTAGAGCGCGCTCTGCAGGGTACCGCCCAGCCAACTCACGATGGCGAGCACGATCGAGAGACCGTAGGCGAGATAGGCGTAGATCAAGGTCCAGGGGGTCGACATCGGAATGCCTCTTTCGTTTTAGAGGGGAAACGGACCAGCGGATCAGAACATCCGGAAGCCCTGGATCTTGATGAGGATGGCGAAGCCGCCGAAGACCAGGACCGCCAGGCCGTCGACGATGGCCACCAGCCACCAGCCGGCCGGTCCCGTCACGGCAACCTGCCCCGCGTAGGCGCGCCAGCCGCTGAAGATGACCCACAGTGCCCACGCGAAAACCGCGACCGAGGCGGTGTCGGCGTCGAAACCGCCCATGCGCACCTGGGCCAGGGAAATCAGGCCCAGGAAGCAGAGGGCGAAAGCCCCGAACTTCAGCTGATAGGCCTTGTGGGAGGACACCGCCGGCGTGGCATCACTGGCCGGCAGTGCCGCCAGGATGAAGGCCGCCACCGCCAGGACGAGGCCGGTCCACAGCGCGAAGTGCAGGTTGCGCATCAGCATATGCGCGAAGTCGAGCCAGCGCTGACCGAGCTCGCCGGCCTCGACGCGCCCGTAGACGATGTACTCGAAGAGCACCAGCAGCCAGCAGATCGCGCCGAGCACCAGCATGGCGGTATAGCCGATATAGGAGAGCGTCACGGTCCAGGCGGGCACCATCGGTCAGGTCCTTCCTCACGGGGGACAGCGGTGCCACCCCCGACGGTTCTCTTCTTCGGGTGTCAGCGCGTAAAGATCTTGCCCCAGCACCTCAGATGAACCGCCAGGTCGGTTTCGGCGATTCGCCCGTCGCTAAAGACTGCGGCCTTCAGGGGGAAAGTCAATTCCGGGTCCAGGTGGCCATCGCGCAGTTCGGCCAGGCTGCGGCCCTTGCCCCGCTCGGCCAGGAAGGCGTCGCGGCAGGCCTCGGCCACGGCGATCTGGAAATCCTCGTAGAACTCGACCCAGCTGAGATCGAAGGGCAGCACCACCTTGGCGGTCTGGCGATAGACGGTCTGGCCGGCGGCGCCTTTCATCTCGCGCAGCGGCTCCAGCGCCACCAGGCGGCTGCTGCCCGCCACCGAATAGCCGGCCGGGCAGATTTCGCCGGGCCCGCAGGGCTGGTCCGACAATGCCGTCCTGGCGGGACGCACGGAAAAGATGTAGCCCTGGGGATCAGGGCGGCGCAGGCTGCTGATCTCCAGGCGCCAGACCAGCCCCTCGGAAAGAGTGCGGGTCACGCGCCCTTCCTCGTCGATAATGACATTCAGCCAGCCGTCGATCTCGCGGCTGATCTTCTCCTGATAGAGCTTGAGGTCGCCAGAGGTCGTCACGCCGGCGGGCTCGACGGCGTCGGCACGGGTCCGGGCGCTGTCCGCCCAGGCGCCGCCGGCCAGGGAAATCAGCAAGAGCGCCACCCCGGTAAAGACCGTGAGCGCGCGCAGCGCGTAGAGCCGCGCCAGGAAACCCTCGACCATCGTACTATCCTCCCACTGACCCTTTCACCGAAACGACGGGTTACGCAGGGTTAGTCGACGCACAGCGACCGAGGGTTCAAAGGTAAATCCAGCCGCTGGAAGCTAAGGTTCCAGAGGGGCGAAGAGGTCTCGGCGAAGGGTCGGGCTCCGCCGGCAAACGACCAGTGGTTGATTGATCGATCCAGGCAGCGAAGACAGCGCGCCCCAGTTCTCAGCAGGGATCTGTTCTGCTACGGTTAACCCCCGAAGATCGGGAGCAATCTGAGCAATAGTGATTGGATGAGGTTGATCGCGTTCTGCCATTGGGAATGCTTCGGAATGTCCTATCGTTTTCCATCTTGTCGGTTGTTGCTCATTGGATTGGCCTTCCTGTGCGCCTCCGCAGCGCCGGGAGCGGCCGAAGCCAACTGCGAACTGCGCGTCGGCTGGGACGATTGGCCGCCCTACTTCACGCAGGAGGAAGGACGGTTTCACGGTCTGGAATTCGATCTCCTGATGTCGACAGCCGACACCGCCGGCTGCAGGCTCGTGTTCTGGCAGATACCTTGGGCACGTGCGTTGAAGATGCTGGCTGCCGGGGAACTCGACCTTCTGTATGGCGCCGGGTATTCGGCGGAGCGCGCCGAGTTCGCCACCTTTTCAGTCCCCTACCGTCATGAGCAGTTCGTGCTGGTGACCAGGCCCGAAGCCGATGACGATAAGGGGCTGGTTTCCCTGAACGACTGGATACAGTCCGAAGGGACCCCAAGCCATCCTCGTGCGATCGGGGTCTTCCGCGGGAACGTCTACGGCGAGGAGATTGAGCGCATCCTGAAAGACAATGCGAAAAGCGTGACCTTGGTCAGACTGAGTCTGAATGAGCAGATGATCGGGATGCTGGAAGCCGGCCGTCTGGACGGATATATCGTCGAAGACGGCGTCGCCCAGATGCAATTGCAGGGATCTAATCTTCCCTTGCACCGCCACGTTATCAGGGAGCACAAGGCGGACCCGCTGCATTACATGTTTTCTCGCCACGTGGACGACGACATCGTAGAGCGGTTCAACGCCGCAATCGGGAAACTGCAGCCCCTGGGCCAATAGCGCGCCTGTCTTTCCACGCCCCCCGTGGCGGCCCTTACTTCGCCAAGAGAATCGCTACGGCAAGCACCGCCACCAGGCCGGCCAGGGCCCAGAGCCACCAGCGCGACCCGCCCGGGCTGCGCGCGACAGCACCCGGGAACTCGGGGGCAGCCGCAACGGCTGCCTCGGCGGCGGCCGGTTCCGCTGCGGGCGCCGCCGCCGGGGCGGCGACGATTTCGGCGAAGCGGGAAAAGAACTCGCCGGAGAGTTTCTTTGCGGTGCCGTCGATGAGGCGCGAGCCGAGCTGCGCCAGCTTGCCGCCGACATCGGCCTTCACTTCGTAGTGCAGCACCGTGGCGCCGCCGTCCTCCTCCAGGCGTACCTTGGCGCCGCCCTTGGCGAAGCCGGCAGGGCCGCCCTTGCCTTCGCCGGAGATGGTGTAGCCGTTGGGCGGATCCAGGTCCGACAGCGTGACCGCCCCCTGGAACTTGGCCTTCACCGGGCCCACCTTGGTGACCACCGTCGCCGTCATCTCGGTGTCCGAGAGCTTCTCGATCGACTCGCAGCCGGGGATCGAGGCTTTCAGGATCTCCGGGTCGTTCAGGGCCTCGTAGACCTTGTCGCGCGGTGCGGCGATACGTTCGCTGCCGGTCATGTCCATCGTCGGTTCAACTCCAAAATCTCCTGTCCCAAGAAAATCCTGTGCCGGCAGGGCATGGCAGATGCACATGACCCGGCCTCAGCGGCGCGCCGGTCGGCTACGCGGCATCGTGGCTGCCGCCGGCGTCATCCGCCTGCCCGCTCTCCGTCCGGGCGTGCTCGCGGCGACCGCGGCGGCGCAGCTCCACCACCTCGGCGACGATCGACAGGGCGATCTCCTCCGGCGTGATGGCGCCGATGTCGAGCCCGGCGGGCGAGCGCAGGCGCGCCGCCTTGTCCGCCGGCAGCCCCTCGACCCGCAGCTTGCCCAGCAGCGCCGATGCCTTGCGGCGGCTGCCGACGAAAGCGACGTAGGGCGTTTCGGTGGCAAGCGCGGCGCGCAGCGCCTCGGCGTCGCGCTTGCCCTGGGTGGCCACCACGATGAAGCGTTCGGCCGGCGTGTCGGCCGGCAGCGCGAAGCCGGTAATGCGGTGCTCGGCCTCCGGCAGGCCGTCCAGGTCCTCGGCCAGAGCGGCCACGGTCACGGCAAAGCCGCTGCGCCCGGCCAGGTCGGCGACGGCGCGGGCCACCGGCGAGGCGCCGCAGACCACCAGGCTGGGGCGCGGCAGCATGGGCTCGACGAAGATGTCCAAACTTCCACCACTTGGGCAGGCGCTGCGGTGGAACTCCACGCCGCCCTTCGACTCGCCCGCCGCCACGCCGCCGGCCTCAAGAACCTCCTGGGGCTGAACCGAGATAAGGTGCGCCTCGCCGTCCTTCATGGCCTGCAGGGCGGCGCGGCGCACGGCGCCGCGCGCACAGCCGCCGCCGATCCAGCCGTGAATCTCGCCGTCGGCGGTCACCACCGCCTTGGCCCCGGCCTTGGCCGAGGTGGCCGCCACCGTGCGCACCACCGTCGCCAGCGCATAGGGCCGCGCCTCGGCGCGCAGCTGCGCCATGAGGTCCAACAGGTCGCCCCCGTTTCCACTGTTGAATTCGCCGCTCATGTTCACACCCGCTCCAGAAAAGGCGCCAGCGCTTCGAGACTCTTCAGGTTGTGCGCCGGGGCGAAGAGATCGACATGGGGCAGCGCCGCCTGCATGCCACCGGCGACGGGCTCGTAGCCCTCCCAGCCGATCATCGGGTTCAGCCAGACGATGCGCTTGCTGCGCCGGCGCAAGGCCGCCATCTCGCGGCCCAGCACGTCCGGCGCGCCGGTGTCGTAGCCGTCGCTGACGATCATCACGACGGTGCGGCCGTGCACCACGCGGGCAGCGTGGCGGCGGTTGAAGGCCGCCAGGCTCTCGCCGATCTTGGTGCCGCCGGACCAGCCCTGGGCGATGAGCGACAGCCGCTCGACGGCCTTGGCCGCATTGCGCTCCTTCAAGGCCGGGGAGACATGGATCAGCCGGGTGTGGAAGACGAAGGCCTCTGCCTCGCTGAAGCGGTCCAGCACGCCGTGGATGAAACGCAGGAAGAAAGTGCTGTACTGGCTCATGGAGCCGGAGGCGTCGAGCACCACCACCAGCCGCAGCGGCTTGTGGCGCCGCTTGCGCCAGGCGAGGTCGATGGGCAGGCCGCCGCGCCCGATGCTGCGATGGATCGTGCGCCGCAGGTCCAGCCGCCGGCCGCGCCGCCGCTGCCGCTCGCGGCGGCTCAGGCGGTGGCGCATGCGCCGCGCCAGGCGGTCGGCCAGCTCGTGCACCCGCTGCAGTTCGTCCGCCGTCATCAGGTGGCGGAAGTCGGCCTCCGCCAGGGACTCCGAGGCCGAGGCGCCTTCGCGCCGGCCCTGCCGGTCGGCCGGGTTGCCGATCCCCTCCTCGCCCTCCCGCGAGGTCTGCTCCGGCGTGCCCAGGCTGCCCCCGGGGGCACCCGCCTCGGAAAGCTTGCGCGCGCCCCGGCCCTTGGGCGGCGTGCCGGCGACGCGCAGCACGCCCTTCATGCCGCGCTTCAGCCAGTAGGCGTCGAAGATCTCGTCGAAGCGCTCCCAGTCCGCCTGGCGCGTGCAGGCGATGCTGCGCAGGCCGCTGCGCAGGACGGCGGGACGGCCGATGTCGGCGGCGGCGGCGAAGCGCAGGCAGTCCTGGGTTTCCTCCAGGCCGACCAGGAAGCCGTTGTCACGCAGGATCTTGAGGAAGGCCGCCATGCGCTGGCGCAGCTGTGCGCCGGCGACGGGCGTGACCTCCTTGAGATCCAGCGCTTGCTCTTCCATCAGGCCACCTTGCCGAGCAGCCGCTGGGTCACTTCCGGCGCCAGCGCCAGCCGGTCTTCCTGGGTCTTCAAGAGGCACAGCAGCGTGTCCTGCACCACCTCCGGCTCCGCCGCCAGATCGCGCACATCGAGGCCGACCAGCGCCGCCGCCCAGTCGAGGGTCTCGGCGACGCCCGGCACCTTGCGCAGGTCCTCCTTGCGCACCTTGGCGACGAAGGCGGCAATCTGCTGGGCCAGGTTCACGTCGATCTGCGGCAGGCGCGCCGTCAAGATGCGCACCTCCTTGTCCTCGCTGGGATAGTCGACGAAATGGTAGAGGCAGCGCCGGCGCAAGGCGTCGGACAGTTCCCTGGTGCCGTTCGAGGTCAGCACCACCAGGGGGATCGACCGGGCGGTGACGGTTCCCAGCTCGGGGATGGAGATCTGGTAATCGGAGAGGATCTCCAGCAGGAAAGCCTCGAACTCTTCATCGGCCCGGTCGATTTCGTCGATCAGCAGCACCGCCGGCGTTTCCTCGCGGATCGCCGCCAGCAGCGGCCGCTCCAGCAGAAACTCCTCGGAGAAGATGTGCTTCTCCACCGCCTCGGCGCTCTCGCCGCGGCCCTCGCGGGCCTTGATGGCGAGAAGCTGGCGCTGATAGTTCCATTCGTAGATCGCCGCGTTGGCGTCCAGGCCCTCGTAGCACTGCAGCCGGATCAGGCGGGTGTCGTGGATCTGGGCCAGGGCCTTGGCGACCTCGGTCTTGCCGACGCCGGCCGCGCCCTCCAGCAGCAGAGGCCGCTCCAGGCTCTCCATGAGCCACAGCGCCATGGCCAGCTGGCTGTCGGCGACATAGCCGACGTCGGCCAGGCGGTCCGCTAACTGGTTGCGCTCCATCGTCAGCTGTCCTCGCGAAAAATGTAAAGCGATGGTGCGGCGGCCACTGGGAAAGCCGCCGCACCAGGGCTGCCGAACAGGCCCTCCCTACCCAGTCAAACCCAGTTTCTCGCAGACCTTCCAGGTGCGCCAGTGGTCGTGCGGCATCTGGATATGGGTCACGTCGAGGTGCGCGAAGGCGTCGTTCACGGCGTTGGAGAAGGCCGGCACGCCGCCCACGTTGGGGCTCTCACCCACGCCCTTGGCGCCGATCGGATGATGCGGCGAGGGCGTAACAGTAAAATCGGTCTCCCACTCCGGTGTTTCAACCGCCGTCGGCACGAAGAAGTCCATGAGGCTGGCGCCCATGACGTTGCCGCCCTCGTCGTAGCGGATCTCCTGGCCCATGGCGATGCCGAAGGCCTCGGTCAGGCCGCCGTGCACCTGGCCCTCGATGATCATCGGGTTGATGCGTGTACCGCAGTCGTCGAGGGCATAGAACTTGCGGATCTTGGAGACGCCGGTGTCGGCGTCGATGTCGACCACGCAGATGTAGGCGCCGAAGGGATAGGTCATGTTCGGCGGATCGTAGTAGTCGACCGCCTCCAGGCCCGGCTCCATGCCTTCGGGCAGGTTATTGTAGGCCGCCCAGGCGATCTCCTTCATGGTCTTCTGCTTCTCCGGCAGGCCCTTGACCTTGAAGCGGTCGATCTCGAACTCCAGGTCGTCCTCACCGACTTCCAGCAGGTGCGCGGCGATCTTCTTCGCCTTGTCGCGGATCTTGCGCCCGACCCGGGCGGCGGCGGCGCCGGCGACCGGCGTCGAGCGCGAGCCGTAGGTGCCGAGGCCGTAGGGCGCGGTGTCGGTGTTGCCCTCCTCGATCATGATGTCGTCGGCGGAGATGCCGATCTCGCTCGCCAGGATCTGGGCATAGGTGGTCTCGTGCCCCTGCCCCTGGCTCTTGGTGCCCAGGCGGGCGATGGCCGCGCCGGTCGGGTGGATGCGGATCTCGCAGCTGTCGAACATGCCGACGCCCAGGATGTCGCAGTTGCGGGTCGGGCCCGCCCCCACGATCTCGGTGAAGAAGGCCACGCCGATGCCCATGAGTTCGCGGGTTTCGCCGCGGGCGAAGGCTTCGCGCTTCTCCTTCTGCTCGGCGCGCAGGGCGTCGTAGTGGGTCTTCTCCATCGCCTTCTTCATGGCGGTGGGATAGTCGCCGCTGTCATACTCCCAGCCCAGGCAGGACTGGTAGGGGAACTGCTGCGGCTGGATGAAGTTCTTCAACCGCAGCTCGACCGGGTCCATGCCCAGTTTCTTTGCCAGGATGTCCATGGCCCGCTCGATCATGTAGGCGGCTTCCGTCACCCGGAAAGAACAGCGGTAGGCCACGCCGCCCGGCGCCTTATTGGTATAGACACCGTCGACCGCCACGTGGGCCGTCGGGATGTCATAGGAGCCGGTGCAGATGTTGAAGAAGCCGGCCGGCCACTTGGTCGGGTCGGCGCAGGCGTCGAAGGCGCCGTGATCGGCCAGCACGTGGGCGCGCAGGCCGGTGATCTTGCCGTCCTTGGTCGCCGCCAGCTCGGCGGTCATGTGATAGTCGCGGGCGAAGGCCGTGGCGGAGAGGTTCTCCATGCGGTCCTCGACCCACTTCACCGGCACGCCCAGCACGATGGAAGCGACGATGGAGCAGACGTAGCCCGGATAGACGCCGACCTTGTTGCCGAAGCCGCCGCCGATGTCCGGCGCGATGACGTGGATCTTGTGCTCGGGAATGCCCGACAGCAGCGAGGCCACGGTGCGCACCACATGCGGCGCCTGGAAGGTGCCGTAGACAGTCAGCTCGCCCTTGATCTTGTCCATCGAGGCGACGCTGGCGCAGGTCTCCATCGGCGAGGGATGCACCCGCTGATAGCTGATCAGTTCCTTGATGGTGACCTCGGCCTCCTCGAAGGCGGCGTCGGTCTCCTCCTTCGCGCCGATCTCCCAGGTGAAGATGTGGTTGTAGTGCTTGCGCGCGCCGTGCGCTCCCTCGGTCTTGTCCTTGATGTCCTCGCGCAGCAGGGGCGCGTCGGGCTCCATGGACTTGAAGGGATCGACCAGCACCGGCAGCTCTTCGTAGTCGACCTCGACCAGCTCTGCCGCGTCGGCGGCGATGTAGCGGTCCTCGGCGACGACGAAGGCGACCTCCTGGTTCTGGAACAGCACCTTCTCTTCGGCCAGCACGGCCTGCACGTCGCCGGCCAGGGTCGGCATGTAGTGCAGGCTCAGGGGCTTCAGGTCGGCGGCGGTCAGCACCGCCTTGACGCCCGGCACCGCCAGCGCCTTGGAGGTGTCGATGGACTTGATGCGCGCATGGCCGTAGGGCGAGCGCACGAAGTCGCCGAACAGCATGCCTGGCAGCTTCACATCGTCGACGTAGTTGCCCTTGCCCTGGATGAAGCGGGCGTCCTCGGTGCGCTTGCGCGAGCAGCCGATGCCCTTGAGGTTGGCTTCGCGATCTTCGACCTTCTCGGCGGCGTCACTCATTCCGCGGCCTCCTTCGTAGCGTTCATCTTGTCCGCGGCATAGCGGATCGCCTTGACGATGTTCTGGTAGCCCGTGCAGCGGCAGAGGTTGCCGGAGATGCCCATGCGGATCTCGGCGTCCGTGGGGTCCGGGTTCTCCTGCAGCAGGCGGTGGGCGCGCATGATCATGCCCGGGGTGCAGAAGCCGCACTGCAGTCCGTGCGTCTCGGCAAAGCCCTCCTGCAGGGCGTGCAGCGTGCCGTCGGGGGCTGCCATGCCCTCGATCGTGGTGACGTCACTGCCGTTGGCCTGAACGGCCAGGATGGTGCAGGACTTCACCGACTTGCCGTCCATGTCGACGGTGCAGGCACCGCAGTGGCTGGTCTCGCAGCCGATGTGGGCGCCGGTGAGCATCTGCTGCTCGCGCAGGAAATGGATCAGCAGGGTGCGCGGCTCGACCAGCGCCTCCACCTGCTGTCCGTTGATGGTCAGGGTGATCTGGGTTTTCGCCATATCTCGGTCTTCCTCTTTCCTTCCTGGCCCGCTCAGCCGGCGGCGCGTTCGTGGGCGCGCTGGATGGCCCGGCGCAGCATCACGCCCGCCATCTTGGTGCGGTATTCGGCGGGCCCGCGGCCGTCGGAGGCCGGCGCGGTGATTGCCTCGGCCAGGCTCACCGCCTGATCCACCGCGGCTTTGTCGAGGCTGCTGCCCACCAGGGCGGCCGAGGCCTCGGCGGCGTAGAGCGGCGTCTCGCCGACGTTGGTCAGCGCGATGGAGGCGGATTTGCAGCTCCCGTTCGCCATGGTCAGCACCACCGCGGCGGCGGCCGTGGCGTAGTCGCCGATCTTGCGCTTCAGCTTCTCGTAGGCGTAGCCGTGTCCGGCCGGGGGGATCGGCACCTTCACGGCGGTCAGGATCTCACCCTCCTGCAGGGCGGTGAAGAAGGCGCCTTCATAGAAGTCCCGCGCCTTGACCTCGCGGCTGCCGCCCTTGCCGGTCAGCAGATAGCCGGCGTCCAGGCACTGCATGAGGCCCGGCATGTCGTTGGCCGGGTCGCCGTTGGCCACGTTGCCGCCCAGGGTGCCGACGTAGCGGACCTGCGGATCGGCGATGACGGCCGCGGCTTCCTGGATGATCGGACAATGTCCGGCGACGAGGTCGGAGGCCAGCAGTTCCGCCTGGGTGGTCATGGCGCCGATGACCAGCGCGCCGCCTTCCTCCCTGATGCCCTTCAGGGCGTCGATCTTGCCCAGGTCGACCAGATGCTCCAGCGGCGCCAGGCGCAGCTTCATCATCGGCAGCAGACTGTGGCCGCCGGCCAGCGGACGGGCGTCGTCCCCCAGTTCGGCGAGCAGGCCCACGGCTTCTTCAACCGTCGCGGGGCTGTGATAGCTGAATGATCCCGGAATCACGGGTCGGCTCCTCCCTTTCCCAGTGGCGGCGGTTATGCCGCCGGTCGTTCGCCCGCCGCCGCCTCTGGCGACAGGAGTCTTCATTGGGGAAGATCGGGCCACAGCGGCCGAAAAGCGGTCAACGGGATGTGCACGAAACCAGCCGCCTCCGCACGAACGGCGATCCTCGCTGCACGAACGGCGATTTCGGCGGAAAACCTGGGAATATTTGCACGGTACGCGCAGGGCGAAGGCGCTGTGCTGCCGGACCGGTGGCAATGGAGTATAAGGGACGACTGAACCACTACGACGCTCGGGGAGCCGGCGCAGCGGGTCTCTCTACCCCCAATTCATCGCCTTGCCACGCTGCTCGAACGGCTAGTTTTGTTCGGCAGGTCCCAGGAGAACAAGATGATCCGAACGATTCTGGTGCCCACAGACGGTTCCCCGGAGGCCGACAAAGCCGTATCTCTCGCCGGACAGCTGGCCCGGCAGCATGGCGCGAAGGTTGTGCTGCTCCATGCCCTTCCGGATCTGAGCCAAGAGCACGTCCCCGCCGATTATTCCAAGCTCGCTGACGCCGAACACAAGGATTTGGGCGACATGCTCACCGCGGTGGGCCATGAGATTCTCCGCACGGCCGAGGCACGATTGCGCGCCCTGGGACTGGAAGATGTGACCACCACCTTGCCGCGCGGGCCCGCAGCTCAGGCCATACTCGACCATGCCAGACAGCATTCCGCCGACCTGATCGTGATGGGCAGTCGCGGTCTGGGCAACATCGGCGGGCTCATGCTCGGCAGCGTAAGCCACAAGGTCAATCACCTGGCGCCGTGCAGTTGCCTGACGGTCCGATAGAGCCGCAAGAGCCGCCACCGCACAGACCCGATCACTTTATCTACTGACCGGAAGCCTTTTCTTATGAGGCACGGAATTGACAAGACCCGGTTATTTAAGCCATTGAATTAAATCGTTGAAAGGACACGCCTGTTCGGAGCGCGAACAGGGATTTCAGAGCTCACGTTCCAATCCGGGCGGCCGAGGAAGCCGAGAAGAGTGCCAGAAGACACACCGCCGCCGACCCTGCGGAAAGGGTGCGTACAGCCGGGCCGGCGCGCGACGGCGGCCGCATGATCCGCATCTCCCCGGGCCGCGCCGCCGAGCTTGCCGTCTGCTACGCGGTCTCCGCCGCCGCCGGCTACCTTTTCAGCCGCCTGAACCTGCCGCTGCCGTGGATGATCGGGCCGCTGATCGCCACTGCCTTCATGGGCCTGCTGGTGAAGACCGTCGATATTCCGACCCGCACGCGCCCGGTCGGCCAGGTCATGGTCTCCGCCCATGTCGGCCTGGCCTTCAACGCCGCCGCCCTGGTGGCCATCGTCGACCACGGCGTGGTGATCCTCACCGTCGCCATAGCCACCGCCATCATAGGCTTCCTCATGTCCATCGTGCTGCGGCGCATGACGGGGACCGACCATGTGACCGCTTTTCTGGCCTCCATGCCCGGCGGCCCGGTGGAGATGGCCAACCTGGCGCGCCAGTATGGCGGCGACCCTGGCCCGGTGGTCTTCGCCCAGACCCTGCGGATCTCCGCCATCGTCATCCTGGTGCCGGCGGCGCTCTACTACCTGCTGCACGCCTCGCGCGGCGATGTCGTCCGCCCGGACTTCGTGCTCGACATCCCCGGCATGGTGCTGCTGGCCGCCGGCGCGATCGCCACCGCCGCACTGTTCAAGGTCCTGCGCCTCAGCAATCCCTTCTTCCTCGGCCCGCTCGCCTTCTCCTGCGGGGCGACGGTGCTGGGCCTGCCGCTGGCCCCCTTCCCCGACGCCGTGGTCTCCGCGGCCCAGGTGCTGCTCGGCACCTGGCTGGGCTCGACCTTCCGGCGCGAGCTCTTCCTCAGCGCCGGCCGCCTCGTTGTGGCGACCACCGTGACCTCGCTGCTGCTGGTCGCGCTCTGCACCGCCTTTGCCGCCAGCCTCGCCCTGGTCACCGACTTTCCCTGGGACGTCCTGGTGCTGGGTGCGGCGCCCGGCAGCATCACCGAGATGGCGTTGACCGCCCGCTTCCTGCAGGAGAACGTGGCCCTCATCACCGCCTTCCACCTGGTGCGCATCTTCCTCATCATCCCCAACACCCCCTGGATGCTGAAGCTGGTGCACAAGCGCGCCACACCCGCCAATCAGCGGGACGAGCCGAAGGACTCCTGACCTTCGCCGGCAGTTCGATCGGCAGGGTTTGCGGGACCGGGCGCGCGGAGAAGCCTCAGATCCCCAGGGCCGCGCGCAGCTTGGGCAGGCGGCTGCGGCTGACCGGAACCTGGTGGCGCTCGGCGCAGTCGAGTTCCAGCAGGCCCTGGTCGCGCACCCGTTTCAGCGCCGCCGCGTGGGCCACGTTGACGATGTGGCTGCGGTGAACGCGCAGGAAGGTCTTCGGGTCCAGGCGGGATTCGATCTCGGAGATCGAGAGGTTGCAGAAGTGCGTCTCCTGGCCGTCGAAGACGTAGGTATAGTGGGCGTCGGCGTGGACCGCATAGATCTCCTGCGGCGTCAACAGGCGGGTGGTGCCGTTGCGGTTCACCGGGATGCGTTGGGGCGCCGCCTTCGGCTCCAGGGACTCGGCCTCCTCGCCTCCGCCTTCACGTGAGGCAACAAGTGTATGCTTCTGTTCTACGGCACTCTCTTCCAATTGCTCCGCCTTGCGGTCGAGCCCGTTGGGCAGCAGCACCAGCAGGAACAGCCCGCAGATGACGAAGGCCGTGACCGCCACCACGATGGCCAGCAGGTCGAGGCTCAGGACCGGCGCTGAGATGGCGACCAGGTCCTCGGCGGGCAGGAAGGTCGCCGCCGCCATGCCGGTGTAGTGCATCCCGGAAATCGCCAGGCCCATGCAGGCGGCGCCGGCCATGAGGTGCGGCCTGTGGGTCGGGGAAAAGGCCAGCCAGAGGGCCAGGCCGGAGGCCGCCACGGCCACCGCGAAGCTGGCCGCCACCAGGGCCGGCGAATAGCTGACGATGCAGTTGGCCCTGAGCGCCGACATGCCGACGTAGTGCATCATGGCGATGCCCGCCCCCATGAGCAGTCCGGCCCCGGCCAGGCGCTTCGGGGTCAGGCGGCCGAAGGAGGCGACGAAGACGCCGAGGCCGACCACCAGGATGCAGACCAGGGCCGAGACCAGGGTCCACAGCAGGTCGTAATTCACCGCCACCGGCAGCTTGACCGCCAGCATGCCGATGAAATGCATGGCCCAGATGCCGACGCCCAGCGCCAGGGCCGAGGCCGCGAGCAGCGCCTTGCGCTGCCCGGCCGTAGCCCAGCCGTCGGGCCCCAGGCCGAGACTCGCCAGCTGCCGCGCCAGCATCAGGCTGACGTAGCCGCCCTGGATGGCGATTACCACCGAGAGCGCAATGATGGCAGGATCATAGGTGACGGGCACCGATTCCTCGCTCTTCCTCCCTGTCCCGGCCCTCTTCGCGGGGCCTGCGGCGGCGCCATTCTAGATCAAACCCCACCCCAGGGCCATGCCATCTGGCGCCCGCCGCCCGGCGGGCCGCACGGAGCATGGCGTGAAAATCCCCCGCTGGGGCAAAAACAGGGCTTCAAATATAATCAACCCAGGGTATCATCGCCGGACAGCTTGGGGGATAAAGCGCGGCGGAGTCGGGCGGCTGCGGGCAGCGGTCAGGATGTCCCTCGTATCAGGGAAGTTACAGAGGGATATCGTATTTCCGATGAGCATTCGCCAGCTGGCCGGGCTCGCCCCCGGCCTTCGTTCCATTTGCGTCCTGTTCGCTCTCTCCTTGGTTGTTCTCGCCAGCGGCTGCGCCCAGACACGCAGCGCCGGGCCCGAGGTCACCATCAAGAAACCGGCCGGCGGCCTCGCGGTGCTCCTGATGCCGGCCGACGTGGAGCTCTCGGTCCTCACCGCCAGCGGCCTGGAGGAACCCCATGCCGAGTGGACAGAAACTGGGCGGCAGAATGTGGTAGCAGCGCTGAAGGACGAGTTGACCGAGCGTAACATCAAGACCGTCTCCTACGGCGACGATAGCAGCGCCAGCTATCAGATCGCCGCCGATGACGAGCAACTGGTGAAGCTGCACGAGGCCGTCGGCAGTTCCATCATGTTGCACAAATACGTTCCGAACTACGCTTTGCCGACGAAGCGGGAGCGATTTGACTGGACCTTGGGCGATGGCGTGCAAAGCTTGCGTGATAGTCACGACGCCGACTACGCCCTCTTCGTCCACGCCCGCGACTCCTTCTCCAGCGACGGGCGCGTCGCCATGAACATCTTGTTTGCCATCCTGCCGGGCCCCGCCCCGCAAGGTGGCCGGCAGACCGCCTTCGCCTCGCTGGTCGATCTCAACTCCGGAGAGATCGTATGGTTCAACGTGCTGCAGAGCACCGTCGGCGACCTTCGCGACCCGAAGCAGGCGCGTGAGGCCGTGTCTCACCTCCTCGACTCTTCGCCGCTGTGACCCCGCCCGTGAAGACTCTGTCGGCGGCCACGCCTCGTGTGTTCCGCGGCGCCCTGGCGCTGGGCCTGGTCCTGACGGCCGCAGCCTGTACCGGCGGGCCACGCGCCGACCTCAAACCCGGCCAAGTCCCGGCCCCCGACAGCACGGAGGCCGGCCTCTGGCTGGTTATGGATAAGGCCGAGACCCGGCTCAGGACCTCCGGCCGCGTGATCCCCGATGCGGAGCTGCAGGCCTATGTCCAGGAGATTGTCTGCCGCCTCGCCGCGGAACACTGCAAAAACATCCGCAGCTACGTGGTGCGCCAGCCCGGCTTCAACGCCTCCATGGCGCCCAACGGCTTCATGAGTGTCTGGAGCGGCCTGCTGCTGCGCTGCGAGAACGAAGATCAGTTGGCCACGGTGGTCGGTCACGAGATCGCCCACTACGTGCGGCGCCACTCGGTGCAGCGCTGGGAAGCCGTGCGCGACAGCCTGACAGCCGCCCAGGTCTTCGGCATCGTCACCGCCACCGCCGGCGTGCCGCTGGGCGGCTTCGCGTTGCTCGGCGCCTACGGCCATGTCCAGGCCTATAGCCGCGACCACGAGCGCGAAGCCGACAGCATGGGCTTCACCCTCATGAGCGACAACGGCTACGCCCCCGGGGCCGCGCCGCAGGTCTGGGAAAACCTCATTGCCGAGAAGGAAGCCTCTGACGAGGAGGCACCCGACCCCTTCTTCTCTTCGCATCCGCCGTCGCAAGAGCGCATGGAGACCCTTACCGCAATGGCGGAAGCGGCGCCCGTCAAGGCCTCAGCCGAGACCGATGACAGCCGCTTCGAACTGCTCATAGCCCGGCACCGGGCCACTTGGCTGGAGGACGAGATCGACCTTGGCCACTACAAACAGATGCAGGTCGTCCTCGACCGCCTGAAGGACAGCGGCAAGAGCCCTGGCGTGGTCTGGTACTACCAGGGCGAGGTCCTGCGCCGCGATACCGAAGTCGAGGACAAAGGAGAGGCCGTCGATGCGCTGCGCCGGGCCCTCACCTACGACGACGTGCCGGCGGTGGCGCACCGCAGCCTCGGCCTGCTGCTGCAGCACCAGGGCGATGCCGCTGGCGCCCGCGGTGCCTTTGAGAGCTACCTCGCCGCGGCCCCCGATGCCGACGACGGGGCGATGATCAAATTCTATATCAAGAAACTGGAGACCAAGTCGTGATCCGCTTCAGCAAGCTCTGCACCGGGCTGCTCGCCCTCGCTTTCCTGGCCGGTTGCGCCGCCCTCACCGAGGTTCCGCCAGCCAAGAAGCACGAGATCGGCGGGGTCTTCCGCGTCGAGCCCGGCACCGCCTGGAGCGCCCAAAAGACCGGACGCGGCGAGATCTGGACGGTGAACGGTTTCGGGCTGGAGCGCTTGTCCTTCATCACCAAGGTGGCCGACGGTAAGCCGCTTGTGACCCACGGCCAGGACGAAGACGCGCCGACCTTCCGGGCCGACATGAATGCCACCGACGTGGTCAATCTCTACGAGGCGCTGCTTACCTCCAACGGCTACTCACAGATCAAGGTCAGCGACCTGCGCCCGCACACGATCAGCGGCCAGGACGCCTTCCGCTTCGACTACACGGCCTTCAGCCGCACCGGGCTGGCCAAGCAGGGCATGGTGGTCGGGTTGATAGACCCGGAAAAGGGCCTGAACCTGGCGATCTACGAAGCCGCGACGGAGCACTACTACCAAGCCTCGCTGGCCGAGGCCGAGAATGTTCTGAGCTCGCTGGAGAAGATCTAGAGCGCTTAGCGCACCGTCACTTCGACCCGGCGGTTGCGCGGCTCGTCCGTGTCGTCGGGCGTCTGGACCAGCAGGTTGCTCTCGCCGTGCGAGTCGACTTCGATCAGCTTGCGGTCGAGCCCCTCGTCGATCAGGACATCGCGGATCGCCTCGGCGCGGTCGCGCGCCAGCCGGGCATTGCGTGCCGCCGAGCCGACGGTGTCGGTGTGGCCGATGACGGAGACCTCCGGCGCCGGGTACTCCTTTATGCTGTCCAGGATCTCCGGCAACTGGCGGCGCGACTGCTCGGTCAGGATGTCCGTGCCGGTGATGAAATAGATCAGGAAGCTGCGCGGCTTCAGCGGGCTGGCCTGCAGGGTCGCGCCCCAGGTCTGGTCGATCTCTTCCTGGCTGATCGCCTCCGGCTGGGAAGGCGCGGCCTCGGCGCCGGCGACCTGGGTGAACTTGCCCGCCTCGCTGACGGTCTGGGCACCGGCGTCGTTCTGGACGGTGATGGCGCCGACGCTGCCGTCTTCCTCTTCCAGGAGCACGAAGCGGTTGTTACCGGCGCAGGCGGCGAGAGACAGCAGCAGAAAGGGGATGAGGAGATGTCGCAGCATGGTCATTCGCCCTCCACCTCGGCCAGGAAGCGCGTGCCGCGCACCGCGACCGTGGCCACCGGCGTGCGCACCTTCACCGCATCCGGCGACAGCTTGGCGATGACGCCCGAGACATAGAGCAGCGTGCCACGGAAGAAGTCGATAATGAAGGCCAGGCGACCTTCGGTCGGCGCGAAATCGAACTCGGTGAACTGAACGCGGGAGTTCGGTCCGATGGAGATGCGCGAGCCGTCCTTGAAGGTCAGACCGACGGAGCCGGCTTCGGTCTCCACAACGTCCTCGACAAAGATCGGCGCACCGACATCCAGCTCGCTGCGTTGGTCGGCCCTGAGCGCGAAGGCCTCGCCGTCGACGACCTTCACCAGCGCGACCTGGTGCTCCTGGGCCTGCGCCCAGCCTGTCCCGGCGAGCAGCAGAGCGGCGCAGATCGCGACGGCCGCGCCCGCTTTGGCAAACACGCTACGCTGTCCAGTGAAAGTGTCGCTGTCCATGACTTACGCCCTCTCCCTCTGTCGTTCAGATGGGCCGCGGACTCGCTCCGCCGGGAACACCAGGGTTGCCGTGGTGCCGTGGTTGCTGATGCTGGCGATCTCAAGCTTGCCG
This sequence comes from Kiloniellaceae bacterium, assembly GCA_050290145.1. Classification (GTDB taxonomy): domain Bacteria; phylum Pseudomonadota; class Alphaproteobacteria; order Kiloniellales; family Kiloniellaceae; genus Pelagibius. Next base: position 13,480 of record JBNKHC010000320.1, on the reverse strand, counting down.
CCGTGCATTTCGACCATCGCCTTCGTCAGAGGCAATCCTAACCCGATTCCCTCGAAATTCGACGTCAAAGCATGGTCGACACGGCGGAAGGGCTCAAATGCCTCAATAACCTCCTGGTCAGTCATACCGATGCCGGTGTCCGACACCGAGAGCCGGAAGCTGCCGTTCTCCGCCAACACGCCGGTCACGCGGATGCGCCCGCTTTGCGGCGTGTACTTCACGGCGTTGGACATGAGGTTCAGGACCATCTGCGTAAACATCCGCCGGTCGGCGCAGAGGTCGGGCAGGATCGACTGGCGGTCGAGAATGACCGTCGTGCTGCGGTCGCGGTAGGCCGCGGTCACCGTGCGGATACCGTCCTCGATCACCTCGCGCACCGGGAACTCGCTCTCGCTGAGCTGGCTTTCGCCGGCCTCGACCTTCGACATCTCCAGGACGTCGTTCACCAGGGACAGCAGGTGCACGCCCATTTGGTGAATGTCCTCGACGTAGTCGCGGTACTTCGGCGGCGAGACCGGCCCCAGCATCTCCCGCTTCATCATCTCGGAAAAGCCGAGGATGGCGTTCAGCGGCGTGCGCAGTTCATGGCTCATGTTGGCGAGGAAGCTGGTCTTGGAGCGGTTGGCCGCCTCCGCCAGAATCAACGCCATCTCCCGCTCCTGATCGCTGCGGCGGCGCTGGCGCTGCGCCTCGACCATACCGAGGCCGGCCGTGACCAAATAGGTCAGGGCGAAAACCAGGAAGGGATAAGTCGGGTCGAGCAGCAGGCCATGCTGGTCGAAGGCATACAAGGCGCCGCCGAAGAGCACCAGCAGCACCACCGCCAGCGCCAACAGGCCGCCATAGCCGGGCAGCCGCCGGACCAGGGCGAGAAAGCCGAGAAACAGTGCCGCCGTCAGCGCCACCTCCCAGAACACGGCGAACTGCGGGCGCAGCAGGTAGGCATTGGACAGCAGGTTCCGGACGAAGGCCGCCTGCACGTCGATCGCCGAGAGCGCGGCGCCGCTGGGGGTGGCGAAGCTGCGCGACAGTCCGCTGCCGGTGGCGCCGAGCAGCACGACGCGCCCTTCCAGCAGGGCGGCATCGGCCACGCCGCGCAGCAGCGTCACTGCGGAGACGCGGTCGATGGCCTGGAGCGCTACCTCATGCAGCCAGACCTCGCCCGAAAAGGCCGTGCGTATGACCAGGGCGCCCAGCGTGACGCTGGAGATCCCCGGCCCTTCGATCTCCACCGAAATGGCGGGCACCTGCTTGGCCACGCGCACCACCTCTACCGCGAAGCTGGGCAGCACGGAATCGCCGACTAGCATGACGATCGGCATGCGCCGCACCACGCCGTCGCTGGAGAACTCCAGGCTCACCACGCCGACGCCCTGGCTCGCCTGCTCCAGCACCGCCAGGTTGCGCAGCAGCCCGGGGTAGCGGCGGATCTCCGCCGCGCCCTGCTGGCCGAGGCGCAGCAGGACGGGGGCGCTCAGTTCGGAAACGTTGGACGGCGCCGGCGCGGTCTCCGTCACCGCCGCGCCGAGGACCGCCGGCACCTGGTTGAGGCTGAAGGCGAAGACCGCATCGTTTGACGGCAGGCTCGCCAGACTCTCGCGCAGCGGCGCATCCAGGGGAAAGCGCTGCAGCAGGTTCTCGGGCGACAGCCGGTCCGGCTCCGGGAAGATGATGTTGATCCCGACCGCGCGTGGGTTGTGGACAGCGATCGCGTCCACCAGGTCGGCCAGGGTGTCGCGCGGCCATGGCCACTGGCCGACGGCTGCCAGGCTGGCCTCGTCGATATCGACGACGGTGAGCGGCGGCTGCGCGCCGGCCGTATCCGCCGGCATCAGGCCCTGGGCGAAATCGAAGAAGGCGTAGCGAAAGGTCGGCAGCGGTTCGGGATCGGCGAACCGGAGCAGGATCACCGCGCAAAGCACCAACCAGACCAGACCCCGTTTGATCCACCCGGCCGCACCTGCCGACAGCCTCAACGGTTTCATTGACGGACGGCTCCCTATCCAGCCAATGGCTAGCGAAGGGGGACGAAGAAGCTGGCTGCGCTTCCCAGTAGGAAAATCTCCACCGCCGCCCGGAAAACCCATCTCCCAACGTCGGCTTCGCGCCGTCCCCAACCAAGCGATCGTGCGGCCCCGGGCGGTGCCACCCTACAACTCTAAGGATAGCACGCCTCGGGGAGAAAATTTCAACGGGTTGATTAGATCGAATGTTGGGTAATTTTGGGTAGCGCGGAATATCCAGAAAGAAATTCAACCGTTTCGCGGGCGGACTTCAGCCGCCAATGGCAGAATTTTTTCTGTCGCAGGGAGGTCAGCCTGCGAGGGCACGTATCTCGGCCAGCAGGGATGCCGGTACCTGAATACCGTCACGGGCGGCCGCGTCCCGGTTGGTGAGCCGGCGGCTGCCCGGCAGGCGGGCCCCCTCCTGCCCCTCGACGGCGGCGATCAGCACCTCCAGGCGGTCGGCGAAGGTGCCGCCGGACAAGGGCGCCGGGTCGATGGCCAGCAGGAACTGGCCCACCCCCGGCGGCGCCCCCTCGGCGGTGAAGAAGGAACTGGCTTCGAAGGCGTGGTTGGCGCCGATGAGGCTGGCGGAAAGAATCTCCACCATCATCGCCAGGGCCGCGCCCTTGGCGTCGCCCATGGGGATCATCGTGCCGGCCAGCGCCGCCTCCGGATCGGTCGTCGGATTGCCGTCCGGGTCAAGCGCCCAGCCCTCGGGAATCGTCTCCCCGTTCTTGGCCGCGGCCATGACCTTGCCGCGCGCCACCTTCGACAGCGAGAGGTCGATGACCAGCGGCGCCGCGCTGCGCCGCGGCGCGGCGAAGGCGATGGGGTTGGTGCCGAAGACGCCGCGGCTGCCGCCCCAGGGCGCCATGGCCTGCGGCGAGTTGCCGACCATCAGCGCCACCAGCCCCTTCTCGGCCAGGCGTTCCACGTGATACCCGGCCTGCCCGAAATGATGGGAGTGATAGACCCCCGCCACGGCGATGCAGGTCTCTCGGGCCATGGCCTCCAGCCCGGCACGGGCCTTGTCCAGCGCCGGAAAGGCGAAGCCGGCGCCGGCGTCGATTCGGATCGCGCAGTCGGAGACCCATTCGACCTGGGGCTCTGCCTTGCCGTCGACCTTGCCGCTCCTGGCCTGCCCGGCGTAGGCGGCAACGCGGGACAGGCCGTGGCCGCGCTGGCCGTCGGCCTCGGCGGCCACCAGGGCGGCGGCCACGGATTCCGCGTTCAGCACCGAGGTACCGGCCGCCATCAGGGCCCGCGCTACCAGATCATGGGCCTGTTCCAGGCTCAGGCATTCGCTACTTGCGGTCATGCTGTCTCCTCAAGGGCCGCGCGCACCTGCCGGGCGGTCATGGCGCTGACGCGGACATTGGCTTCCACGGTGACGCCGGCGATGTGCGGCGTCAGGATCAGATTGGGGAGGCCGGCGAAAACCGCCGCAGCCTCGGCGCTCAGCGGCTCTTCGGCGAAAACGTCAAGCGCCGCGCCGCCCAGGTGCCCGGCCTTCAGGCTGCCGGCCAGCGCCGCTTCGTCGACGACGCCGCCGCGCGCGGTATTGATAAGCACCGCCCCCGGCCGCATCCGCTTGAGCGCCGCCGCGTCGATCAGCCCGCGCGTGCCCTCAGTCAGCGGCACGTGCAGGCTCAGCACGTCGGCCTCCGGCAGCAGGCTCTCCAGGGTCTCATGGCGGGTGACATCCTGCCAGGCCGGGTCGTCCGCCGGCACGAAGGGATCGCAGGCCGCCAGCTTCATGCCCAGGGGGCGTGCCCGGGCGGCCACCTGGCGGGCGATGCCGCCGAAGCCGACCAGGCCCAATGTCTTCTCCGCCGTCTCGCGGCCCATCAGCGCCTGGCGCGGCCAGGCCCCGGCCAGCATCTCGCGCCCCGCGTGATAGGCCCCGCGCAGCAGCATCAGCGCCGCGGCGATGACGTATTCGGCCACCGCCTGGTCGTTGGCGCCGGTCGCCGGAAAGACCTTCACGCCCCGCGCCTCGCAGGCCTCGAGATCGATGTTGTCGAGCCCGACACCGAGCCGCCCGACGCAGACCAGGCCCGGCCCCGCCGCCAGCAGGTCATCGGTCACCCGGGTGCGGTTGCGCACGATGAGCGCCCGCGCCCCGGCCAGCACCGCCTTCAGGTCGTCGGGCCGGTCGACCAGGCCGGGATCGTAGAGCAGGTCGAAGCCGCTGCACAGGTCTTCGACGGCGGTCTCGTCCATGAATTCGGAAATGACGATGTCGGGCAAGCATCCCCTCCTTTACCCGAAAACGGCGCCGCCCTTCCCGCCGCGGGGAAAGACGGCGCCGCCGAAGGGATCACGCGCTGCGGTACAGCTTCGTCATGACGAACTCGCGGTGCTTCAGCGTCTCCGCGGCCGTCAGGCGCCCGTTGCAGGTGCGCAGCGTGATGTCGATCAGGGCGTCGCCCGCCTGGTCGAGGTTCATCTCGCCGCGCAGGATGCCGGAGCAGTCGAGGTCGACGTGCTCGGACATCTCCCGGGCCGTCTTCGGGTTGGCGGTCAGCTTGATCACCGGCTCGATGGGGTTGCCGATGATGTTGCCCTGACCGGTCGGGAAGAGGTGCACGACGAAGCCGGCGGCGGCCTGCAGGGTCACGCACTCGGCTGCGGCCGAGGAGGTGTCCATGAAGTAGAGGCCGGGGCCCTTGGCGGGTTCCTCCGCCGGCTGCAGGACGTCGATGAACTTGGTCTTCTTGCCGATCTTCTGCAGGTTGCCGAAGGCCTTCTCCTCGATGGTGGTGAGGCCGCCGGCGATGTTGCCCTTGGTCGGCTGGCTGTCCGAAAGGTCGGAGGTCTTGTGCGGCTCGATCACCTCGTCCATGTAGGCCTGCCAGGTGTCGAGGAACTTCTTGGCCACCTCCGGCGTGGCCGCGCGGGTCGCGCAGACCTCTTCGGCGCCGGTCAGCTCCGAGGTTTCGCCGAAGCACGTTGTTGCGCCCAAAGCGTCGAACTTGTCGATGAAGTTGCCGACCGTGGGATTGGAGGCCAGGCCCGAGGTGGTATCGGACTCGCCGCACTTGGTGGAGACCCAGAGCTCGTTGATCTCGCAGGGCTCGCGCTGCATCTCGGTGGTCCGCTGCACGAACTCCTTGGCCTTGCGCGAAGCGTCGGCCACCACCTTGATTTCACCGTGGCCCTCGATGGCGAAGCCCTCGACCGGCTTGCCGGTCTTGGCGATGCCGTCGACCACACGGCCCGTCCACTGCGGCTCGATGCCGATGACGATGACGGCGGCCACGTTAGGGTTGCAGCCGGTGCCGATCAGGGTGCGGAAGTGCAGCTCCAGGTCTTCACCGAACTGCAGGCGCCCATAGTGGTGCGGCAGCGCCAGGCAGCCCTCGATGTTGTTCGCCACCTTCTCGCAGGCGGCGTTGGAGAGGTCGTCCAGGGGCAGGATGACCACGTGATTGCGGATGCCGACCCGGCCGTTCTCGCGGCGGTAGCCGAGGAATTTCTGCGCGCTCATCTCACCACCTCTTGGTCTTGACGTTCTGGATATGGACATGGCCGCCCTTGGCGACCTTGGCCACGGCTTTGCCGATGTCATGTCCGTACTTGAGGATGGTATCGCCTTCGGCGATGTCATCGAGGGCGATCTTGTGGCCGAGCGGAATGGCGTCGATGCATTCGACCTCGACAGTCGAATCATCTTCCATGACCCAGCCGGTGAGTTTGGAGTGCGCCTCGATGCCTTCCTTCACGATCACGCCGACCGTGTCCTTGGCATCGTGCACGATGAAATCAGGTGCCGACATCTTCGGATGTTCTCCCGTAACTGCGCGAACGGGCGCTTCGCTGTGCAGCGCCTTCTCCTCTCCACCTCAGTCCCGCCCGGGGAACAGCCGTCCGGAGAGGCCTCCGCGATCTCTTGTTCAAGGTGGGGAAATTATATGTTATGTCTTATATAAGACAAGGGGAATCTCAGGGAGAGCCCCCCGCGGACAGCTCACCAAGGACGGTCGGCGTGACACAGCAGCTATCGGCGCTTCCCGGCTTCAAGCCGCTGTATCAGCAGGTAAAAGACCTGTTGATCGAACGGCTCATCCGCGGCTACTGGAAGCCGGGCGACCTGCTGCCCAGCGAGATGCAGCTGGCCGAGGAGCTGGGCGTCAGCCAGGGGACGGTGCGCAAGGCCCTGGACGAGATGACCGCCGGCAACCTGCTGGTGCGCCGCCAGGGCCGCGGCACCTACGTCGCCGAGCACGACCAGGAGCACGCCCTCTTCCACTTCTTCAAGATGACCGGCCGCGGCGGCGAGCCCCTGGTGCCGGAGAGCAGGGTCCTGCGCATTTCCCAGGGCCGCGTCCGCAGCGCGGAGATTGCGCGGCTGCTGATCGACGCGGAGTCAGAGGTGACCCGCATCACCCGCGTGCGCACGGTCGCCGGCCGACCGGCGATCTTCGAGCGCATCGTGCTGCCCAGCGCCCTCTTCCCCGACCTGCACGGCAAACGCGATTTGCCGAATACGCTCTACACGCTCTTCGCCCGCGACTACGGCATCACCATCGCCCGCGCCGAGGAGCGCCTCAGCGCCGTCGCCGCCGAGGCCGACTCCGCCCGGCACCTGGGCCTGGACATCGGCGCGCCGCTGCTGAACATCGACCGCATCGCCCTGGCCTTGAACGGCCGCCCGGTGGAGTGGCGCATCAGCCTCTGCGACACCCGCGACCAGGTCTACAGCGTCACCCTGGCCTGAGCGGGCTACCCTGGTAGCTGCAAGCACCCCCTGGCGAATAGCGCCGGACGAAAACGCGTGCTAGCCTCTTTCCAAGGGGCGACCCGACTCGTCCCGCCAAGCAAGAACGCTCGGGAGACGATACATGACAGGAAAGTCTGCAACTCTGGCTCTGGTCCTCGGCGTCGGCCTGCTGGCCGCCTGGACCCCCACCCACGCCCAGGACGCAAGGGTCAAGGTGGCCTACGGCCAGGACCTCGCCACAGAGGTCTCGGTCAGCCGCAACGAAAGCGGCACAGGCGTCACCGTGGTCCGGGGCGTGCCGGTCGTTTCCGCCGCAAAAGCGGCCCCCGCCGTGCCTTCGACCTACATTGACGGGCTGCAAGTGAACCCGGAATCGCTGGAACCGACGGTGAACTGGTTCATCGACCGTTCGAACGGCGAGCTGGTGATCGTGCACTGCTACACCCGGCCGTCGATCTATGTCGGCGGCGGGCGGCCCATCAACTGCAACTCGCGCAAGCTCTGAGGCTCCAGGAGCATTCGGGGCCGCCCCGCCCCGTCAGGTGAGGGCGCTGATCACCAGCCGCAGGGCGATCAGCGCCAGCAGGGCCAGGATCACGCGGTCGAAGAACTCCCTGGACATATGCCGCGCCAGATAGGCGCCGAGCGGCATGCCCGCGAGCAGCGGCAGCACCGCCAGCGCGCTGAGCAGGGCCGTCAGTGGCGTCATGACCCCCCAGGCCGCCAGCAGCGGGATCTGCACCACGGCCATGGCCGTAAAGAAGATCGAGATGGTGGCGATGAAGGCGGCGCGGTCCATCCGCGTCGCGTTGAGGAAGCTGACGGAGACCGGCGCCGAGATGCCGGCCGCCCCCTGCAGCACGCCGCCGGCGAAACCGGCCAGCGTCGCCAGGCGCGTGGCGATGCCCATATCCAACGCCCAGTGCGGGCGCGCCAGGCGGAAGGCGATGTAAAGGAAAACGACGCCGGCCACGCAGAGCAGCAGCAGGTCCGACGGCAGGCTGACCAGGATCTTCGAGCCGACGCCGGCGCCCGCCGCCCCCGCCAGGGCAAAGCCCCAGGTCAGCCCCGGATTGACCTGGTGTTCACGAAAGCGCCAGCCCTGCCAGACGTTCGAGAAGAGGTTCGGCAGGGTGAAGAGCGCCACCGCCAGCGGCACGTCGTAGAACATCGCCAGCAGCGGCACGGCGAGGATCGGCGCACCCGCCCCCGTCGCGCCCTTCAAAACGCCCCCGAGGGCGAGGCCGAGCGCCCCAAGAATCAGTCCTGTCCATTCCATAGGATCTTTATCCGACAGCGCGGGGGGCCCGTCCAGAGGCAAGGAGCCCAGCGGCGAAAGATCCGGCGGCAAGAGATCCGCCGCGGCACCCCGCCCCTTGGCGCGACGTGAAAAGCTGCTCTATCATCCCGCCCATGACCTACACGCTGGAGCAACTGGCGGCCGACTGCCATGCCGCCCTCGCCGCCGCCCCCGGCCCCGCCGGGCGCGAGACGGCGCGCAAGCACCTGGAGCGGGCGCTGCAGGACAAGGACTTCGTCGCCGCCCACCTGGGCCCCGATAACACCACGCCGCGCAAGGCGCTCTACAAGGACCCGGAACTCGGCTTCTGCATCATGGCCCACGTCTACGAAAGCGCGAAAGGCGGCGAGCCGCACGACCATGCCGGGACCTGGGCGATCTACGGCCAGGCTGTGGGCACCACCGAGATGACCGAGTGGCGCAAGCTGAAGGAACCGCAAGGCGGAAATCCGGGCATCGTCGAGCCCATCAAGACCTACCAGCTGAGACCCGGCATGGCGGTGGTCTACAACGAAGACATGCTGCACTCGCCCGACCGCGCCGGCCCCACCCGCCTGATCCGCATCGAGGGCCGCAACCTGGACGACGTCTCCCGCGACAAATACGTGCCGGCCGGGGAGAACGCGGCGGAGTAGCGGCGCAAGTGACTAGAAGCTAGGTGGTATTCAGTGGGCAAAAGAGCTTCCTCCTCGCTGTTGTTTGTCTTGCTCCTGGCTGGAGCGTCTCTTTTGCAGGGTTGTGCCGGCCCGACACGTTTGCCCGCGGTGCCGAACGATCGGCAGCCTGACGCTGTCGTGGCTGGAATGCCCGGCATTCGCTACTGGCAGGAGACTGACATTCCAATGCTCGTCGAAGACGGCAAGGAGTCGTACTTTCGAGAACTGGAACAGTGGCAAGCGGCGGGCCGGCCGGGCGATCTGCCACCCGCCAATTACCTGGCCGTCTCCGGCGGCGGTGAGGACGGGGCTTTTGGCGCGGGGCTGCTCGTCGGCTGGAGCGAAGCTGGCACCAGGCCCGAGTTCAAGCTGGTCACAGGAATCAGCACAGGGGCCCTGACGGCGCCCTTCGCCTTTCTGGGGAGCGCCTACGACAGGCAGCTCGAGGAAGTCTACACGACGATCACCGCAGACGATGTTCTGGTGGAGCGCGGCCTGACGGCGGTGATCTTCGATGACGCGCTTTCGGACAACGCGCCGCTGCGCGAACTCATCGCCAGGTATTTCGACGAGACGATGCTGCGTGCCATCGCCGAAGAGCATGCCAAGGGACGCGTGCTTCTGATCGGCACGACCAACATCGACGCGCGGCGCCCCGTCGCCTGGAACATCACGAAGATCGCGGCCTCCGGCCATCCCGGGGCCTTGGACCTGATTCACGACGTGCTGGTGGCCTCGGCCGCGGTTCCGGCGGCCTTTCCGCCGACCATGATCGACGTCACAGTCGATGGCCAGCCTTACCAGGAAATGCACGTCGACGGCGGCGCCAGCGCCCAGGTCTTCGTCTATCCCGGCGCCTTGCACGTGAAGGAGGTATCGGAGGAAGAAAAAGTGCAGCGCGAACGGCACGCCTACATCATCCGCAATGCGCGGCTCGACCCCCAGTGGGCGGAGACCGACAGAGTCACCTACAGCATCGGTGGCCGGGCGATTTCATCCTTGATTCAGAACCAGGGCGTGGGAGACCTCTATCGCATCTACACCCTGGCCCAACGTGACGGGGTCGACTTCAACCTCGCTTTCATCCCGCCAAGCTTCGACGTCCCTCTGAACGAGCCTTTCGATCAGACCTACATGAAAGCTCTCTTTGAACTGGGCCACGAGCTTGGCAAGTCCGGTGTCGTCTGGATCAAGGAACCGCCGGGGTACTAGGGAAGTCATCAGGTCGGGGGCGCCTTGTGATCTTGTCGCGCCGCGTCAAGCGGCCCTCATACACACGACCGAATGCCACATAGCAGAAACCGGGCCAACCTGAACCCGGCGATTTCAGCCTCGTATTGCCCCTCCCCCCTGGACCCGACTCTGCGGGCCGTGCCAGAAACGGGGCATGTCATTGTCTCCCCCCGCCCTGCCCGCGGATTCCCCCGCTTTCCAGGTCCTGAAAGACACCTTCGGCTACGCCAGCTTCCGGCCGGGCCAAGAAGAAGTCATCGCGACCATCCTGGCCGGCGAGAGCGTGCTGACAGTCATGCCCACGGGCTCCGGCAAGTCGCTCTGTTTCCAGGTGCCGGCCCTGGTGAAGGAAGGCCTGACCCTGGTCGTCTCGCCGCTGGTCGCCCTGATGGAGGACCAGGTGGCGGCCCTGAAGCTGGACGGCGTCGCCGCCGAGACCATCAATTCCTCGCGCGACCGGGAGACCAACGTGGCCACCTGGCGCAAGGTCGCAGCCGGCGAGCTCAGGCTGCTCTACATCTCGCCGGAGCGGCTGATGACCGAACGCATGCTGGCCGCCCTTGCCCGCCTGCCGCTCTCCCTCATCGCCATCGACGAGGCGCACTGCATCTCCCGCTGGGGCCCCTCCTTCCGGCCGGAGTACGAGGCCCTGGCCCGCCTGCCCGGCATCTTTCCCGAAGTGCCGTTGGCCGCCTTCACCGCCACCGCCGACGAGGCGACCCAGAAGGACATCGCGGCGAAGCTGTTTCACGGCAGGGGGCGCACCTTCGTCACCGGCTTCGACCGGCCCAACATCAGCCTCGCCGTGGAGCTGCAGCGCGACTGGAAACGCCAGCTCGTCGACTACGTGAAGGCGCGGCCCGGCGAGAGCGGTATCGTCTACTGCCTGTCGCGGCGCAAGACCGAGGAGGCGGCCGAGCTCCTGGCCAGGGAAGGCCTCCGCGCCCTGCCCTACCACGCCGGCCTGGACAGCGCCACGCGCGCCCATCACCAGAACCTCTTCATGACCGAGCCGGGCGTGGTCATGGCGGCGACCATCGCCTTCGGCATGGGCATCGACAAACCGGACGTGCGCTACGTCTTCCACGCCAACCTGCCGGCCAACATGGAGGCCTACTACCAGGAGCTGGGTCGCGCCGGACGCGACGGCCGTCCGGCCGAGGCCTTCATGCTCTACGGCCTGAATGACATCCGCCAGCGCCGCCTGTTCATCGAGGAGGATGGCCAGGACGGAAAGGGGGGCGACGCCGACCACAAGCGCCGCGAGCACAAGCGCCTCGACGCGCTGATCTCCTACTGCGAGACGGCCCAGTGCCGCCGCCAGGCGCTGCTCGGCTACTTCGGTGAGGACTATCTGGCGGAGAACGGCGGGCCCTGTGGCAACTGCGACGTCTGCCTCAACCCGCCGGTGACCGAGGACGGCACCGCCCTGGCGCAGCAGGCGCTGGCCGCCGTGGTGCAGAGCGGCGAGCGCTTCGGCGCCGCCCATGTCGTCGACCTGCTGCGCGGCGCCGACACCGAGAAGATCCGCAGCCAGAGCCACGACCGCCTGCCCGCCTACGGCGCCGGCAAGGACGAGGACAAGGAGACCTGGCGCTCGATCCTGCGCCAGCTGGCCGCCGCCGAGTTTCTACGCCTGGACATCACCGGCCACGGCGGGCTCAGCCTCACTGCGGCGGGGCGGCGATTGATGGAGGGCGACGGGGACTTCCGCTTCCGCCGCGACACCGCGCGCAGCCGCGGCAGCAAGGCCACGGCGCGCGCCCGGAAGGCCATGGCGGAGGCCGAACTCTCCGCCGCCGACGAACCCTTGCTGGCCGCCTTGAAAGAACTGCGCCTGACCTTCGCCAAGGAGCGCGGCGTGCCCGCCTACGTGATCTTCGGCGACCGCTCCCTCATCGAGATGGCGCGCGACAAGCCAGCCGACCGCATCGCCTTCGCCCGCGTCTTCGGCGTCGGTGAGGCCAAGGTCCGCGATTTTGCGGAGCCTTTCCTGCAGGCTATTTCGGATTTCCAGGAGAAATCGGCGGCCGGCGATTGAGCGACAGCGCCGCAGCGCCCGCCCGGGCCGCGCTCCGTCTGACGCCTCAGACCTTAAAGATGGCCTTGATCTTTGCGCGTCGCTGGTTGGACAGCGCGGCGATCTCGTTGTCTTGTTCCTGGATGGCGGTGCGCGCCAGGTCCAGCAGCTTGTCGCCGAACGACTGGTCCAGAAGTTCGTTGGACACACGCCTGTTGGATGTAACCATCCCGTCTTCATAGGTAACGTTGAACATCGTAAATGCGGCGCCTTTGGCGTCCGACTTCTTGCGAGCCATGGTTCAGTCTCCGTTCATTCGTGGGGCCGCTCGCGGGCCCTGGTGAAGCCAGGCAGAGCGCCGCTCCGGAAAACCGCCCGGTGCCGTCACTCGGTCGTCGGCGATCCGGCCCCCGGGCCGTCGTTCGAATCCGGGGAATCGCTCTGCTGCGATTTCTCTTCGCGCGCTTCCTTTTTTTCGGCAGCGCGCTTTGCCTTCTTCTCGGCTTTCAACCGCTCGCGCTCTTTGCGTTCGAAATTATAGTTGGGCTTTCTCGCCATCATCATCCTCGCTGTTAGGGTTCTTGGACAGTCCGGCGACTAAGGCCTGGGTGCCGCTGCAGGAGATATCGCGCACCCTCATGGCCGAGAGCTCTGCATCAGACCAATAAGGCCTGCGTTGCGGGACGCGCGAGATCTGCGTCCGTGGCCGGGTTGCGCACCTAGCCGCAACCTAGAGCATTTGCGGCAAGAAGAAACGATCAATTGTCGTTTCGGGCCAAGGGACCCTCACCCGGCACCCTGGCAGGGGGAGCAGAAACATCACCGCACGTTCGTCTGGCCGGTAATCTTGTCCAATGCGTTCGCCAGATTGGCGACCGAGCGGTCCACATTGTGCAGCTTGTCGAGGCCGAAGAGGCCGACGCGGAAGGTCTGGAAGTCCTCCGGCTCGTCGCACATCAGCGGCACCCCGGCGGCGGTCTGCAGACCCTCGGCGGCGAACTTGGCGCCCGACTTGATGCCAGGGTCGTCGGTGTAGCAGACCACCACGCCCGGCGCCTCGAAGCCCGGCGCCGCCACCGACTTGAAGCCGCGCGCGGCCATCAGTTCGCGCACCCTGGCCCCCAGTTCCAGCTGCTCGGCCTTCACCTTGTCGAAGCCGTAGGCCTCGGTCTCCTTCATGGACTCGCAAAAGCCGCGCAGCGCATCCGTCGGCATGGTCGCATGGTAGGCATGGCCGCCGTTCTCGTAGGCCTCCATGATTTCCAGCCACTTCTTCAGGTCGCAGGCAAAGGAGGAGCTCTGGGTCGCCTTGACCTTCTCCTTGGCAGCGGCGCTCAGCATCACCAGGCCGCTGCAGGGCGAGGAGGACCAGCCCTTCTGCGGGGCGGAAATCAGTACGTCGATGCCCACGGCCTTCATGTCGACCCAGACCGTGCCGGATGCGATGCAGTCCAGCACGAAGAGGCCGCCGACCTCGTGTACCGCCTCGGCCACGGCCTTCATGTAGTCCTCCGGCAGGATCATCCCGGAGGCCGTCTCCAC
>JBNKHC010000319.1:0-22924 GCA_050290145.1 Kiloniellaceae bacterium | reverse complement strand
CACCCACAACGCCCGGCGCATCACCTTCGAGTACGTCATGCTGAAGGGCGTGAACGACAGCGAGGAGGACGCGCGGCGCCTCATCAAGCTGCTGAAGGGCATTCCGGCCAAGGTGAACCTCATTCCCTTCAACCCCTGGCCGGGCTCCTTCTTCGAATGCTCGGACAGGGCCACCATCACGCGCTTCGCCGACATCCTCTCCGCCGCGCACATCTCTTCCCCGGTGCGCGCGACGCGCGGCGAGGACATCCTGGCCGCCTGCGGCCAGCTGAAGTCCGCCTCCGAGCGCAAGAAGAAGGCCGAGCGCACGGCCGCCCCGCAGCCCTGAGCGGGCCGCCCCTCCAGCAAAGCCCCTTACCCCGATGCGCAGACCGCCCGCCCTTGGCAGGCGGCAGGCCACGATCTAAGATTGTTCTGCCTGGAGCGTGAATCAACTTAGCGGCAAGGGGTCCCGTCCAATGGAAGACATCGTCATCGGCGCCGTCGTCTCGGCGGTCCTGTTTCTCTATCCCCTCTGGCGGATTTTCTCGCGGGCCGGGCTCGCCCCCGCCTGGTCCCTGCTGGTCCTCATCCCGGCCGGCGCCGTCATCGTGCCCTTGATCCTCGCCTTCGCCCGCTGGCCCAACACGGCGCCAAGCCGCTAACCGGAAGACCGCAAGATGGGCACTCTCGGTGCATTTCACTGGCTCATTATGCTTCTGGCGCTGGGCTTTGTTGCGTTCTTCGTCTGGGTCTACGCCCGCATCGCCCAGAAGGCCGGCTTCTCCGGCTGGTGGTCGCTGATCATGTTCGTACCGCTGGTCAACCTGGTCATGATCTGGGTCTTCGCCTTCATCGGCTGGCCGGCCGAACGCAGCGGCGAAAAGGTCGCCGAGGTCTTCGAGTAGCCGCCGCGCGCCGCTACAGGCGGTCGTCCGCGGCGAAGTCGGTCTCGTAGCGCAGCAGCGACTTGTCCGGCAGCGGCGCCTGCAGCAGCGCCTCGATGTCCAGGCGCCTGGCCGCGTTGGTCGCCAGCTTGTCCAGGGCCGGCAGGGACCGGCCGGTCGCCGTCAGCAGCATGCGGAAGGCCTCGATGCGCTGCCAGGGCTGGGGATAGGCCTGACGCAGGGCGCCGCCGTGCTTCAGCGTCCACATGGCCGCGGCCCCGGCGACATGCACGGCGGCATAGGTGGTGCCGTCGCTCTTGCCGTATTTGTCGTCCGGGGGGAAGCGGGCGACCTGGATCGGGTCGGCCGGCGCCCAGGCATCGATGCGCCCGTAGTGGTCGTACTTCTGGTAGATGGAATAGCGGTTGCGCCGGTTGCGGATGCCGGCGGCGCAGATGGTGCGGCGGTGCTTGCCGGGATAGGTGACCCGGTCGATGACCTGGCCGGCCGCCGCCACCACGATCACCCCGGCGTCGTAGGCGCGGTCGATCGCCTTGCCCATGTCCCCGTCGAGCGCCAGGGGAAAGCCGAGCGAGATGCTGACCACCGGGGCGACCCTGTTCTCCACCACGTGGTTGATGGCCTTGCCGATGGCCACGGCCACCTTGCGGGTCACCAGGCTGGTGTCGGTGACGCGGAAGGGCACCAGGGGCAGGCCCGGGGCAATCCCGGTCAGCTTGCCGTTGTCGGCCGAGAGCGCGCTGCCCGAGCGGGTGCCGTGGCCGGGGGCCTGGATGTCGTTCTTCTTCAGGGGGTCTTCGGCGCTGCGCCGGCGCGGGTTCAGGAAATCGCGGCCCTCCCCGGCCAGGATGATGGCGCTGGGCCCGCCGGCGCCTTGCGGGAAGAAGACCTCGTGGTGGGTGTAGCCGGTGTCGAGGTGGGCGACGCGGGTGCGGCCCCAGCGGATCTTGCCCGCCGCGGTCTGGGGCAGCAGGGCCCAGGCCTTGTCGGCGCCGGTCGAGTAGATGTTCCAAGCGGGAATGGCCATGGATGCCTCCTTAGCTCCGTTCGGCTTCCGTCCTGGTCCGCTTCCATCTTCCTGACTGGCATCTGCCTGATGGACATGCGGCGGCTTACGTCTTGCCGCCTGCCTTGCTTTGCCTATACTCCGCGCCGGGCCGGGCTCCGGCCAGTGAAATTAAGTTTTTCGGCTCTGCCGACCCCTTATCTTCCGACCACGGGACCCTGCTTCGCATGTCCGAGATCAAGAAAGTCGTGCTCGCCTACTCCGGCGGCCTCGATACCTCCGTCATCCTGAAATGGCTGCAGACCACCTACAACTGCGAGGTGGTGACCTTCACCGCCGACCTGGGCCAGGGCGAGGAACTGGAGCCGGCCCGCAAGAAGGCGGAGATGCTGGGCATCAAGCCCGAGAACATCTACATCGAGGACCTGCGCGAGGAGTTCGTGCGCGACTTCGTCTTTCCGATGTTCCGCGCCAACGCGGTCTACGAGGGGGTCTACCTGCTGGGCACCTCCATCGCGCGGCCGCTGATCTCCAAGCGCCAGATCGAGATCGCCCGGGAAACCGGGGCCGACGCCGTCTGCCACGGCGCCACCGGCAAGGGCAACGACCAGGTGCGCTTCGAGCTGGGCTACTACGCCCTCAACCCGGACATCCACGTCATCGCCCCCTGGCGCGAGTGGGACCTGAACAGCCGCACCAAGCTGATCGACTTCGCCGAGCAGCACCAGATCCCCATCGCCAAGGACAAGCGCGGCGAGGCGCCCTTTTCGGTCGACGCCAACCTGCTGCACATCTCCGCCGAGGGGAAGGTGCTGGAGGATCCCTGGGAAGCGCCGGAGGAGTACGTCTTCTCGCGCTCCGTCTCGCCGGAGGAGGCCCCCGACCGGCCGACGATCATCACCATCGATTTCGAGAAGGGCGACCCCGTGGCCGTCGACGGCGAGAAGCTGTCGCCCGCCGCCCTGCTGACGCGCCTCAACAAGCTGGCCGGCGACAACGGCATCGGCCGCCTGGACCTGGTGGAAAACCGCTTCGTCGGCATGAAGAGCCGCGGCGTCTACGAGACGCCGGGCGGCACCATCCTGCTGACCGCCCACCGGGCCATGGAATCGATCACCCTGGACCGCGGCGCCGCCCACCTGAAGGACGAGCTGATGCCGCGCTATGCCGAGCTGATCTACAACGGCTTCTGGTGGTCGCCGGAGCGCGAGATGCTGCAGGCGCTGATCGACAAGAGCCAGGAAAAGGTCAACGGCTCGGTGCGCCTGAAGCTCTACAAGGGCAACGTCATCGTGGAAGGCCGCAAGTCGCCGGACTCGCTCTACTCCATGGAGCACGTGACCTTCGAAGAGGACACGGTCTACGACCAGCGCGACGCGGCCGGCTTCATCAAGCTGAATGCCCTGCGCCTGCGTCTCCTGAACCGCCAGAAGCAGTAGCGACGCAGGGCCTCAGGCCCTCAAAGAAGAAGCTTACTCCTGGGGGGCGCTGCCGCTGTCGGGGGCCGGCTGGCCGAAATTGGCCTCGCCGGTGGGGTCGGTTTCGACCCGCTGCGCCATGACCTCGAAGGCCTGGGCGTTGTTGTCCATGTGCTCCTTCAGGGGCGGGTTCTGCTCGCCCACGGAACGGAAGAAGCCGGCTGCGTCACGCAGCAGGCGCGCAGCAATTTCAGCATTGGTAGCCATGGTTGCTCCCAAATCAAACAAGTTCGCAATGAAAGGGATTGGTCTCGGCGGCAAGCCTAACATGCCGGGAAAGCCCCTGTCGCCCCTAAGGCGAAGATTTTCGCGGGATTTTTTCCCGCTCAGGCCAGCAACAGCCTGAGCCCGACCACCGCCAGGCAGCCGCCGGCCACCGCAACGATCAGCGGCAGGCGCAGCGCCAGAAGGACTGTCAGCAAAGCTGCGCCGCTTTCTGCTGCGCCGGTGGCGAAGGCCATGGGCGCGATGATGGCGGTCAGCACGGCGCCCGGCACCGCCTCCAGCGCCGAGGCGAGGCGCCCGCTGACGGTGGTGCGGCGCACCAGCCAGTAGCCGAAGATGCGGGTGAAGTAGGTCGAGGCCGCCATGGCCAGGATCGCCGCCAGCGTGACAGGATCAAGCTGCATTGCCGCCCTCCTTGGCCGTCTCGCGGTACTTCTCCGGCAAGGGCGGCGGTCCCATGAAAGCGCCGACCAGGGTGCCGGCCAGCCCGCCGAGAGCGATGTACCAGACCCCCGGCAGCAGCGCGTGGCCGGCCACGGCGGCCAGCGCGCTGGCCAGCCAGGGCGCGCAGCTGCGCTTGCCCTTCCACAGGCTGACCAGCAGGGTCAGGAAGACCGCGGTGAAGGCGAAGTCGAGGCCGTAGCGCGCCGGGTCCTGCAGCACGCCGCCGAAGACCGTTCCCAGGGTCGTGCAGGCGATCCAGCCGAAATAGAGCGGCAGGGCGAGGCCCAGGTAGTAGGCCGGGGTCACCGGCGTCTTGGCCGCGCGCTTCAGGGTGAAGGCCCAGTTCTCGTCGGCCATGAAGTGCAGGCCGCCGTAGATCTGCCCGTGGCTCCAGCCCTTGAGGAAGGGCGCCAGGGCCGCGCCCATGAGCACGTGGCGCAGGTTGACCATGAGAGCCGTCGCCCCCAGGAGGACAATGCCGGGCGGCGAGGTCCAGATCTCCACCGCCACGAACTGCGAGGCGCCGGCAAAGACCGTGGCGCTCATGATGGCCACCTCCAGCGGGGAGAGGCCCTTCTGCGCCGCCAGGGTGCCGAACAGCAGGCCGTAGACCACCACCGCCACCAGCAGCGGCAGGATGGTCAAAGCCCCGGCCGTGAATTCGCCGCCGCTTTCCTTGTGCGTCATGTCCTGCCTCGTGGATCCTTTGCCGAAGTCCACCAAGGTGGCCTCCCGGCACGGCGGGGTCTTGCATGAAATTGCGCCCTGTCCGTCCAGCGCGAGATTCGCTCTTAAGACGAATTTTTGCCACGATAGTTCTCCTGTGAACTTCGCCTCGCAACGGTTAGGCTCGCTAGGATCGCGGTCATACCGCAGCAGCGCGCGTCTTTGGGGAGATCGCAGCAGAGATGGTGATGTCCGAAATCTCCGTCGAGCGCGTGGCCGAGGCGATCGAGCGTTACCTGGCGTCGGGCCGGGGCGAGGCGGCGATCGCAGAGCTGCTGAACTTCGAGGTCAAAGACCTGAAGATCCTCCGCGCCCCGGCGGAAGCGGACCTGCCGATGGAGGAAATGCGGCTTACCTTGCGCTACTGGCAGAGCCTGCCGCAGGTCAGCCGGGTGCCCAACGTCATGAAGATCGATCCCTACAAGCTGCGCCGCGCGCTCGGCTACCTGATGCTGATCGACGTCGGCCAGGGGCCGAACGACTTCCGCTACGCGCTCTACGGCACCAAGATCGCCGAGGTCGCCGGCTTCGACATGACCGGCAAGACGGTGTGGGACATCGCTACCTCCTCGGCCGTGCAGATCTTCTTCGCCGCCTGCTACCGGGCAATCCGCACGCATCCCTGTCCTCTCTATACGGTTCACAAGGCGCCGCCGCAGATCACCGCCAGCCACTGGCACCGCCTGATCCTGCCGCTCGGCGAAAACGGCCAGGTGAAGCGCTTCCTGGTCTGCAACACGCCGATCCAGCACGGCCACCTGGTCTAGGCCGCGCTCCCCTGCGGTGATTCGCTTCGGCGTGATCTCCCGTGATTCCCCGGCGCGCCCGGCGCTAGGATGACCCGCCAATGAAAAAGGGGGTGCATGTCATGGCCGAAGAAACCGACCTGCAGGCCTTGGGCGAGGCCCTGGCGGCGCGCTTCGCCGACGCCGCCGAGCTGGACGTCAGCCGGGGCGCGCAAGCCGCGGAGGATCTGGCGCGGCTGGCCGCGCGCGGCTCCGTGCGGGAATTCTCCGACAAGCCCGTCGACCCGGCGCTGCTGCGCCTGCTGAGCGCCGTCGCCCTGGCCACCCCGACCAAGAGCGACCTGCAGCAGCGCGACATCGTGCTGGTCACCGATCCGGGCCTGCGCGCCGCCCTGGATGCCCTGCTCGCCGACCAGCCCTGGACGGGCCAGGCCCCGGCGCTGCTGGTCTTCTGCGGCAACAACCGGCGCCAGCGCCTGCTCCACCAGTACCGCGGCCGGCCCTTCGCCAACGACCACCTCGACGCCTTCTTCAATGCCGCCGTGGACGCCGGCATCGCGCTGGCCGGCTACGTGGCCGCCGCCGAGTCCCTGGGCCTGGGCTGCTGCCCGATCAGCGCCCTGCGCAACGACCCCGATGAGGTCAGCCGCCTGCTGGGGCTGCCCGACCATGTCTTCCCGGTGGCCGGGCTGGCCGTCGGCTGGCCGGCCCGGGCGCCGGTGGTCACGCCGCGCCTGCCGCTGGCCGTCACCCTGCACCAGAACCGCTACGGCGAAGAGGGGCTGGAGGCCGCCATCGCCGCCTACGACCGCCGGCGCCCCTATGCCAAGCAGCGCCATGTCGAGGACTTCGGCGAGGACCCGGCCTACGGCTGGTCGGAGGACAAGGCACGGCAGTACGCCAGCCCCGAACGGGCCGGCTTCGGCGCCTTCGTGCGCCGCAAGGGCTTCTCTCTGGACTGAAGGCCCGTCAGGCGCCCCTCAGGCGGCGGCGCGGCTGCCGCGGCGGTACTGGCCGGGCGTCAGCCCGGTGCAGCCCTTGAAAGCGCGCGAGAAGTGGCTCTGATCGTAGAAGCCGCAGGCCAGCGCCACCTCGCTGAGCGGCTCCTCGCCGGCCAGGAACAGCTTGGCGGCGGCGATGCGCCGGCCGGTCAGATAGGCGTGCGGCGTGACCCCCACCTCGCGGCGGAAGGCGCGCAGGAAATGATAGCGGCTGAGCCCCGCGACCCCCGCCAAGCTCTCCAGGGTCAGGTCTTGCATATAGAGATCGTCGATGAGGCGCCGGGCCCGGCGGATCGGTCCGGGCTCCTGCCCCAGCCGGCGGCCTCGCGGCTCGCTGACGCTGTGGCGGCGGACCATGAGGCTGAGCGCCGTGGTGAAGGCCTCGTCGATCGCCAGCTTCGGCGCGCCGGCCTCCATAAGGGCGTGCGCCGCGCTGAGGCGGGCGGCGGCCTCGGGGTCGTGCATCACCGCCTCGCGGAAGGCGGGGAAGCCCGCCGGGCGGTCGTCCAGCTCGTCGGCGATGCCCTGCACCAGCGCCACCGAGGGGTAGAGCATGCGGTAGGCGAAGCCCTCGCCCGCCGGGGCGCCGTCGTGCAGTTCGTCGGGATTGACCGCCACCAGGCTGCCGGCCGGCGCCACGTGGCGGGCGCCGCGGTAGGTGAAGGCCTCGGCCCCGCCAACGATGACGCCCAGCGCGAAGGTGTCATGCGCGTGGGGGGCGTAAGCGTGGCGGTAGAAGCGCGCCTTCAGGCACTCCAGGTCGTCGAAGCGCTTCTCGCGCCAGAAGCGGACGGAATCCGCTTCCCGCCGCGGGACGGCGGCGGTTTTCCGGGGCTCCTGCCGCCCCTGGGCGGAGCGCGCATAGGCCGTCTGCTGGTCGATCGCCATGCCGGCAGTCTAACCGATCCCCAGGCGCCGGCCTTGTAGGAAATTGCGGCGGAGAGCGTCCCGGCTAGACCGGCAGCGGCGAGACCCCGATCAAGCCCCGGTGGAGGTGCAGCAGCGCGGCGTAGACCACCAGGCCCAGCAGCGGCCGCCACCAGCCGATGCCGCGCCAGTCGACGGCGGTGCGCCCGGCCAGCGCGGCGGCGAAGGGCAGCACGCTGGTGGTCAGCTTCATGGGCCCCCAGGCAGCGCCGAGGCTGGCCTCGCGCCGCTGGTCGATGTGGCGCATGCCGCCGAAGCTGAGCACGGCGATGCCGCCCATCAGCACCATGGAGGCGAAATCGCCGTTGGCCAGCAGGTGCGAGAGGGCCCAGAGTCCGGTGCCCCAGAGGAAGGGGTGGCGGGTGATCGAGAGGATGCCGACGGCGGGCGAGCCCGGGGTGCCGTCGAGAAAGCGCTCGCCGCCCACCAGCGTCGGTCCCGGCGTCGTCAGGCCGGCGACCAGAAAGACGGCGGCGACGGGCATGACCAGCAGCGGCACCCAGGCGAAGACCGGTGCCGGGGTCCAGACCGTCAGGAAGGGCGCGCTGCGATAGGACAGCATCATCCAGATGAAGGCGCCGACCATGGCGGCGGAATAGAGGAGGCGAAAGCCCTGGGCGCCGAAGCGCTTCACCAGAAGGGGGCGCAGCGGTTTGGCGGAGAGCAGGAAATGGCCGCCGGCGAAAGCGAGGGTGCCGGCAATCAGGGAATTCGTCGCGTCGAGCATCCCCCGCAATATGGTCAGCGCCCGCGCCGCCGTCCAGCGTGATCTCCGTCGCGGATATGGCTCCGGGCCGGCGGCTATGGTAAGCAGCGGCCCCCGAAGAGAGATCGAAGAGATGACAGAGAACGCAGAAACCAGGCCCGACGCGGTGGCCCTGAAGATCCTGGAGCTGCTGCAGGCCGGCGGCCCCGATCACACGGTCAGCCCCGACGACGTGGCCCGCGCCTTCGCCGAGACCCGGCGCAAGAAGAGCGACCCGCCCGACGTCTGGCGGCGCTACATGAACGCCGTGCGCCAGCAGGCCGTCCACCTGGCCCGCGCCGGCCAGATCGTGATCCTGCGCCGCGGCGAGCCGCAGGACCCCCACGCCCCCATCAAGGGCCTGATCCGACTCGGCCTGCCGAAGGACTGAAAACTAAGCGCCCAGCTCCGGCGCCGGCAGGCCCGCCTGACGGCAGGCGGCGGTCACCGTGTTGGCCAGCAGCACGGCGATGGTCATGGGGCCGACACCGCCGGGGACGGGCGTGATGGCGCCGGCCACCGCCGCGGCCTCGTCGAAGGCCACGTCGCCGACCAGGCGGGTCTTACCCTCACCGGCGTCGATACGGTTGATGCCGACGTCGATCACCGTGGCGCCGGGCTTCACCCAGTCGCCCTTCACCATCTCCGGCCGGCCGACGGCGGCCACCAGGATGTCGGCGCCGCGGCAGACCGCGGGCAGGTCCCTGGTGCGGCTGTGGGCGATGGTGACCGTGCAGCTCTCGGCCAGCAGCAGCTGCGCCATGGGCTTGCCGACGATGTTGGAGCGCCCGACGACGACGGCGTTGAGGCCGGAGAGATCGCCCAGGCGGTCCTTCAGCAGCATCAGGCAGCCCAGCGGCGTGCAGGGCACCAGCGGCGCCTCCGCCCCCTTGCCCCCGGTCATCAAGCGCCCGGCGTTGATGACGTGGAAGCCGTCCACGTCCTTGTTGGGATCGATGGCGGCGATCACCGTCTGGCTGTCGATCTGCGGCGGCAGGGGAAGCTGCACCAGGATGCCGTGCACGGCGGGATCGGCGTTGAGCTCGGCCACCTTGGCCAGCAGCGTTTCCTGGCTGGTCGCGGCATCGAGCTTGTGCTCGAAGGAGTTCATGCCGGCCTCGACGGTCTGCTTGCCCTTGGAGCGCACATAGACCTGGCTGGCCGGGTCTTCGCCCACCAGCACCACGGCGAGTCCCGGGACCAGGCCGTGCTCCGCCTTCAGCTTCCCGACCGCCGTGGCGACGCGCCCGCGCAGGCCGGCGGCGAAGGCCTTGCCGTCGATGAGATCCGCCCCACCGGCGGTTTTGCTGGCTGCTGTGCTGGTCAAAACGTCCTCCGTAACTTGCGGCGGGGCCAGTTCACCCGAGGTCGCCGCAGGCCTCCGTTCCGATTGCGCCGTCGACTAGTCCAGGCCCGCCAGCCAGGCTTGCAGATCGCGCCTCAAGGCCTTGGGATCGCCGGCCACCGCCAGGGTCTTGCGCCGGTCGGTCTGCCCGGCGACCAGGCTCAAGTCCGACTTCGGCAGCTTCCAGGCCTTGGCGAGCAGCTTGATCAGCGCCGCGTTGGCCTTGCCGCCTTCCGGCGGCTCGGTGACCCTGAGCTTCAGGACCGCCGCGCCGTCGTCCAGCACCACGACCCCGTCCACCTTGGCGCGGCTGGCCCCCGGCTGCAGGCGCAGGTCGACCAGCAGGCAGTCCTTCCCCTCACGAAAGGGGCTGTCGCGGAAGGGCCCAGAGATGACCGTCTCCTCAGAGCCCGCTTTGGTAGAGCGCGATCCGAATGTTCTGCAGCACCATCTGCACGAAGTAGATGATCAGAATGAGGATGATCGGCGAGATGTCGATGCCGCCCAGGTTGGGCATGAAGCGGCGGATGGGCTTGAGCGCCGGCTCCGTCACGCGCCACAGGAACTCGCCGATCATGGACACCACCTGATTGCGGGTGTTGACCACGCCGAAGTGCACCAGCCACGACAGGATGGCCGAGATGATGACCATCCAGATGTAGATGTCGAGGGCGATCATGACGATACGAATGAGCGGGTCCAGGATGATCATCGGCCGGCTTTTCAACCCCTAAGCTGGAGGACGGAAAGACTTCGGAAACCAGTGGCCGCTACCCTACCCAGCGCTTGGGCCGGAGACAAGCAGCCGAAACCACTGTAAAAGCCCAGGATTGGGCGGGAAATCGGGCGGTTCACGCGCCGCTTGACAGGACAGGGCCTTGTCCACATTATCCGCCCGCCCGAGGTTGATTTTCCGTGAAATCGGCCTCCGGACCATCCCATGCCCGGCGCGATGGCGCCGCGGCGCCCAGTTGTGGGGCTGTAGCTCAGATGGGAGAGCGTCGCGTTCGCAATGCGAAGGTCAGGGGTTCGATTCCCCTCAGCTCCACCAACTCCCCCTCATCCCAAAGTCCGCGTTCCAAAGACTGATCACCCGACCCGCCCTGACTCTGTCCGCCTGACCAGCTTGCCGGCTGATGAGATGTCACGGGACGGCACCGCCGTTCGTCGGTTCTGGAGAGCCCGCACCATCCGGTATGGGCATCCCCTCCAGCACAGGAGCCGATCCCCATGTTCCCTTCCCTCCCGACATCCCGCCGGCGACGCCTCGTCCGGGCAGCCGTCGCCTGCCTCGCCGCCCTGCCGGCTCTCGCCGTGCTGCATCCGGCAGCGGGCGAGGCCCCGGGCGCGCAGGTGAGCCCCCTGGCGGCGCACGACCTGGGCAACGTCCCGGGCAAGACGCTGACCGCCCTGGTGGTGACCTATCCGCCGGGCGGCAGCTCGCCCGTCCACCATCACGCCGGCAGCGTCTTCGCCTTCGTGCTGTCCGGGGCGATCCGCTCGCAGAACTCGGCGACCGGGCCGGTGAAGGTCTACAAGGCGGGGGAGAGCTTCTTCGAGCCGCCGGGCAGCCGCCACCTGGTCAGCGCCAACGCCAGCGCAACGCAAGAGGCCCGTCTGCTGGCCGTGATCGTCGCCGAGGACGGCGCGAGGTTGACCACCTTCGACGAGTAAGCGGCACGGGCGCCTTCCGTCAGACGGCCTGCTGCGCCTTGCCTTTCGTCTTGCCCTTGGCCTTCACTTCCTCGCGCGGGCGCAGGTGGGCGAACCAGCGCTGCTCCAGCAGCTTGAAGCCGCCGACGATGCAGAAGGTGAGGCAGAGGTAGAGCGCCGCCACCGACAGGAAAGCCTCGTAGGGGCTGAAGTAGCGCGAGTTGACGATGCGCGCCGCGCCGGTCAGGTCGACGATGGTGATGACGCTGGCGATGGCCGAGCCGTGCAGCATGAAGATCACCTCGTTGGAATAGGCCGGCAGGGCGCGGCGGAAGGCGCTGGGCAGGATGATGCGGGTATAGGTCTGCGCCTTCGACATGCCGCAGGCCCGCGCCGCCTCGATCTCGCCGTAAGGCGTGCCGTCGATGGCACCCTTGATGATCTCCGTGGTGTAGGCCGCCGTGTTGAGCGTGAAGGCGAAGAGCGCGTACCAGTAGGCATCGCGCAGGAAGGTCACCTCGCGGCTGAGCTCGATCATGAACTCCAGCTGGCCCAGGCCATAGTAGATGAGGAACATCTGCACCAGCAGCGGCGTACCGCGGAAGAAGTAGGTGAAGGACCACACCGGAAGGTTCACCACCGGGTTGCTGGAGGTCCGGAGGATCGCCAGCGGAATCGCCATGCCCAGGCCGATCACCAGTGAACAGAGCACCAGCTTGACCGTGGTCACCAGGCCTTCCAGGTAGAGGTCGTAGTTCTCCAGGATCGGGGCGAAGTCCATGGCTCAGACCCTCCGCACGCCGACGCTGTAGCGTTTTTCGGCCCAGCGCAGCCCCCAGATCGAAACGGTAGTGAAGGCCAGGAACACGAAGGCCACGAAGAGATAGAAGACGAAGGGCTGGCGCGTGGAACCGCCGGCCTGCCCGGCGCGGAACACCATCTCGTTCAGGCCGATGACCGCGACCAGCGCGGTCGACTTCATCAGCACCAGCCAGTTGTTGCCGATGCCCGGCAGCGCATGGCGCATCATCTGCGGCATGAGGATTCGCGAGAAGACCTGCGCCCTGGTCATGCCGTAAGCGTAGCCGGCCTCCAGCAGCCCGACGGGCACCGCCAGGAAGGCGCCGCGGAAGGTCTCACCCATGTAGGCGCCGAAGATGAAGCCGATGGTCAGCGTTCCCGCGATGAAGGGATTGATGTCGATGTAATCCCACCCGAAGTAGGCGCCGATGGCGTTCACCGTCACCTGGCCGCCGAAGTAGATCAGCAGCATCATCACCAGGTCCGGCACACCGCGGATTACCGTGGTGTAGACGGTGGCGACCGACAGGGCGAGGCGCGATTTGGAAAGCTTGGCGGCGGCGGTCAACAGGCCAAGCAGAACGGCGATGACGGCGGAGAGGATCGACACCGATACGGTGACCAGCGCCCCTTCGAGCAGGAACGGCAAGCGGGCGATCAGTTCGTCCATTGCTCTTCCAACCCCTCTCCTTCGTCAAAAAGAAATGCGCCACCGCCGAGGCTTCGACGGTGGCGCAGACTCACAACGACGTCATGGGCGCCTTAGCTGCCGTAGACGTCGAAGTCGAAGTACTTGTCCTGAATGGCCTTGTACTTCCCGCTGGCGCGGATCGCGTCGATGGCCTGGTTGAACATCTCGCGCAGGTCGTCGTCGCCCTTGCGCAGAGCGATGCCGGCACCGTCGCCGAAGTACTTCGGATCGCTGAAGTCGGGGCCGACGAACTCGTAGTCCTTGCCGTCGTCGGTGTCCAGGAAGCCGCCCTGCAGGGCCACGGAGTCGGCCAGCAGCAGATCGAGGCGGCCGGCGACCATGTCGAGATAGGCCTCGTCCTGGGTGCCGTAGCGCTTGACCTCGACCTCGTCGCCGTAGACCTCGCTGACGAAGTTGTCGTGGATGGTGGCGCGCTGCACGCCCACGGTCTTGCCCTTCAGGCCTGCCTCGGTGATCTCGATGCCCGAGCCCTTCTTGCGCACGAACTTGGCCGGGGTGTTGTAGTACTTGTTGGTGAAGTCGACCTTCTGCTTACGCTCCTCGGTGATCGACATCGAGGCGACGATGGCGTCGTACTTGCGCGCCTGAAGCGCCGGAATGATGCCGTCCCAGTCCTGGGTGACCAGCTCGCACTCCACCTTCATCTGCTCGCAGAGCGCGTTGGCGATGTCGATGTCGAAGCCGACCAGCTTGCCGTCGGCCGTCACTTCGCTGAACGGGGGATAGGCGCCTTCAACGCCGATGCGAACCTTCTTCCACTCCTTGGCGTCGGCCTGAACAGCACCGAGCGCCAGGGCGGCGACGAAGACCGCGGAGAAAAGCTTTTTCACGAGTTGCCTCCATTTGCATTTTCATTACTGAGTCTGTCTTTGGCGAAAGTTGTCGGGCGGACCGTCATTTCAGGGTGCCCTCCAAGAATTGTCGGAAGCGCGCCGAGCGCGGGTTGGTGAAGACCTCCTGCGGCGGGCCCTGCTCCTCGACTCGGCCTTCGTGCAGAAAGACCGTCTCGCTGGAGACCTCGCGCGCGAAGCCCATCTCGTGGGTGACCACGATCATGGTGCGCCCCTCCTCGGCCAGGCCGCGGATGACGCGCAGCACCTCGCCAACGAGCTCCGGGTCGAGGGCCGAGGTCGGCTCGTCGAACAGCATGACCGCCGGGTCCATGGCCAGCGCGCGGGCGATGGCGACGCGCTGCTGCTGGCCGCCGGAAAGGTGGGCGGGGTAGTAGTCGCGACGATCGTAGAGGCCGACCTTTTTCAGGATCTCGCCGGCGTGGTCGATGGCCTCGGCCTTGGGCCGCTTCAGCACGTGGATCGGCGCCTCGGTGACGTTCTGCAGCACCGTCATGTGGGACCAGAGATTGAAGCTCTGGAACACCATGGCCAGGCGCGCGCGGATGCGGCGGATCTGCTCCCGGTCTTCGGCCTCCAGCCCGCCGCCGTGCTTGGCGGGCTTCAGGCGCACTTCCTCCCCGGCGACGACGATGCGCCCGGCGTTGGGCCGCTCCAGCAGGTTCAGGCAGCGCAGAAAGGTGCTCTTGCCGGAGCCCGAGGAGCCCAGCATGGCGATCACGTCGCCTTCGCGCGCAGTCAGAGAGACGCCCTTCAGGACCTCCAGGTCCCCGAAGGACTTATGAATATCTTCCGCAACCAGTGCCGCCGTGGCGACAGCCGACCCGGACTCCTGGTCCGCCAAAACCAAACGCTCAACCCCCTGTGGGACGCACCTTTTCCTGGCGCTTTGACCTCGACGGTAAGGCAGGCCTGTGAGGATGCCAAGCAAAACCGTGTCGTCGGGACACGGCGCGGCGGGGCGGAAACCAGCCGATCTCAAGGGATTGGGGGGTGAGAAGCGGTTTCCACCCGGGGGCTAGGGCAGCTCCCGGCGCAGGCCTTCCAGGCGCTCGCTCAGGCCGGCGCGCTCGGGCGCCCCCTCCGGCAGGGCGGCGATCTGGGTCTCCGCCGCCGCCAGCGCCTCCTTCGCCTTGTCGGCGTCGCCCAGCACCAGATAGGCGCGCGCCAGGCGCAGCCAGCCGTCCGGGTCCGCCGGGTTCTCGGCCAGGCGGTCGGCCAGGCGGGCGACCATGGAACGGATGAATTCCTGGCGCTCGCCGGAGGACATCTCCTGGGCCGCCTCCACGTCGGCGGCCGAGGGGCCCGGCGCGTTCCCGGCAGGGGCCGGGGGCCGCGCGGCGATGACCGGCGGCTCGATGCCGGCCTCCGCGGCGGCCTGGGCGATCTGCTGGCGCAGCAGGCCGATCATCGGCGAGTCCGCCGGCAGGTCCTCGGCAAGCCCCTTCCAGACCTCGATGGCCCCCTCCAGCCGCCCGTCCTGGGCCATGGCGAGGCCGGCGTAATAGCGCGCGCGGGCATTGCCCGGATCGGCCTCGATGGCGGCGGCGAAAGCGAGGCGCGCCTCGCGCCCGACGCGTCCCTGGTCGAGGGCGACCAGGCTTTCGCCCAGCGCGGCGTGCAGGGCGCCGGGCACCGGCCCCTGCTTTTCGAACTCGGCAATGGCGGCGCGATAGACCTCCGCGGCCTTGTCGAAGCGGCCGGTGCGCGCGTAGACCTGGGCCAGGATCAGCCGGCTCTCGATGTCCTGCGGCACCTCTTCGATACGCTCGAGCAGCCGCTTCTCCAACAGGCCGACCTCCAGCGGGCCGCCGGGATCGCGATCGGCCAGCGGCAGGCCCGGCAGGTCCGGGGTGCCGAGATGCAGATAGAGGCCGAGGCCCACCGCCGGCGGCAGAGCGATGATCAGCAGCGCGGCCAGGCGGCGCCAGGTTGCCCGGCGGCCGCCGGCTTCCGGCTTCGTGGCGCCCCGGGCGGCGCCTGCGCCCTCGGTCTGCAGCAGGCGGCGCTCGATCTCGCGCCGGGCCGCTTCGGCTTCTTCCTTGCCGATGAGGCCGCGCTCCAGGTCCTGCTCCAACTCGGTGAGCTGGTCGCGGTAGACCGCACGATCGAAGTCCGCCGTCGCCGGTGCCGCGGCCCCCTGGCGCAGCAGCGGCCAGAGCAGCGCGACGACCAGCAGCGCGGCCATCACGGCGGCGAGGATCCAGAATATCATTCCCGCTTCAGCCCTTCGTTCCCGGGCTCTTCCTCGTCGAGCAGGCGGGCGAGGCGCGCCTCCTCCTCGGCGCTGAGCCGCGGCGGCTGGGCCGGGGCCGCGCGCAGCTGGCGGAAATAGACGAAAATGCCCAGCACGCCGAGCAGCAGCACCGCGAAGGGGCCGTACCACAGCAGGTAGGTGGCGGGCTTCATCGGCGGGCGCAGCAGCACGTAGTCGCCGTAGCGCGCAACCAGGTAGTCGAGGACTTCCTGATCGCTGTCGCCGGCGACGAGGCGCTCGCGCACCAGCACGCGAAGCTCGTGCGCGATCTCGGCGTTGGAGGAGTCGATGGACTCGTTCTGGCAGACGACGCAGCGGATCTCGGCGGAGAGGTCGCGGGCGCGCTGCTCCAGCGCCGGGTCGTCCAGCATCTCGCCCGGCTCGACCGCAAGGGCCGGGCTCGCCAGCAGCAGCGGCACCATGACGGCCAGGCGTCTAAACAGACCCGCGCTCATGAGCGCAGCTCCTCCAGCAGCGGCCTGACCTGCTGCTCGATCACATCGGGGACCAGGGGGCCGCGGTGGTGGTAGCGGATGCGCCCTTCGCCGTCGATGATGAAGGTCTCCGGCACGCCGGTCACGCCCCATTCCACCGCGGCGCGGCCGGGGTCGGCGCCGATGCGCGCATAGGGATTGCCCAGCTCGGCCAGCCAGGCGGCGGCGTCTTCCGGCTTGTCGCGGTGATTGATGCCGTAGAGCGGCACGCCGGTCTCCTCCACCAGGGCGGTGAGGAAGGGGTGCTCGGCGCGGCAGGGCACGCACCAGGAGGCGAAGAAGTTCACCATCACCACCTGCCCTTGGGCCAGGTCGGCGGTGGCCAGGCCCGGCACGTCCAGGCGGGGCACGGCGGCCAGGTCGAAGCTCGGCGTCGGCTTGTCGATCATCACGGTGGGGATGTTCTTCGGGTCGCGCTCCGGCCCCAGGCCCCAGAGGAAATAGCCGGCCACCACCAGGAAGATGAGCACCGGCAGCAGGAAGAGAAGACGCTTGGCCATGGAAGGATGATCCGCCGTCGGTTAGGCCGCGGCCGGGCGCGTGGTCGACTTGCGCTGGCGGTGCGGCGCGCCGATGCGCAGGCGCCGGTCGCTGAGTGAGGTCAGGCCGCCGGCCACCATGGCCAGGCAGCCGATCCAGATCCACGGTACCAGCGGCTCGTGATAGACGCGCACGGTCCAGCCGCCCTGGCCGTCGGCGTCGCCGATGACCGCATAGAGGTCGGAGAACAAGGTGGTGCGGATCGCCGCCTCGGTGGTCGGCATGGCCTTCACCTGGTAGACGCGTTTTTCCGGGAACATGAGGGCGATCTCGTCGCCGCCGCGGCTCACCGTGAAGCGCGCGCGCTCGGCACGGTAGTTGGGGCCGTCCAGCTTGCCGACGCCCTCGAAGAGCAGGCTGTAGCCGGCGATCTCGACGCTCTCGCCGGGCCTGAGGTTGGTTACCACCTCCTGCTTCCACACCGAGGAGCCGATCATCCCGGCCATGGCGACGGCCAGGCCCGCGTGGGCCAGGGTCATGCCGTGGGCGGCGCGCGGCAGGTTACGGGCGCGGCGCCAGCTCTCGCCCGGCGGCGCGCGGAACAGCTTCACCCTGTCGGCCCATTCCACCAGGGTGCCGAAGAACAGCCAGGCGGCGAGGCCCATGGCGGCCACCGCCAGGATCGGCCCGCCGGTCTGCAGGTACCAGGTCAGCCCCGCGACCAGCAGCGCTGCCAGGGCCGCGAATTTCAGGCGCAGCAGCGCGCCGGCCAGGTCGGCGCGCTTCCACGGCAGCATCGGCCCGACGGCCATGAGGAAGACCAGCGGCACCATCAGCGGCACGAAGGTGGCGTTGAAGAACGGCGGACCGACGGAAACCTTGGAGCCGTCGATCGCCTCCAGGAACAGCGGGTAGAGCGTACCCAGGAAGACCGCGGCGCAGGCCGCGGCGAGGAAGAGGTTGTTGATCACCATGCCGCCCTCGCGGCTGATCGGCGCGAAGAGGCCGCCGGCCTTCAGCGAGGGCGCGCGGATGGCGAAGAGCGTGAGTGAGCCGCCGATGGCGATGGCAAGCAGCAGCAGGATGAAGAAGCCGCGCTCCGGATCGGTGGCGAAGGCGTGCACCGAGGTGATGACGCCCGAGCGCACGATGAAGGTGCCGATCAGCGACAGCGAGAAGGTGAGGATGGCCAGCAGGATGGTCCAGACCTTCAGCGCGTTGCGCTTCTCCACCACGATGGCGGAGTGCAGCAGCGCCGTGCCGAGCAGCCAGGGCATGAAGGAGACGTTCTCCACCGGGTCCCAGAACCACCAGCCGCCCCAGCCCAGCTCGTAGTAGGCCCACCAGGAACCCAGCGCGATGCCGCCGGTGAGGAAGGCCCAGGCGAGCAGCGTCCAGGGCCGCACCCAGCGCGCCCAGGCGGCGTCCACCTTGCCCTCGATCAGTGCGGCGATGGCGAAGGAGAAGGCCATGGAAAAGCCGACGTAGCCGGCATAGAGCATCGGCGGATGGAAGGCGAGGCCCGGGTCCTGCAGCAGCGGGTTCAGGTCCTCGCCGTCCAGCGGCGCCGGGAAGACGCGCTCGAAGGGGTTGGAGGTGAACAGCGTGAACGCCATGAAGCCGATGCCGATCCAGGCCTGCACACCCAGCACCCGCGCGCGCAACGAGGGCGGCAGGTTGCCGCCGAAGACCGCCACCGCCGAGCCGAAGACCGCGAGGATCAGGATCCACAGCAGCATGGAGCCTTCGTGGTTCCCCCAGACGCCGGTGATCTTGTAGAGCAGCGGTTTCGCCGAGTGCGAATTCTGCACCACGTTCAGGACCGAGAAGTCGGAGGTGACGTAGGCGTGGGTCAGGGCGCAGAAGGCGAAGACCACCAGGAAGAGCTGGGCGATGGCCGCCGGGCGTGACAGCGCCATCCAGGTGGCGTCGCCGCGCGCCGCGCCGATCATCGGCAGGCTGCCCTGGATGACGGCCGCGGCCAGGGCGAGGATCAGCGCGAAGTGGCCGAGTTCGATGATCACTGCGTCCCCTCCCCCTGCCACTGGCCCGACTCTTTCAGCGCGTCGACCACTTCGCGCGGCAGGTAGTTCTCGTCATGCTTGGCGAGCACCTCGCGGGCGACGAAGGTGCCGTCGGGCCCCATGTTACCGACAGTGATCACGCCCTGCCCCTCGCGGAAGAGGTCCGGCAGGATGCCTTTATAGGTGACCGGCACCGACTGGGCGCCGTCGGTCACGCGGAAGGAGACGCTGAGCCCGTCGGTGGACTTCAGCACCGTGCCCTCTTCCACCAGGCCGCCCAGGCGGATGCCGCGCTCGGGCGGCGGCGGCGTGGCCATGAGCTGGCTAGGGCTCTGGAACAGGTCGAGGCTGTCGTCGAGGGCGGTCAGCACCAGGGCCGTGGCGCCGCCGAAGACCAGCAGCGCGGCAATGACGATATAGAGGCGGCGGCGCTTGCGCGTCATGGCCGGGCCTCCCGGGTCTCTGTGCCCCGCTGAGCCGTGGTATCGGGGGCAGGACGCTGGCGGCGCTGACGCTGGACGCCACGCGCCTCGAGCTCCGCCAGCCGGCGTTGCCGGCTGCGCAGCTGGCGCAGGGTCGCGATCAGCAGGCCGGCCATGATCACCACCGTCAGGGCCAGCGAGGGCCAGACGAAGGCGGCGTAGCCACCCATCTCGAAAAAAGTCGTAACTTCCTCCATTACTCTCCCGTTCGGGGCCTTCCGGGCCCTTCTTGCGGGGGGCGCCGCCTTTGTCTGGCGGCGGCCGTCGAAGCGCAAATCTAGGCGCTCGGCCCCGCAGCGTCAGTCATATTTGCGTGAGTGCGACCGAATCGCGCAGCTTCCTTCCTGGCCAGACGCCCCTAGCCGTGCGCTTCTGCCGCCTTCACCGTCGCCAGATCGAGGGCGCGCAGGCGCGCCGCGATCAGCTCGCTCTTAATGCGCAGCAGGACGACGGTGAGGTAGTAGAGCTTGAAGCCCACCGCGACGATCAGCAGCGGCCACAGCATCGAGGGATGAATGGTCGGGCCGTCCAGGCGCATCACGCTGGCTGGCTGGTGCAGCGTCGACCACCAGTCGACCGAAAATTTGATGATCGGGATGTTCACCACCCCCACCAGGGCCAGGATCGAGGCCGCGCGGTAGCCGCGCTGGCTGTCCTCGAAGGCGTTCAGCAGCGCCATGTGGCCGAGGTAGAGGAAGAACAGAATCAGCATCGAGGTCAGGCGCCCGTCCCACTCCCACCAGGTGCCCCACATCGGCCGGCCCCACAGCGAGCCGGTGACCAGGGTGAGGAAGGCGAAGCCGGCGCCGACCGGCGAAGAGGCCTTGGCCGCCAGGTCCGCCAGGGGATGGCGCCAGATCAGTGCCACGGCGCTGGCCACGGCAATGGCGACATAGATGAACATCGCCATCCAGGCCGAGGGCACGTGGACATACATGATGCGCACGCTTTCGCCCTGCTGGTAGTCGGCCGGAGCCACGAAGAGCGCCAGATAGAAGCCGACGCCCAGCGCCACCACCGTGCCGACGGCGGCGAAAGGCAGGATGCGGTCGGCGAGACGGGTGAAGCGCGCCGGATTTGCAAAGCGGTGCATAGGCTCTTTCCTACAGTCCCCGTCTATTTAGTGCCTTGAGCCAAGTCATGCCAGCACTGGGAGGCCGCTTGGCCCCTTGAAAATACGCCTCCAGGTGGGACTTTATTCCAAAATTCGTTATGCGTTTTATTTCAGAGGCTTACTCGTTGGCCTGGCGCAGAGCGGCGGCCCCGGCCAGGGGGGTGACCACCAGCATGACCAGCAGCACCGCGCCCAGCAGCAGCAGGTGCGGGCGCGCCGACAGGCCCTGGAGGGCCGCATCGGTGGCCCCCACCCCGAAGATCAGGGCCGGCACATAGAGCGGCAGCACCAGCAGCGGGATCAGCACCCCGCCGCGCCGCGCCCCCAGGGTCAGCGCCGCGCCCACCGCGCCGACCAGGCTGAGGGTCGGGGTGCCGAGCAGCATGGCCAGCAGCAGCACGCCGAGGCCCGAGAGGTCCATGTTGAAGAGGACGGCCAGCAGCGGCGCCGCGGCGATCAGCGGCAGGCCGGTGGTCAGCCAGTGGGCCAGCACCTTGCCCAGCACCGCCAGCTCCAGCGGCATGGGGGAGAGCAGAAGCTGTTCCAGGCTGCCGTCCTCGAAGTCGGCCAGGAAGAGGCGTTCCAGCGACAGCAGCACGGCGAGCAGCGCCACCACCCAGATGATGCCCGGGGCGATGCGCGCCAGCAGGTTGGGCTCCGGCCCGACGCCGAAGGGGAAGAGCGCCGCCGTCAGCACGAAGAACAGCACCGCCAGCCAGGCGTCGGCGCTCTGGCGCAGCGCCAGGCGCAGGTCGCGGGCGACGATGAGCGCCAGGCCTCTCACGACACCACCCCCCTCACCAGACCATCTCCGGCAAAGGCGGCGGCGCCAGGGAATCCATGGAAAGGCGCAGCGGCTCGGTCAGGTGCAGCGCCGTGTGGGTCGCCACCACCACCCGGCCGCCGCCGGCGCGGTGTTCGGCGATGGCCGCGGCCAGGCGCTCCACCGAGGCGTGGTCGAGGCCGACCGAGGGTTCGTCCAGCAGCCAGAGGTCGGCGGGCGCGGCGATGAGGCGGGCCAGCGCCAGGCGGCGGCGCTGGCCGGCGGAGAGCAGGCGGCCCGGCACCGCGGCCAGATCGGTGAGGGCGAAGCGCTCCAGCGCCGCCTCGAGGGCGGCCCCTTTGGCTGTTGGAGTCCCCCGGAGGTCGGCCCAGAAACGCAGGTTCTCCACCACGCTCAGGACCGGCTTCACGGCATCGAGGTGGCCCAGGTAGTGCAGCCGCGCGGCGTGCTCCTCGGGCGCCTCGCTGATCGCCTGGCCGTCCCACAGCAGCTCGCCGCCGGCCGGCTTCAAGAGGCCGGCCATGAGCCGCAGCAGGCTGGACTTGCCCGAGCCGTTGGGCCCGGTCAGCAGCAGCGCCCCGCCGGGCGGCAGGGCGAAGGAAAGGTCGGCGAAGACGTCGCGGCCGCCGCGCCGGCAGTGCAGGGATCGACCTTCGAAGTTCGCCATGGGGTGGGGGACCGAAGTGGATGGACCGTCAGGAGGACACGTCGGCGACCGGGGACAGGGGCCTGGGGCGCAAACGTAGCCGAGGCCAGGGGTATAGCAGATCGGCGGCGCGGCGCACCAGCGGCACGGCTCCCGAAGCCACACCGCAACGGATAGCGTACACATATAAACTTCTTACAGGGGTTGTTACCGAAAATTAACCACATGGGTGCAGACTGAAGGCCTGCCTGGAAACCGGGCGGAGGCCCTGAAAACAGCCGCAAGAGATCCCCCGCGATGTCGGCAAGACCCATCATTCTGGCCGAGGACAACGATACCCTGCGGCGCATGTACGCCGACATGCTGGAGTCCGCCGGCTTCAGCGTCATGAAGGTGGCCGACGGCGAGAAGGCCATCGGCATGCTGCACAAGGTGTCCAACCCGCAGCTCATCATCCTCGATGTCATGATGCCGCGCCTGGACGGGATCGAGACCTGCGCAAGGATCCGCAAGATGCAGGGCCTGCACCCCTCGCCCATCCTCTTCCTTTCCGCCCTCGACAACCCGGACACCATTCTGGAATGCCTGAAGGCCGGCGGCGACGACTACCTGGTGAAGTCCGCGCCCATGACCGAGATCCTGGATCGCGTGCAGTTCTGGTCGCGCAAGGGGGCCTCGGACGAAGGCTCGGAACGGCGCAAAAAGGCGATCAAGGAGCTGGAAGCGCTGTCGGACGAATGCAGCGGCGCCGACGCCATTCAAGTGGTGGAGGAGATCACCGCCGAGCAGGCGAAGATCAACGAGCTGGCCTCCTTCATCGGCGCCCACGGCCCCGGCTTCGCGGCAGAAGAGCCCACCATCTACCGCTTCGGCTACGTGGTCGGCCTGGTTCATGCCTGCGTGCAGCAGGACCTGCAGAACGAGGGCCGCTTCAACCGCTTCCTGCGCAACCTGGTCTACAAGACCAACCTGGTCGACCGCCAGGAGATCGACGCCATGCTCGACAACTACGAGCGCATCGTCAGCCAGAGCCAGTTCCAGAAAGGCTGGGTGCGCGGCCGCGACGACGCCCCCAAGGTGGGCCTCGGCGCCTTCG
>JBNKHC010000318.1:0-15334 GCA_050290145.1 Kiloniellaceae bacterium | reverse complement strand
TACAATCTCTTCCACTTCCTGGGGGAACTGGGGGCGAAGATCGAGGTGCGCCGCAACGACAAGATCACCGCGGCGGAGGCCCTGGCCCTGCAGCCGCAGGGGATCGTCATCTCGCCGGGTCCCTGCGACCCCGACAAGGCCGGCATCTGTCTGGAGCTGATCGCGGCGGCGGCCGGCAAGGTGCCGCTGTTCGGCGTCTGCCTGGGCCACCAGGCGATCGGCCAGCACTTCGGCGGCAAGGTGGTGCGCGCGCCCGAGCCGATGCACGGCAAGCTGAGCCAGGTGACCCACGAGGGCAAGGGCGTCTTCGCCGGGCTGCCTTCGCCGCTCACCGCCACGCGCTATCACTCGCTGACCATCGATCCGGCGAGCTTCCCCAGCGACCAGCTGGAGATCACGGCCACCGCCGACGACGGCGTCATCATGGGCCTGCAGCATCGCACGCTGCCGATCTATGGCGTGCAGTTCCACCCGGAGAGCATCGCCTCCGAGCACGGCCACGCCCTCTTGCGCAATTTCCTCAAGCTCGCCGACCCGGCCGCGGCGGCTTAAACGCGGAGAATCGGCAGATGAGCGGCGACATGCCCGATCTGAAGGGCCTGATCGGCAAGGTCGCGACCGGCGCCAGCCTGGCCCGCGGCGAGGCCGAGCAGGCCTTCGACATCATGATGTCCGGCAACGCCACCCCGGCACAGATGGGCGGCTTCCTCATGGCGCTGCGCGTCCGCGGCGAAACGGTGGAGGAGATCACCGGCGCCGCCACGGTCATGCGCTCCAAGATGACCACCGTCAGGCGGCCCGAAGGCGCCATCGACATCTGCGGCACCGGCGGCGACGGCACCGGCACCTACAACATCTCCACCGGCAGCCAGTTCGTGGTCGCCGCCTGCGGCGTTCCGGTGGCCAAGCACGGCAATCGTGCTGCCTCCTCCAAAAGCGGTGCCAGCGACGTTCTGGAGGCCCTGGGCGTCAACATCGAGGCCGACTTCGCCCTGGTCGAGCGCGCGCTGGTGGAGGCCGGCACCTGCTTCCTCATGGCCCAGCGCCACCACAGCGCCATGCGCCATGTCGGTCCGACCCGCGTCGAACTGGGCACCCGCACCATCTTCAACCTGCTGGGCCCGCTGTCGAACCCGGCCAAGGTGAAGCACCAGCTCATCGGCGTCTTCGCGCCGCAGTGGCTGGAGCCGCTCGCTGCAGTGCTGCGCGACCTGGGCCACGAGCGCGCCTGGGTGGTGCACGGCGCCGGCGGCATGGACGAGGTCTCGACCCTGGGCCCGACGCAGGTCGCCGAGCTGAAGGACGGCAAGATCGCCACCTTCGAGGTGACGCCGGCCGACGCGGGCCTGCCGGTGGCCAAGATGGAAGACCTGGTCGGCGGCGACCGCGAGCACAATGCGGCGGTGCTGCGCGCCATGCTGGAGGGCGAGCACAGCGCCTACCGCGACATCGTGCTGATGGGCAGCGCCGCGGCCCTGGTCATCGCCGGCAAGGCGGGGGACCTGAAGGAGGGCGTGGCGCTGGCGGCGGAGGCCATCGATTCCGGCCGCGCCCTGGAAGCCCTGAACCGTCTGGTGCGCATCACCAACGAGACGGTGCCGGCATGAGTGCCCCCGCCAAGGAAGACATTCTGCAGAAGATCTGCGCCGACAAGCGCGACTGGATCGCCGCGCGCAAGGCCGTGACGCCGCTGGAAGTACTGGAAGAGCGCGCCGCCGCGGCTTCGGCGCCGCGTGGTTTCCGCGCCGCCCTGGAGGCCAAGGCCGCCACCGGCGCCAATGCCCTGATCTGCGAGATCAAGAAGGCCTCTCCCAGCAAGGGCCTGATCCGCGCCGACTTCGACCCGCCGCGCCTGGCCGAGGCCTATCTGGCCGGCGGCGCCGCCTGCCTCTCGGTCTTGACCGACGAACCTTACTTTCAGGGCGCCGACGGCTTCCTGGTC
This sequence comes from Kiloniellaceae bacterium, assembly GCA_050290145.1. Lineage (GTDB taxonomy): Bacteria > Pseudomonadota > Alphaproteobacteria > Kiloniellales > Kiloniellaceae > Pelagibius. The sequence goes on along the minus strand of JBNKHC010000318.1, from coordinate 13,392 downwards.
ATGGCGCGCGACGCCGTGCCCCTGCCTTGCCTGCGCAAGGACTTCATGCTCGATCCCTACCAGATCGTCGAATCCCGCGCCCTGGGCGCCGACTGCATCCTGCTCATCATGGCCGCCCTGGAGGACGCCCAGGCGGCGGAGCTGGAAGCCCTCACCCTCGAGCTCGGCATGGACGTGCTGGTCGAGGTGCACGACGGCGCCGAGCTGGACCGCGCCCTGAAGCTGAAGTCGCCGCTGGTCGGCATCAACAACCGCAACCTCAAGACCCTTGAAGTCGACCTGAAGACCACCGAGGAGCTGGCGCCGCGCGTGCCCAGGGACCGCCTGCTGGTGGCCGAGAGCGGGCTCTACAAGCCGGCCGACCTGGCGCGCATGACCGCCGTCGGCGCGCGCGCCTTCCTGATCGGCGAATCCCTCATGCGCCAGGACGACGTCACCGCCGCCACCGCCGAGCTGGTGCTGGGCAAGGTTCCCGCAGCTTAGGAACGCGCGATGGCCGACTTCACCCACTTCGATGCCGAGGGCAAGGCCGTCATGGTCGACGTCTCCGACAAGGACGTGACCGAGCGAACCGCCACGGCCCAGGGCTCGGTGATCATGCAGCCCGAGACCCTGGCGATGATCCGCGAGGGCGGCGTGAAGAAGGGTGACGTGCTGTCGGTGGCGCGACTTGCGGGCATCATGGGCGCCAAGCGCACGCCGGACCTGATCCCGCTCTGCCACCCGCTGGCGCTCACCTCGGTGAAGGTCGACCTCACGCTCGACGAGGCGCGCAACGCCGTCGACATCACCGCCACCTGCAAGCTGAAGGGCCGCACCGGCGTGGAGATGGAAGCGCTCACCGCCGTCAGCGTGGCGGCGCTGACCGTCTACGACATGTGCAAGGCGGTCGACCGCGGCATGCGGATCACCGAGGTGCGCCTGACGCACAAGGCCGGCGGCAAGTCCGGCACCTATGAGGCGTCCTGATGATCTCTGTCGCCGAGGCGCTGGACCGCATCCTCAAGAACTTCGCCCCCTTGCCCGCCGAGACGGTGAGCATCGCCGAGGCCTTCGGCCGGGTGCTGGCCGCCAACGTGCGCGCAAGGGTGACGCAGCCGCCGCACGCGGTCTCCGCCATGGACGGCTACGCGGTGCGCGCCGCCGACGTGGCGCCCGTCAGGCCTGGGGTGCCGGTCAGCCTGAAGGTGATCGGCGCGGTGCCAGCCGGCGGGCTTTTCGAGGGCGAGATGGGCGCCGGCGAGGCGGTGCGGATCTTCACCGGCGCGCCCCTGCCCCGGGGAGCCGATTCCATCGTCATCCAGGAGGACACCGAGGCCGGCGACGGTGAAGTCACGGTGAAAGAGTCCTGCAAGCTGGGCAACTACGTCCGCCCCGCCGGGCTCGACTTCGCCGAGGGCGATCCGGGCCCGCGCGCCGGGCGGCTGCTGGGTGCGCGCGACATCGGGCTCATCGCCGCCATGAACCATCCCTGGGTACAGGTGCGCCGCCGCCCGCGCGTCGCCATCCTGGCGACCGGTGACGAGGTGGTGATGCCCGGCGAGCCGCTGGGCCCGAGCCAGATCGTCAGCTCCAACGGCCTGGCGCTGGCCGCCTTCGTGCGCGCCTGCGGCGGCGAGCCGGTCCAGCTCGGCATCGCGCCGGACAAGGAAGAGCAGCTGGCGGCGCTCGCCGCCGGGGCCAAGGGCGCCGACCTGCTGCTCACCGCCGGGGGCGCCTCGGTGGGCGAGCACGACCTGGTGCAGAAGGTGCTGGGCGAACAGGGCCTGGAGCTCGACTTCTGGAAGATCGCCATGCGCCCGGGCAAGCCGCTGATGTTCGGCCAGCTGGGCGGCACGCCGATGATCGGGCTGCCCGGCAACCCGGTTTCCGCCGTGGTCTGTTCCCTGCTCTACGCCCGCCCGGCACTGAACGCGCTGCTGGGCCTCGACCTGCCGCCCCATCCGCTGCAACAGATGGTACTGGGCGGCGATCTCGGACCCAACGACCAGCGCCAGGACTACCTGCGCGCCACCATCGCCGAGAGCGGCGACGGCCGCCGCACGGTGACGCCCTACGGCCGCCAGGATTCCTCCATGCTGGCGCTGCTGGCCGCCGCCGACGGCCTCATCGTGCGTGTGCCCCACGCCCCTGCCGCCACCCAGGGCGATCTGGTCGAAGTGCTGTCCTTCCCGGATCTGGTGCCCGGCCTGTAGGTCCTGTACTCATAAATTGTCGTGGCCGCGCCGCTGGCGAATTTGCCCGCTGGGTAGGAGGAGGAGCGAGTAAATGCGGGCCCATTGCGAGCGACGAGGACGCCCCCAGCGGGCAAATTCGCCGCGTCCCGAAGGGTTTGTCTGGGCCGGTCTTGCGGGGCGTCGAGCGGGCTTGCCGATGGAACCACATCGCCTGCGCCCGCTCTCCTGCCGCAAGACCGGCCCAGAGCAAACGCGGCTCGCGAGAATTTATGAGTACAGGACCTAGGCCCGGCCGCCCCGTTTTCCTCTTTGCGCCACGCCCCAAGCGGCGCCGGACCGGCCCGACAGGCTGACCGGCTCCTGACATAGCCCTTGACGGGCAATGAGAACTAAACTAGAACATGTGCCCAGGTTTTTGTTTTGTTCCATATTTTGTGTCGCTCCGATGACGGATGACGACACCCTGGGGTTTAGAGATCCATGCTCACCAAAAAGCAGCACGAGCTCCTGCTCTTCATCCACCGCCACTTGCAGAAGAACGGGGTCTCCCCGTCCTTCGACGAAATGAAGGATGCGCTGGCGCTCAAGTCGAAGTCGGGCATCCACCGCCTGATTACCGGCCTGGAGGAGCGCGGCTTCATCCGCCGCCTGCCGCACCGGGCCCGGGCCGTGGAGGTGCTGCGCCTGCCCAGTGACATGGCCGCAGAGGCCGAGGACACGGCCCCCGGGTTGGGCGGCGAGAGTGCGCCCCAGGGCGGCGACGCCCGCGGCGGCTTCGCCCCCAAGGTCATCCGGGGCGGGTTCTCCTCGTCGATCCCCGGCGCCCAGGCCGCCAACGACAGCGAGGCGATCCAGCTGCCGCTCTACGGCCGGATCGCCGCCGGTACGCCGATCGAGGCCCTGCGCGACTACTCCAACTACGTCGACGTGCCCTCCTCCATCATGGGCAGCGGCGAGCACTACGCCCTGGAGGTGGACGGCGATTCCATGGTCGACGCCGGCATCCTGGACGGCGACACGGTGATCATCGAACGCTGCGAGAGCGCCGAGAACGGCACCATCGTGGTGGCCCTGGTCGACAACGAGGAGGCCACCCTGAAGCGCCTGCGCCGCAAGGGCGGCGCCATCGCCCTGGAACCGGCCAACCAGGCCTACGAGACGCGGATCTTCCCGCCGGAGCGCGTCGCCATCCAGGGCCGTCTGGTGGGGCTCCTGCGGCGCTACTGAGCGCAGCCACCGCTACTTCCTTAGATTGCGCGCCGGATAGGGCGACCAGGGCCGCGCGCCCTGCTGCCCGGCCACGGTGCGGACGACGGGGCCGTCCGGCCCCAGCCACACCGCCTGGGCGCCGTGGCGCCAGAGATCGAAGCGGTCGATCACCACCGCCGGCCCGCGGCAGGGCTGGCGGCGCAGCGGCTCCAGGCTGACCACCACCTCGGCCAGGCGGCAGTCGTCGTCGGCGGCGCGCGGGTCGCGCAGCACGGCGAAGATGCGCCCGCCCTCCCGGTAGAGGCAGCCGAGGGGATCGCAGCTCAGCCCGCCGGCAACCCCTTCGCCGAACGCCGGCCAGGCGCGTGTCTGGCCGGCAAAGGCCTGCCGTGCCCAGCTCTCGAGCACGAAGCGGCTGCCCCGCGGCCAGGCCACCCACAGAGTGCCCTCCACATCCCGCAAGCCCGCCTGACGCCCATCGCCGCTGATCAGCAGGATCGGCGGCGCGAAGCTCAGCGGCGAGAGCGCCCCGGCGAGGATCAGCACCACTGCCGCGCGGCGCCAGGGCCGCTGCCAGAGGCAGAGCCACAGCCCGCCGAGGACCGCCATCCCCAGGCCCCAGTCGGGCATGGGCGGCACCTGCAGGCTGGCCGCCGGCCAAGCCGCCACGGCCCCGGCAAGTCCCAGCAGCAGCTCGATGCCCCAGCCCATGGGAACGAGGCCGAGAGCCTCGCCGCCGAAGGGCATGAGCAGCAGGGCCAGCACGGCCCAGGGCATGATCCAGAAGGCGGTCAGCGGCACCGCGACCAGATTGGCCAGCAGGCCGTAGAGCGCCAGGCGCTGGAAGTGAAAGGCGGCGAAGGGACCGGTGGCGAGGATGGCGATGACCGAGGTCGCCGCAACGCCGGCAAAGTAGGCGAAGAATTTTTGGCCCGGCCCCCTCGCCGCGCGATACTGCGGGCGGTGGCCCTCCCAGGCTTCATAGGCGGCGATGAGCGCGGTGACCGCGGCAAAAGACATCTGGAAGCTGGCCGACATGAGGCTCTCCGGCGCCACGACCAGGATCACCGCAGCCGCCCAGGCGACCAGGCGCAGGGAGAGCGCACGGCGGTCCAGCAGCACCGCCAGCAGCACCACGGCGACCATGAGGAAGGCGCGCTGCGCCGGAATGCTGGCGCCCACCAGGTTCAGATAGACGAAGGCCCCCGCGCCGGCGGCCACGGCCGCCCACTTCTTGATCGGGTGATAGAGCGCCAGGCCCGGGATCAGGGCCAGGCCTGCCCGCAGAGCGAAGAACAGGCAGCCCGCGACCAAGCCCATGTGCAGGCCCGAGATGGCCAGCAGGTGGGCCAGGCCGGCGGCGCGCATGTCGGCACGGGTCGCCTCGCTGATGCCGCCGCGCTGTCCGGTGATGAGCGCCACCGCTACGGCGCCCGTCTGGCCCTCGAGCCGCGCGGCGACGCGTGCGGCGATGGTCTGGCGCAATCCCGCCCACCAGCGCTGCCAGGCGGCGCCGACACCGCCACTGTCCTGCGGCGGCGCCAGCACCTCGGCGGTGCCGTAGGCAAAGCCGATGCCGCCGAGGCGCTGGAACCAGGCCTGGCGGGCGAAATCGAAGGCGCCCGGCAGCACCGGCGGGCTGGGCGGCCTCAGCGCCGCGCGCAGGCGGATGGGACTGCCCGGCGCCGGGGCGGCCTCCAGCCCGGCCACGGTGATCCGCAGCCTTGCCGGCAGCTCCGCTTCGGCGAGGCCCGGCATCTCCAGGGGGCGCAGGTAAAGCCGCCAGCCCCGGGTGCGTGGTTCGCTGCCCAGCACCTCCGCCGTCAGCTCGGCCGGTCCCCAGGTCCGCTCCAGAACCGGCGCGGCCACGAGTTGGGTGCGCAGCTGCGCCAGGGCGAAGCCCGCGGCCACGGCAAGCAGCGCCAGAAGCACCAGGGTGAGGCCCGGCGCGCGGCGCAGGCTCCAGGCGGCGAGAAGGAGAGCCAGGGCGACGCCGGGGCCGAGCCAGGGCGGCGGTTCCGCCGGGCTCCAGAAATAGGCGCAGACGCCGAGCCCAAGCAGCACCGGCACCCAGAGCGGCCAGCGCCCGCGTTCGGCCAGCAGGTTGTCCCGCGCCCGTCCGGTCAGCCAGACGAGATCGCGGGGCCCGGGTCTGTCCCCCTTGCTTTCCCTCCCGCCGGGCAGCGCCCACATCGCGGTTTCCCCCGTCAGATCCTTCTTATAACTTTAGCGATTGTAATGTCTGTATAACACGCGCAAAAGAAGAGCAGCGGCGGTTTGCCGAGCTTCCCCCGGCTGTGGTAAACCCCGCCATCCCGGTTTCCAGGGGACCGGCACGGGTCCCCCGCCTCCAGTTCCCGTTTCCAGCAAGCGATTGAGTGATGACCACCGACACCAGTTCCGTCGTGACGCGCTTTGCGCCCTCGCCCACCGGCTTCCTGCACATCGGTGGCGCCCGTACCGCGCTCTTCAACTGGCTCTTCGCCCGCCACCACGGCGGGCAGTTCCGCCTGCGCATTGAAGACACTGACCGCAAGCGCTCCACCCAGGAGGCCATCGACGCGATCCTCGACGGCCTGGACTGGCTGGGCCTCGATCACGACGGGGAGATCGTCTACCAGTTCGCCCGCGCCGAGCGGCACGCGGAGCTGGCGCGCGACCTGCTGGCCAAGGGCCGCGCCTATCACTGCTACTGCTCGCCGGAGGAGCTGGAGGAGATGCGCGCTACGGCGCGGGCCGAGGGCCGGCCGATGCGCTACGACGGGCGCTGGCGCGACCGCGATCCTTCCGAGGCGCCGGCCGGCATCGACCCGGTGGTGCGCCTGAAGATGCCGCAGGACGGCGAGACGGCGATCGCCGACCTGGTGCAGGGCGAGGTCACCGTGCGCAACGACCAGCTGGACGACATGATCCTGCTGCGCGCCGACGGCACCCCGACCTACATGCTTTCGGTGGTGGTCGACGACCACGACATGGGCGTCACCCACGTCATCCGCGGCGATGACCACCTGACCAACGCCTTTCGCCAGACCCAGCTCTACCGGGCCCTGGACTGGGAGCCGCCGCTGTTCGCCCACATCCCGCTGATCCACGGCCCCGACGGGGCCAAGCTGTCCAAGCGCCACGGCGCCCTGGGGGTCGATGCCTACCGGGACATGGGCTATCTGCCGGAGGCCCTGCGCAACTACCTGCTGCGCCTCGGCTGGGGCCACGGCGACGACGAGATCATCTCCACCGAGCGGGCGATCGAGTGGTTCGACCTGGACGGGGTCGGCAAGTCGGCGGCTCGCTTCGACTTCGTGAAGCTCGAGAGCCTCAACGGCCACTACCTGCGCGAGGCGGCCTCGGACCGCCTGGTGGAACTGCTGGTGCCGCGCCTGGAACAGGGCCTCGGACGACCACTGTCGGACCTGGCCCGGGAACGCCTTGCCGCAGGCATGGATGGCCTCAAGGCACGGGCGAAAAATCTTGTCGAACTAGCTGAAAACGCGGTATTTTACGTTATCGATCGGCCGCTGACACTGACACCCAAAGCGGAAAAGATCCTCAAGCCTGAAGCGCGCGCTCTCCTGGGCCGCCTGCATGCCAGCCTGAGCCAGTTGCCTGAGTGGAGCGAGGATGCCGTCGAGGCGGCGGTCCGCGCCCTTGCGGAGAGCGAGGGCTGCAAGCTGGGCGACGTTGCCCAGCCGTTGCGCGCCGCGCTCAGTGGATCGAATGTTTCGCCGGGGATTTTCGAGGTTGCTGCGATCCTCGGGCGAGAAGAATCCCTGGCCCGGATCGCCGATCAGAGCACTTCTTTCTAGCGCTCTATGTTGCGCCGCGGCAATTGATTGAATCGGTCGGATTCTCTATGCTCGCGGCCAACATTGGGCACCCGCCTGCGGGGCATTTCCAGTTGAGGATGGGACTATGAACGACGCCAAACCGATCGCCAACAGGGCTACCGTGACCCTGACGGACAACAGCACCGGAAAGAGCCTGGAACTCCCGGTCTTGGACGGCAGCGTCGGCCCCCGTGCCATCGACGTCAGCAAGCTCTACGCCGAAACGGGGATGTTCACCTACGACCCCGGCTTCACCTCCACGGCGAGCTGCGATTCCAGGATCACCTACATCGACGGTGAAGTCGGCATCCTGATGCACGGCGGCTACCGGATCGAGGAGCTGGCCGAGCACAGCGACTTCATGGATGTCTGCTACCTGCTGCTGCATGGTGAGCTGCCGAACGCCAAGGAGAAATCGGCGTTCGAGAAATCAATCACTTACCATACCATGCTGCATGAGCAGATGAACAACTTCTTCCGTGGGTTCCGGCGCGATTCGCACCCCATGGCCGTCATGGTCGGCGTGGTGGGCGCGATGTCCGCCTTCTACCATGACTCCACGGACATCAACGATCCGCATCAGCGCATGGTGGCCTCGCACCGTCTGATCGCGAAGATGCCGACCATCGCCGCCATGGCCTACAAGTACTCGGTCGGCCAGCCCTTCGTGTACCCGCGCAACGACCTGCATTATGCCGAGAACTTCCTGCACATGATGTTCTCGGTCCCTTGCGAGGAGTACAAGATCAACCCGGTGCTGGCCCGGGCCATGGACCGCATCTTCATCCTGCACGCCGACCACGAGCAGAACGCCTCGACTTCGACGGTGCGCATCTCCGGCTCCAGTAACGCCAACCCCTTCGCCTGCATCGCCGCGGGGATCGCGTCGCTCTGGGGGCCGGCCCATGGCGGTGCCAACGAGGCGGTGCTGCAGATGCTGGGCGAGATCGGCTCCAAGGAGCGTATTCCCGAGTTCATCAAGCGCGCCAAGGACAAGGACGATCCCTTCCGCCTCATGGGCTTCGGCCACCGCGTCTACAAGAACTACGACCCGCGTGCCAAGGTGATGCAGAAGTCCTGCCACGAGGTGCTGGGCGAGCTGGGCGTCGACGATCCGATGCTGGAAATGGCCATGGAGCTGGAGAAGATCGCCCTGGAGGACGACTACTTCGTCGAGAGGAAGCTGTTCCCCAACGTCGACTTCTATTCCGGCATCATCCTCAAGGCCATGGGCTTCCCGACCTCGATGTTCACCGTGCTCTTCGCCGTGGCCCGCACCGTCGGCTGGGTCGCCCAGTGGCGCGAGATGATCGAGGATCCCAAGCAGCGCATCAGCCGCCCGCGCCAGCTCTACCACGGTTACACCGAGCGCCCCTACGTGCCGCTCGAGAAACGCTGAGCGGCCGCAAAGGACCAAGCAAGGGGCGCCCTGCAAGAGCAGCGGCGCCCTTTTTCTTGTCAGCTTGCGGCCTGGTCCTTCAGGCAGGCCAGGATGCGCCGGGCGGCGGCGCGGCTGGGACTGCCCTCCGGCGGGGTCAGCGCCTCGACCACGCCGCGGCAGCCTTCGCGTTGGGCGGCACGGGCCGCAGGATCGCTCAGCAGGCGCTCCACCGCCGGCAGGATCTCCGACGCCCGGCAGCGGCGCTGCAGGAACTCCGGCTGCACCTCGCGCCCGGCGATCAGGTTTACCAGGCTGACGAAGGGCACCCGCAGCAGCGAGGGCGACAGCAGCCCGACGATGCCGGCGAAGCGGTAGGCCACCACCGTCGGCACCCCGGCCACGCCCAGTTCCAGGGCCACCGTGCCGGAGGCCGCCAGGGCCGCCGTAGCCTCGCCGAAGGCCTCGGCCTTGGCCTCGGCGCCGCGCACCACCGCGACCGGGACCGGCCAGTCCCGCACCTTCTCCCGCACCACCTCGGCCACGGTCTCCACTGTGGGGATCACCACCCGCAGGTCAGGATGCCTCGCCGCCAGGGCGCGTACGACCTCGGCGAAGACCGGCAGCAGCTTCGCCACCTCGCCCTTGCGGCTGCCCGGCAGTACCGCCAGGCAGAGATCCTGGGCGCCATTGCCGCTCTGCGCCGCGGACCGGGCCTCGACCACAGGATGGCCGACGAAGTGCGTGGGCAGGTCGTGACGCTCGAAATAAGGCGGCTCGAAGGGCAGCAGCGCCAGCAGGTGGTCCAGATAGCGGGCGACCGACTTCGCGCGCCAGGCCTTCCAGGCCCAGACCTGCGGCGCCACGTAGTGGATCAGGGGGATGCCCTGCCCCTTCAGGCGCCCGGCGATCTCCAGGGTGAAGCTCGGCGAGTCGATGGTGACCACGGCATCGGGGCGCAGTTTCTTCACCGCGGCGACGGTTTCGCGCATGCGCCTGAGGATGGTGAAGAGGTGCGGCAGCACTTCGATGAAGCCCATCACTGCCAGCTCATGGATCGGAAAGCGGCTCTGCAGCCCCGCCGCCGTCATGGCTTCGCCGCCGATGCCGGCGAAGCGGACGCGCCCGCCGGTCTCCTCGCGCAGGGCCGCCATGAGGCGCGCGCCCAGGAGGTCGCCGGAGGGTTCGCCGGCGATGAGGAAGATCAGCGGCCCTTCCCCCTGCCCCGCGCCCGAATTGGCGGGGGTCCTCATCCGGCGGCGGCGCCCGCCGCCGCTTCGCGGCTGATGCCGATGATGAAGAGGCCGTTGCGGTCTGCGGCCGCGACGACGGCGGGCAGGTCGACCACGAGGGTGCCGCCCGCTTCCACGGCGATGCCGCGCAGCCCGGCGGCGGCGGCGCCCTCCACCGTCTTCACGCCGATGGTCGGCAGGTCCGCCCGGCGTTCCTGCCCGGGCTTGCTGAGCTTCACCAGGACCCCGCCGGGGCCGGCGCGGCGCAGAGGCCCGCAGCGCGCCAGCAGGGCGTCCGTCCCCTCCAGGGCCTCGACGCCCAGGACCAGGCCGTCCTGGATGACCGTGGCCTGGCCGACATCGGCCGCGCCCATGGCCCGCACCACCTCGATGCCGCGCTGGATGTCGCGCCAGGCGGTCTCATCGGGCTCGTTGCGCCCGAAGCAGCCTTCGGCGGCCAGCAGGTCGTGCACGAACTCCTCGATCCCGCGCAGGGTGAAGCCCTCGTCTTCCAGGCCCTTCACCACGGCCCCCAGCAGACCGTCGTCGCCCAGGCTGTTGAAGCCGATCTTGGCGAGAAACTTGAAGGTCTTCCGGTCGGGGCGCAGCTCGGTCATGCTCGGCCGCTTGACGGCGCCGACCAGGACCAGGTCCTTGACGCCGGCTTCTTTCAGGGCCTGCACCGCCTTCTCGCTCTGGCCCATGCGGATCCAGAGGTGGTTGGCGCCCTCCACGGTGGCCGGGTCGGTATGGTTCTCGATGGCGATGACGAAAGCGCCACGGCCGCTGGCCTGACAGACCTCAACCAGCCGGCGTGGGAGGGACCCGCCGCCGGCAACGATACCGAGCGGCCCGACCATCAGTCTTCTTCCGGCTGCAGGATGGGGCGTGAGGTTTCCGCGCGCAGAAAGCCGACCAGGACGTCGATCGTTTCCTGGCCGCCGTACTGGTCGGCCACGGCGTCGATACGCTCAGCGAAGGTGCCACGCGCGCCAAAGAGGTGGTCGTAGGCCTTCATCAGCACCTGGATTTCCTTGCCGTCCACGCCGGCGCGCTTGAGGCCCACGAGGTTGAGCCCGGCCAGGATGCCGGGCCGGCCCATGACCATGCCGAAGGGAATGACGTCGCTCTTGGCGCCGGCCATGGCGCCGATGATGGCATTGCGGCCGACGCGCACGAACTGCTGCGCGCCGGAGAGACCGCCCATGATGACGTAGTCCTCCAACACCACGTGGCCGGCCAGCGTCGCGTTGTTGGCCATGATCACGCCGTTGCCGAGGCGACAGTCGTGGGCGACATGGCTGCCCGGCATGAAGAGGCAGCCGTTGCCGATTTCGGTCACCATGCCGCCGCCTTCGGTGCCGGGGTTCATGGTCACATGCTCACGGATCACGTTGTCCGTGCCGATGTGGAGTTCCGACGGCTCGCCCTTGTACTTCAGGTCCTGCGGCGGCTGGCCGATGGAGGAAAAGGGATAGATCTGCGTGCGCGCACCCACGGAGGTGCGCCCATCGATGACCACGTGGCTGTGCAGACGCACCCCTTCACCCAGGGTCACGTGGGGGCCGATGACGCAGTAAGGACCGATGAAACAGCCGTCCGCGATCTTCGCGCCTGAGTCGACGATGGCTGTCGGGTGGACTTCCGACATCAGTATCCCACGATCATGGCGGAGTAGCTGGCATTGGCCACGAGGGTGCCGTCGACCAGCGCCTCGCCCTTGAACTTCCAGACGTTGCGGCGGTTCTGAATGCGCGTCACCTGGATGCGAACGGTATCGCCGGGCACCACCGGTTTGCGGAAGCGCGCTTCGTCGATGGTCATGAAGTAGACCAGCTTGCCGTGGGCCTCCTTCCCCAGGGTATGCATCACCAGGGCCGCCGCGGTCTGCGCCATGGCCTCGACCAGCAGGACCCCCGGCATCACTGCCTGTTCGGGGAAGTGCCCCTGGAAGAAAGGCTCGTTGATGGTGACGTTCTTGATTCCCGTCGCGCTCTCGCCGAGGACGATATCCTCCACCCGGTCGATCATGAGGAACGGGTAGCGGTGCGGCAGCAGCGCCATGATGTCATGGACGTTCAGCGAGCCGCTTTCTTCCTGCACTGAGGTCTCTTTATTCATCCTTCTTCTTACCTCTTGCCTTCAACTGGCGCTCCCACAGGGCGACAAGCCGGAAAAATTCCCGGACCGGCCGCGCAGGACTGCCCAGGACCGTCATCCCACTGGGAATGTCGCGCATCACCCCGGCTTTCGCTCCGATCTGGGCACCGGCCCCGACCTTCAGGTGGCCTGAGATGCCTGCCTGTGCGGCAACGGCGACAAAATCCTGCAGGACCGTGCTGCCGGCCACGCCTGACTGAGCCACGAGCACGCAACCGCGCCCGATGCGCACGTTGTGCCCGATCTGCACGAGATTATCAATCTTCGCCCCGGCCCCGATCACCGTGTCCGGTCCGGCACCGCGGTCGATCGTCGTATTGGCCCCGATTTCGACCCCGTCCTCGATGAGTACGCGGCCCAGCTGTGGCACGTCCACGAAGCCCTCCGGATCCATCGAAAAGCCGAAGCCGCGGGTGCCGATTCGCGCGCCGGCGTGGATCTGGCAGGCCCGTCCGATGCGGCAGAAGGCCAGGGACACGTTGGGGCCGATCGCCGTGCCGTCGCCGACAGCGACCGACTCGCCGACAACGCTGTTGGCCTCGATCCGGCAGCCGCGGCCGATCTCCGCACCAGCGCCGACCACGACGCCGGCCCCGATCTCCGTCCCCTCGCCGATGCTGGCGCCGGGGTCGACCACCGCGGTGGGGTGAACGCCGGGGGTGGGGCGCGGCACCGGATAAAAGGCCTGAGCGACCTTGGCGTAGCCGCGATAGGGGCGCTTGGTGAGCAGCAGGATCATTCCCGCCGGCGCGCGCCCAGCGAATTCGGGATCGACGATGCAGGCCCCGGCCTTGCTCTCAGCGAACTGGCCGAGGTAGCGGCGGTTGTCGAGGAAGCTCACGTCCTCCGGGCCCGCCGTGTCCAGGGGGGCGACGTCGGAGAAGCTGCGGCTGCCCTCGGTGCCGGGCTGAAGCTCGGCCTCTGCGATCGCGGCCAGGTTATCCAGGGTGAAGGGCCCGGCATTATCGAAGAAACTGCGGTCTGCCATGGGCCACCTTTAGTTCGGTTCGTCCGGAAGCGTCACGTCGGTCAGGCGGGCATTGAGCCGCTTCAATGCCTCCTGAGTGAAGTCGAACTCTGGGCGGACAAGAATAACTGTGGTCTTGGCCAGGACCAGGTCAAGGTTGTATTCCCGGGCAATGTCCTGGGAAATCTGCACCAGGACCTGCTGCACCTGGCCCATACCGCGGCTGAAAATCTGGTCGAGCTGTCGGCGCTGTTCCTGAGCTTCGCGCTGCAGGGCGATGCCTTCGTCCTCCAGCTTGCTGCGCTCGTCGACGTATTCCTCTGGCGACAGGGAAGCGCGCCGCTGGGCCAGATCGAGGTCGGCCGCCCGCAAGGCCTGCTCGCGCTCCTGCATGCCGCCCTGCGCGGCTTCACGCCTGGCCTCGATCTTCTGGGAGAGAGACTGC
>JBNKHC010000317.1:0-10822 GCA_050290145.1 Kiloniellaceae bacterium | reverse complement strand
GAGGCTTATCATGTGGAAGATTTTAGCGCTCGGCGCTGGACTCGCCCTCGTTAGCACCAGCGCAGCGATGGCGCAGCCTCAGTGTGATCAGCGAGACTCCGTTCTGCAGGTTCTGCAGCAGAAGTACAAAGAGCAGCCCGTCGCCCTGGGTGTGACCCACAACGGCGGTCTGGTCGAGGTGCTCAGCACCGGCAACGGCACCACCTGGTCGATCATCGTGACGACCCCGCAGGGCATGAGCTGCCTGGTCGCGGCCGGCGAAGGCTGGCGTGCGATGGAGCAGGTTGCCCTGGATCCGGAAGCCTAAGAAGCTTTCCGCCAGTCGGTGAGTGGTACCGGCGCTAGCCGGATAAGAGGACCCCTATGTGAGGTCGATGCACTCAGGATCCTCGAGACGTTAGAGTCTCTTAGACGGTAGTTAGAGAGTTCCCGGGAACCTTGCTTTAGTTGAATGCTGGATAGATCACCCGATCACCGGGTTCGATCGCGAGACGTGACGTCGTCCCGGCATTAAGCTCCAGCACAGCCGCCACCGGCTGACCCGATCTGATCGCCCGCAAGGAATGCGGCACCGTGCGCTGCTCGATGCGCACAATTTTCCCCGCCTCGTCAATGAACAGCATATCCAGCGGGATAAGCGTGTTCTTCATCCACATCGCCCGCTCCTGCAGGCTGCCCTCGAAAAGAAACAGCATGCCCGCGTCCGCGGCCATCTGGCGGCGGAACATCAGCCCCTGGGCGCGCTGACCGGAAGTCTCGGCGATTTCCACCTGAAACTTGTGGGTCACGCCGGCGGCGGTTTCGATGTCGAGCTCGCCGGTACCGAAGGCGGTCAGCGGCGCGGACTGGGCCAGCGCCGGCGCCGCCCAGGCGGCCATCAGCAGGACCAGGAGGGATAGAATCCGTTTCATGGTCCTAGATGTAACGGCAGGCGTGCAGCACGTCTAGGGCGCCAGCACGGCGGCGGCGATCTGCCGGATCTCCGGCCGCAGCGGCCCGGGGCGCGGCGCGTCGGCCAGGGTGGTGAACCAGGCCTCCGGCGGATTGCGGCCCCGGCTGTGGCGCCATTCCAGGGCGCGCAGCACCGCCCCGGCCGCTTCGGGCAGGCGATCCGGCACCTCGAAGCCGTTGAGGGTCGCCCAGACGCCGGCCCAGGCGCGCCCCACCGACCAGGGATTATAGCCCCCGCCCCCCGTCACCAGCAGGCGCGGCGCCAGATCCTTGACGCGCGCCACCACCCGCCAGAGGGCGCCGTTGGAGAGCGCGAGCTTGCTCAAGGGGTCCTCGGCCAGGGCATCGGCGCCGCACTGCACGACCAGGGCCTGCGGCGCGAAGCCTTCGATGAGCGGCAGGACCGCGGCCTCCATGAGGAAGTCCATTTCGCTGTCATTGAAGCCCTCGGGCACCGGCAGATTGCGCGCCTGGCCGCCCGCACGGTCGTCGAGGGTCCCTGCCCCCTCCTCCGCCATCGGCCAGCGGGCGTTCTCGTGGATCGAAAGAGTGAAGACCCGGGGATCGTCGTGGAAGGCGTCCTGCACGCCATCGCCGTGGTGGGCATCGACATCCAGGTAGAAGACCCGTTCCAGGCCGCCGTCGAGCAGAGCCAGGATGGCCAGCGCCGGATCGTTGAAGTAGCAGAAGCCGCTGGCCCGGTCCGGGCGGCCGTGGTGGGTCCCGCTGGCCGGGCTGTAGATCTTGGCCGCACCCGCGGCCAGGGTGCGCCCGGCCAGGATCGAGGCGCCGCAGGCGGTGGCCGGGCGGCGGAAGACCTCCGGATAGATCGGGTTGCCGTTGCGCCCCAGGTTGAAGCGCAGCTGCTGTTCCTTCGGCAGGTCCTGGGCCGCCTCGGCGCGCTGCACGGCGTCGATGTAGGCCGGGTCGTGGAAGCGCGCCAGCTCCGCTGCCGAGGCCCGCGGGCTGTCGATGTAGACGTCGCCGAAATCGGTCGCCGGGGGGAGCCAGCCGAGCGCACGGCAGAGGTCGATGCAGGTGGAGACGCGGGGGATCGCCAGCGGATGGCGCCCGCCGTAGGTGGAACGCCGGTAGATCTCGCTGCCGATAAAGCGGGGTCGCATGCGCCGGGGCCGCGCGCTACGGCAGCCGCGCCAGGCGCTCGCCGATCAGGGCGTAGAAGCCGGCGGCGTCGATCTGGTTGATCACCCTGCAGTTGGGCGGCGCCGGGGTGACATTCCACCAGTCGACCACAGTCATCCCCATGGTCAGTTCGGACCCGGTCTCGATCTGCACGCTGCAGTCCTTGCCGTCGAAGAGCCCGGGCCGCAGCAGATAGGCCAGCACGCAGGGATCGTGCAGGGGGCCGCCTTCCTCACCGTACTTCTCCATGTCGAAGCGCTCGTAGAAGTCCAGCATGGCCGCGGCGGCGACGCCGGTCCGCGTGCCGAGCGCGCGCAGGGACTCGATCCAGGCCTTCGACATCAAAGCTTTATGTGTCACATCAAGCGGATGCATGGTCAACTTGATGCCCGAGGTGAAGACTACGTGGGCGGCGTGGGGATCGACGTAGACGTTGAACTCGGCGGTCGGCGTGGTGTTGCCGCCCTCGAAGAAGCCGCCGCCCATCATGACGATCTCGGCAATGCGCGGGGCGATGTCCGGCGCCTTGATCAGCGCCGTCGCGATATTGGTGAGCGGCCCCAGGGTGCACAGCGTGATGCGGCCGGCAGGCGCCGCGCGCAGGGTGTCGACGATCCAGTCGACGGCGTGCTGTTCCTGCAGCGGCATGCCGGGGGGCGGCAGCTCGGGGCCATCCAGGCCGGTCTTGCCGTGCACCTCCTCCGCCGTCACCTGCGGGCGCACCAGCGGGCGGGCGCAGCCGGCGAAGACCTTCACATCGGGCCGCCCGGCCAGTTCGCAGACCTTGCGGGCGTTCTGTTCGGTCAGGGCCAGCGGCACGTTGCCCGCCACCACGGTGATACCCAGGACCTCGAACTCCTCGGAGGCCAGGGCCAGCAGGATGGCGATGGCGTCGTCCTGGCCGGGATCGGTGTCGATGATGATGGGTCTGGGACTGGAGACCATGGCGGCTGCCTTGCGCGGCTGTGAGGGGAATCGCGAAGCGGAATCTACCCTCGCGTGAGCCCGCTGGCGATGCTCTTTGCCGGCGCCTGGCGCGAGCCTTCGAGAGACAGGTTGCCGCCCCGGGCGATTCGTACGCGGCGGCTTCGGGTCCAGGAAGCAGACCACTTCGGTACGCGGAACGCCGAAGCCGGTCGGATCGCCATACCAAGCTGGTATCTTGGCCGCGCCTCGCGCACGATTCTGCCGATTTCCGACCGGTTTGTCTTGACCGGCGCGGCTCTGTCAGTAGGCTCGGTCCGCCTGAAACGGGCGGCTCTGAACAGAGATCATAAAACGACGGTCACAGGGAATTGCTGGCTGAGTGAGAAGGCTCATCCTGTTGAGGCGAATGGGGATGTATCCGCACCTATGAAGAATTCTGCAGCGACACTGCGCGGCATGCTGGTGCTGCTCTGCTTTCTCGTGGCGGCCTGGGTGCTGTGGTCCGGCCATACCGAACCGTTGCTGCTCGGCCTGGGCGCCTTTTCCTGCGCGGCGACCATGGTCATCGTCTGGCGCATGGGCTACTTCAACAGGGAGATCTTCGCGCTCACCGTCAGCCTGCGGCTGCTGGCCTACTGGGTCTGGCTGATCAAGGAGATCGTCATGTCCAGCCTGGCGGTCACCAAGGTCATCCTGAACCCGCGCCTGCCGATCAGTGCCCGTTACATCGAGCTCAAGGCCAGCGCGCCCGGCCTCATCGGCCAGGTTATTTTCGCCAATTCCATCACGCTGACCCCCGGAACCCTGACACTCGACCTGTACGACGGCGAGTTGAAGGTCCACGCCCTGACCCAAGAAGGCGCCGAAGACCTGATGTCGGGCGAAATGGACCGCCGGGTCGCGAGCCTGGGTGACCGCTGATGATTTACTACGCCGTAATCGTCGCCATCCTCGCAACCATGGCCATCGCCCTGGCGCGCGCCCTCGCGGGGCCCACGGTCTACGATCGCGTGCTGGCGGTGAACATGCTCGGTACCAAAACCGTGCTGCTGCTGGCCGTGGCCTCTTTCTTCATCGGCCGGCCGGACTTCCTCGACATGGCGCTGACCTATGCCTTGATCAACTTCATCGGCACCCTGGCAGTCCTCGAGTTCTTCCGCGTGCGCGCCCAGCGCCGCCTGGCCGAAGAGAAGAAGGGGGAATAGCCCGATGGCCATGATCGTGGACGTCATCAGCTGGATCCTCCTTACCGCCGGGGGCTTCTTCGTGCTGGTCGGCGGCATCGGCGCACTGCGCATGCCGGACCTCTATACCCGCATGCACGCCGCCAGCGTCACCGACTCGCTGGGCGCGATGCTCGTCCTCTGCGGCCTGGTCCTGCAGGCGGGCTTCACCCTGGACACGGTGAAGCTGGCCGCGATCCTCATCTTCATACTGTTCACCAGCCCGACTTCCGCCAATGCGCTGGCCAGCGCCGCGCTGCTGGCGGGCATCAATCCGGGGCTGGCGAAACCCTGGCGACAAGAGCCGCGCTCATGACCGTCTTCACAGTCTTCTTCATTATTTTTCTGCTGACGCTCCTGGTGATCACCGCGCTGGCGATTGTACAGACGAAGAACCTTTTCGCCGCCGCCATGCTCTCGGGCATCTTCAGCCTGCTGAGCGCGATGGTCTTCTTCCTGCTCGACGCCGCCGACGTAGCCCTGACGGAAGCCGCCGTCGGCGCGGGTATCTCCACCGTACTGTTCCTCGGCGCGCTGGCGCTCACCGCCGAACACGAGCGGCCCGGCACCGCCGGCCGCCTGACCGCCCTCGGCGTGGTCGCCGCCGTCGCCGCGCTGCTGGTCTACGCCACCTTCGACATGCCGCGTCTCGGCGACCCGAACGCCCCGGCGCAGCTCCATGTGGCGCCGTGGTATCTGGAGAAGACTCCCGAATTCATCGACGTCCCCAACGTGGTGACCGCCGTCCTGGCCAGCTTCCGCGGCTACGACACCTTGGGCGAGACCTTCGTGGTCTTCACCGCGGGGATCGGCGTCATGTTCCTGCTCGGCAAGGCGCCGGTCGGCCAGCCGAAGGTTTCGCCGGCCATGACCTTCGCCGGCAAGAGCGGGCTGCGCCACTACCAGATCCCGCGGGTGGTCGGCCGCCTGCTGATTCCCTTCATCCTGCTGTTCGCGCTCTACGTCCAGTTCCACGGCGACTTCAGCCCGGGCGGCGGCTTCCAGGCCGGCGTCATCGTCGCCGCCAGTGTCGTGCTCTACGCGCTGCTGGAGGGTGAGGAGCGGGCCCGGCAGGCCCTGCCGGCATGGCTGCTGAAGCTCATGGCCGCCACCGGTCCCCTGGTCTATGGCTTCACCGGCGTGACCTGCATGCTGCTGGGCGGCAACTTCCTCGACTACTCGGTGCTCGCCCATGACCCGGTCCACGGCCAGCACTACGGCATCCTGGTGATCGAGGCCGGGGTGGGCATTACGGTCACCGGCGTCCTGATCAGCATTTTCCATTCCTTCGCGGCGCGCGGGGCGAAGTGATGGAAACCCTCGAGCTCTATAATTACTGGGTCTTCTCGATCCTGCTGATGATCGGCTTCTACGCCGTGACCGCCAAGCTGAACCTGGTCAAGAAGCTCATCGGGCTGTCGCTGTTCCAGTCCGCGGTGTTCCTGCTCTACATCTCCATGGGCCCGGTCGAGGGCGGCACGACGCCGATCTTCCACGACAACGTCGCCGGCAGGGTGTTCTCCAACCCGCTGCCCTCGGTGCTGATCCTGACGGCCATCGTGGTCGGCATCTCGACCCTGGCCCTCGGCCTCGCAATCATCGTGCGCATCAAGGAAGCCTACGGCTCGATCGAGGAGAACGAGATCAGGGAGCTCGACCGGAAGTGAGCGGCGAAGCCTACCATCTGGCGGTCCTGCAGGTTGTCGTGCCGCTGCTCTCGGCCCCCTTCGTCATCCTGCTGCGCCCGCGCGGCCTGGCCTGGGCCGCGGCGACCGCGGCCAGCGCCATGGCCTTCGCCATCGCCGTCACGCTGACGGCCGGCGTGCTTTCCGGAATCGAGTACCGCTACGCCGTGGGCGGCTGGGCCGCCCCCTACGGCATCGAGATCAGGGTCGATGCGCTCACCAGCCTCGTCCTGCTGGTGGTCACCGGCGCTTCGCTGGTGGCTCTCTTCGCCGGGCGGCGCAGCATCGACGCCGACATCGACGAAGCGCGCCAGCCGCTGTTCTACGGCGCCTGGATGCTGGCCCTGGCCGGCCTCTGCGGCATCGTGGTCTCGGCCGACGCCTTCAACATCTTCGTGTTCATGGAGGTCTCCTCCCTCGCCAGCTACATCCTGATTTCCGCCGGGCCCAACCGGCGCGCGCTGTCGGCGACCTTCAAATACCTGGTGATGGGCACCATCGGGGCGACCTTCTACCTGATCGGCGTCGGCCTGATCTACATGATGACCGGCACGCTGAACCTCGCCGACATGGCGCAGCGCATCGACCAGGTCGCCGAGCTGAGGCCGGTCCTGGCCGCCGGCGGCTTCATCGTCGTCGGCTTGGCCCTGAAGGCCGCGGTCTTTCCGCTGCACGCCTGGCTGCCCAATGCCTATACCTACGCGCCGCACGCCGTCACCGTGTTCCTTGCGGCCTGTGCGACCAAGGTGCAGATTTACGTGCTGCTGCGCTTCGACTTCCTGGTCTTCCAGGGCAACCTCGCCGATCACGACCTGCAGTTCTCGCGCTTCCTCATGCCGCTGGCCCTGCTCGCCATCGTGCTGGCCTCCGGCGTGGCGATGATGGAGCGCAACTTGAAGCGCCTGCTGGCCTATTCCTCAGTCGCCCAGATCGGCTACATCATGCTGGGCGCCAGCCTGCTGAGCGCCGCCGGGCTTTCCGCCGGCATCATCCACATCTTCAACCACGCCCTCGCCAAGGGCGCGCTCTTCCTCGCCGTCGCCGGCCTGGCCATGCACTGCCAGGGCCTCCGGCTCGACGAACTGGCCGGCGCCGCCAAGCGCATGCCCTGGACCATGGCCGCCTTCGTCCTCGCCGCCCTAAGCCTCATCGGCCTGCCCGGCACCGCAGGCTTCGTCAGCAAGTGGCTGCTGATCTCCGCGGCGCTGGCCGAGGGCAAGCTCGGCATCCTCCTGGTGGTGGTAATTCTGGTCGGCTCGCTGATGGCGGTGGTCTATGTCTGGCGCGTGGTGGAGGCCGCCTACTTCCGCAGCCCGCATCCGGAGGCGGCGCAGGGCCAGCGCGAGGCGCCGCCGATGCTGCTCGCCGCCACCTGGGCCGCAGTGCTCGCCAACATCTACTTCGGCCTGGTGCCCGGCCTGCCGATCAAACTCTCCGAGGCAGCGGCGTTCTCCCTGCTGAATCACCTGCCATGAGGCCTGACCCAATGAGTCCCGTCGCATGAGCCCCGAAGCCTCCATCCTCGCCGCGCTTCTGCTGCCCGCGGCCGGAACCCTCGGCATCCTGCTGGCCGGGCGCCTCAGTGCCAACCTGCGCGAGGCCGTGACGCTGACCACCGCCGTGCTGCTGGCGATCAACGTGCTGAACCTGCTGCCCGACGTGCAGGCCGGCGCGCGCCCCGCCGTGCACCTTGCCACCGTGGTGCCGGGCATCGACATCGCCTTCCAGGTCGAGCCCCTGGGCATGCTCTTTGCGATCATCGCCTCCGGGCTGTGGATCGTGAACTCGCTCTATTCGATCGGCTACATGCGCGGCAATAACGAGAAGCACCAGACGCGCTTCTACGCCTTCTTCGCCATCGCCATCATCGCGGCCATGGGTGTCGCCTTCGCCGCCAACCTCTTCACGCTATACTTGTTCTACGAGGTGCTGACCCTCTCGACCTATCCGCTGGTGACCCACAAGGGCGACGAGAACTCCGTGCGCTCGGCCCGAGTCTACCTCGGCCTGCTGCTGATGACCTCCATCGGCCTGCTGCTGCCGGCAATCATCTGGACCTACGGCATCGCCGGCACCGTCGACTTCGCCGAGGGCGGCATCCTGGCCGGCAACATCAGCGGCCCGGCGGTCGGCCTGCTGCTCGGTCTCTTCGTCTTCGGCATCGGCAAGGCCGCGGTCATGCCGGTGCACCGCTGGCTGCCCGCGGCCATGGTCGCGCCGACGCCAGTCAGCGCCCTGCTGCATGCCGTCGCGGTTGTGAAGGCCGGCGTCTTCACCATCCTCAAGGTCATCCTCTACATCTTCGGCGTCGACTTCCTCGCCGCGTCCCCGGGAACCGGCTGGCTGCTTTACGCCACCGCCTTCACCGTCCTCGCCGCCAGCCTGGTCGCGCTGCGCCAGCAGAACCTGAAGCGCCTGCTCGCCTACTCGACGATTTCCCAGCTATCCTACGTGGTGATGGCGGCAGCGGTCCTCAAACCACTCTCGGAGATCGGCGCGGCGACCCACATGGTGGCCCACGCTTTCGGCAAGATCACCCTGTTCTTCGCCGCCGGCGCGATCTACACCGCCTCGAAGAAGACCGAGCTGCATCAGCTGCACGGAATCGGCCGGCGCATGCCCTGGACGATGACGGCCTTTACCATCGGCGCGCTCAGCATGATCGGCGTGCCGCCCACGGGCGGATTCGTATCCAAGTGGTACATTCTTGCGGGCTCGTTTGAGGCGGACAACTACGTCGCCTTGTTCACCATCATCATTAGCACCGTGCTCAATGCGTCCTATTTCCTGCCGATCATCTTCTTGGTCTGGTTCGGAAAGCAGGACCCCGCCGATGCGAAACCGCACGGCGAGGCACCCTTCACCGCCGTGCTCGCGCTCACGATCACGGCAGCGCTGACAATCGCATTTTTCTTTTTCAACCAGCCCGCACTGCAGCTTGAAGCGCAGCTCGTAGGAAAATAGGAATGACGCAACAGCCATCCGAAGACCACTGGCTCGCCCGCCCTCGTACGATCCGCCTGCTGTGGCGCGTCTTCATCGCGATCCTGCTGCTCACCGTCGCGGTTCAATTCCTGTCCGGCAGCGACGGCCACTTCGGCATCGACGGCTGGATCGGTTTCGGCGCGGTCTACGGCTTCCTGTCCTGCCTGGTCATGGTGCTGGTCGCCAAGGGCCTGGGCTACGTGCTGAAGCGAGACGAGCGGTATTACAATGACTGAGTGGACGTCACCGGCACTGATCCTGCTCGCAGCATCTGTGCTGATCGCGCTCACGCGGGGCCACCTGCGCTCGGCGATCGTCCTCGTCGCCCCGCTGGTCACGTTGTGGGCCATCTGGCAGGTCCCCGACGGCGTGCCGGGCACCATCCATTTTCTGGATTACGACCTTCAGCCGGTCGAAGGCAGCCCCGTGCGGCGCCTGTTCGCCACGATCTTCGCCATCATGGCCTTCACCGGCGGCCTCTTCGCGTTCCGCCAGGCGCGCTGGCACGAGCTTTCCGCCGCCTTCGCCTATGCTTCAGGCGCCGTCGGTGTCTCCTTCGCCGGAGACCTCATCACGATGTTCCTCTACTGGGAACTGATGGCGCTGTTCTCGACCGTGATCGTCTGGTGCGGCGGCACGCCTGCCGCCCGCGCAGCCGGCATCCGCTACGCGATCATGCATCTGCTCGGCGGCGTGGTGCTGAAGGTCGGCATCGAGGGCGTCGTCGTGCACACCGGCACCATCGATATCCAGCCGCTGCTGGCGACAAACTTCGACACCTGGATGATCCTGATCGGCGTTCTCATCAATGCCGCCGCGCCGCCGGTCTCCGCCTGGCTTGCCGATGCCTATCCCGAGGCCAGTCCGACCGGCTCGGTGTTCCTCTCCGCCTTCACCACCAAGACCGCGGTGCTGGCGCTGATCCTGCTGTTCCCCGGCGAGCCGGTGCTGATCTGGGTCGGCCTTTACATGGTGATGTACGGCATCATCTACGCCCTCCTGGAAAACAACGTGCGCCGAATCCTGGCCTATTCGATCGTGAACCAGGTGGGCTTCATGGTCTGCGCCATCGGCATCGGCACGGAGATGGCGCTGAACGGCGCCGCTGCCCACGCCTTCGCCCACATCATCTACAAGGCGCTGCTGATGATGAGCGCCGGCACGGTGGTCTACCGCACCGGCAAGCATCTCTGCACCGATGTCGGCGGTCTGTTCCGTACCATGCCGCTGACGGCGGCCTGCGGCATCATCGGCGCGCTGGCGATCTCCGGCTTCCCGCTGACCTCCGGCTTCACCACCAAGACCATGATCTCCGAGGCCGCGGCCATGGAGCATCTGGGGCTGGTCTACATGCTGCTCGCCGCCGCCTCGGCCGGCGTCTTCCTGCATGCCGGCATCAAGTTCCCCTGGTTCGTCTTCTTCCAGAAGGATTCCGGCCTGCGCCCCAAGGACGCGCCCTGGAACATGGGCCTCGCCATGGGCATCTTCGCGGCGCTCTGCATCCTGCTGGGTGTCTATCCGCAACTGCTGTACGACCTGCTGCCTTATCCAGTCACCTACGAGCCCTACAAGGCCATCAAGGTCGTCTATTACCTGCAGCTGCTGCTGTTCTCCGGCCTCGCCTTCTTCCTGCTGCTGCCGCTGATGAAGCGCACCCGCACCATCAGCCTGGACCTCGACTGGATCTGGCGGGTCGCCCTCGCGAAGGCGGGCGCGGCCGGTTACGCCGCCCTCGGCGCGCTCAGGGCCTGGCTGGAGGCGCGGCTGGGCGACCTGCGCGGACTGCTGCGGCCGCCCACGCGCGGCCTCCTCGCCCCGAAACCGGACGACGAAGACGTGGCGGAGAGCGCCCGCGACGGCCTGCTCGCCCGTGACTGGGCGATTGGCGCCGCCGCCTTGTGGATCGCC
>JBNKHC010000316.1:0-3476 GCA_050290145.1 Kiloniellaceae bacterium | reverse complement strand
GGTCCGAAGAAGGATCTCTGCCGCTTCTACCCGGGGGCCTATCGCACCTTCAACAAGGGTGACGGCGATGCCGGCGCCTTTGTGACCAAGACCTTTGTCGGCGGCAAGCTCGTCCACACCCACAACGTGCCGGGCGGCCTGAAGTCGAAGGACTACATCGATTGGCACAAGTTCAACATTGACCTGAAGGAAGGCATGAACGTCATCCGCGTGGTCTTCGACGCCAACAAGCAGGTCGCCGAGACCGATGAGAACAACACCTATTCGATCCGTGTGAATGTGAAGATCGACTGCGATGGCGACGGCTACATTGGCGCCAAGCCCGTTGGTGGCAGCTTGAAGGTCAAGCCGGGCCAGCCCGATCCGGACCCGCAACCGCGCAAGCTGCGCCTGCAGCCGCGTGGCTAAGCGGCAGCTCTCCTCCCTGCCCGCTTAATCCAAGCCTCCGCCGGTGGCCTCAATGGCCGCCGGCGGCTCTCTTTTTTGCGCCGCCTCAGGACGCCAGGTCACGAGACAGCGTCGCGACCAGCCCCGGCAGCTCGGTGAAGTCGCTGAGCGCCGCGTGGTGGGCGATCTCCGCCACCGGAGTCTTGCGGTAGCCCTCGGTGAACAGCACGAAGGGCACGTCGGCGGCCGCCGCAGTGGCGGCGTCCACCTCGCTGTCGCCCACGTAGACGACCGCGGCGAGTTCGGCCTGCAGCAGGCCGGCGGTATGGCGCAGGGGCGCCGGGTCGGGCTTGCGCGCGGCCAGGGTATCGCCGCCGGTCAGCGCCGCGATGAAGCCGGCGATGCCCAGTTCCTCGATCATCTGACGGGCCGGCCCTTCCGGCTTGTTGGTGCAGATGCCCAGCAGGTGTCCGGCGGCGGCGAGCGCCTCCAGCGCCTCGGCGACGCCCGGGTAGAGCTTCGACAGAGCCGCGGGCGCGGCGCCGTAGATCTCATTGAAGCGCGGCAGGGCGGCCTGCAGGTGCTCGGGCTCGGCCGCCTCTCCCACGGCGCGCAGCACCCGCTCCAGCAGCACCGGCACGCCGTTGCCCACGAAACCGGTGATGGTCGCCAGGTCCAGCGGCGCATGGCCGCGTTCGGCCAGGAAGGCCGCGGTGGCGGCGTGGATGTCCGGGACGCTGTCGACCAGCGTGCCGTCCAGATCGAAAACGATGGCGCGGGGGCCGGCGCCGGAGCGCGCCGGTAAAGGGGAAACTAGGGACATAGACCTAATCAATCAGTTTGGGTGAACCGCTTAACCATGTGGTGCGACTGACAGGGTAACGCAACACGCTCCGAGGCTTATCGGAGTTCACCGAAAGGATCAAACCCATGCGCAAGAGCCCTCTCACGACGATCGCCCTCGCGGCTTTTGCCGCTACCACCATCAGCAGCGCCATCGGCCTCGGCTGTGTCGCCCAGGAACGCAACGAGCACTCGCACCGCCTGCCGGCGCAGGTGAAGGAAACCCAGGCCGAGCCCCTGCGCTTCAAGCCCGTGAAGCCGTCGCGCCCGACCCGCGAACACCGCCTGCAGACCCGGCGGATCGGCGACCCTGCCAAGAAGATCGCCACCGGCACCGCCCAGGGCGGCCCGGACACCCCGAGCCAGCTGGCGAACCTGGTGGTCATCCCCTACTACAACAACGCCGTCGGCCTGCCCGAGGGCTTCCCCGAGCACAGCTACTGTGTGAAGAAGCCGACCGGCGGCACGCCGAACCAGATCAAGTTCTGGGTCCGCAATGCCGGCGGCAGCGACAGCGGCAGCTTCCAGTGGACGCCGAGCTTTCCCACCGCCGGCGCGGCGCCTGCGCAGATCATCGTCAACGTGCCGGCCAACGGCCAGGTGCTGGTGACGCAGAACCTGCCCACGGGCTGCTACGACGGCAATTTCTCGGCGACCTGCCAGTTCTCGATCCACCTCGACGATCACGACGAGGTCGAGGAGTGGAGCGAAGCCAACACCTACAGCAGCTATTGCGTCAGCCCCGCCGGCTGAGACCGGGACGGCACTCTGCAAGGGAGCGGCGGCCTCAGGCCGCCGCTTCGCTTGTGCGGGGCCTCAGAACGCCAGGCGCGGCAGCACGTCGTTCTCGATGTGCAGCACCTGCTTGTCCTTCACCGCGGCCAGGCTGCCGCCGCTCCGGGCGTCCTCGATGCGCGACAGGCAGCCGACCACGAGGCAGCAGTCCCCGTCGCTCTTGCGCAGCGGCAGGCGGACGATTTCGACGCGCAGGTAGCTGCGATCGCTGTAGGTCAGGCCCTCGATGGAGCGCACGCAGACCCCCTGGCCCATCACCTGCTCGAACATCTCGGTGACGGTCCTCAGGTCTTCCCCGTGCAGCAACTCGTCGAGAAAGTGGTTGGTGTTCTCGAAGCCCATGATCTCGCGGATGCCGGTCCCCGACAGGCGGAAGAAGAAGCGTCCGCTGTCCTTGATCTTCTGGACGATGAAGATGTAGGGCAGCAGGGCGGGGACCGCGGCGGGGTCGAAGTCTTCGCGCAGAGGCACGCCACCGCGCCGCGCCGCCAGACTTTGCCAGTAGGCATAGAACTCGCGGGAGATGCTGCTGAAGAAGATGTCTGTCGTTGCCGGTTCGGCTAGCACTTGCTCGACCTCATGACTTCCTCCATACCCTAGAATTGTATGCATTCTGTTAACCACCGAGCGCAGCGCGAGCTTTCGTCTCCCGGGGCTTTTCCGGCCGCCGATCTGCGCTAATCTGCGGTCATGACCCAAGACGATTCCTTCCCTCCAAAAGTGTCCCCGCCCCGCCCCATCGACCGCCTGCTCGCCGTCATGGCGCGGCTGCGCGATCCCGAGGGCGGCTGTCCCTGGGACCTGGAGCAGAACTTCGCGACCATCGCCCCCTACACCATCGAGGAGGCCTACGAGGTCGCCGACGCCATAGAGCAGAACGACATGGCGGCCCTGCGGGACGAACTGGGGGATCTGCTGCTGCAGGTGGTCTTCCACGCGCGCATGGCCGAGGAAGCCGGGCACTTCGCCTTCGACGACGTGGCCGAGACGATCAGCGCCAAGATGATCAGCCGCCACCCCCATGTCTTCGGCGACCACGACGCCGACACGCCGGACGACGTGAAGGCTACCTGGGAAGCCCGGAAGGAGGCCGAGCGGCGGGCCAAGGCGGCCCGGGAGAACGGGGGCAACGGTGAGACCTTGAGCGCCCTGCACGGGGTGACGGCCGCCCTGCCCGCCCTGCTGCGCGCCGAGAAGCTGCAGAAGCGCGCCGCGCGGGTGCGCTTCGACTGGCCGGAGGTCGGCCAGGTCTTCGACAAGCTGGAAGAGGAAGTCGGCGAGATCCGCGAAGAGATCGCTGCCGGCGGCGATCCGGACCGCCTGGAGGACGAGGTCGGCGACCTGCTCTTCGTGGCGGTGAACCTGGCCCGCCACCTGAAGGTGGATCCGGAATCGGCCCTGCGCCGGACCAACGCCAAGTTCGAGCGCCGCTTCCGCGCCATGGAGGCCGA
>JBNKHC010000315.1:0-5971 GCA_050290145.1 Kiloniellaceae bacterium | reverse complement strand
CAGGGTCGACCCGATTTCTTCTCCCGCCTCGCCATCCTTGGCGAGGAAGTCGCGCTCCCCGATCAAAGTCCGCACGTAGATGTAACGTGGCGCTTCCGGAGCGGCCGGCCAGACTTCCGCCTGCGGCTGTGGCTCGAGGACGATGGGCGCGGTTTTTGGGCCAAGGCTGCAGCCGGCCGGAATCAGGGAGCCGGCGAGGGCAAGGCTCATGACTGCCAGGCGAGGTGAACCGAAGCGGTGCAGTATCATCTTACCTTGCCCCGGCCCTCTCAATAGAGCCCCTCGACGCCGCTGGCGCGCAGCGCGTTGACGAGTTGCTCTGTCGCTTGCTCCATAGTCCGGACGGATGAAATGTAGTCGCCCTTCATTGCTTCGGCCTCTGCCTGAGCATGAAGCGCCTCTCCCTTCGCGACATAGCGCCCGGTAGCGGCTGCTATCACAGCGCGCTGCGGCTCCGCCGCCTCTTCAAGTGCGAGCGAAACCAGAAGAGCATAGCTTTCATAGCGCCGCTTCTCATAGACGAGTTCCTCTTCCGGACCGGCAAATTCCAGGCGAGCCACCAGGGTCTTGCCCTGGTGCAGCGCCGAGACGGTTTGCAGGATCTCGGCATAGGCGTCGGCCAGAAGCTCGTTTGCTTCGGCATAGGCGCGGGCAGCTTCGTGCTTGGCGCTCTGCGCGAGCATAGCGTCGATATTCCGCAGGGCCCTTGAATGAAGGGCCTGCATCCCCGGCTCATGCAACAGCGCCTTTACTGCCACCAGGTAGCCCTCGATCTGGCGGCGTAGCGTCGCCAGGCGGGTGCGCCACTCCACGTCGCTCTGCTGCTGCGGCGGCTGCCCCGCTGTCGCTGAAGCCTGGGCCAGGCTGCGCAGAGCGCTGTCGCTGAGGGCGCCGGCGAGGGCGGTATTACCTTCGGCGAGCGCCTGACGCGCCGCCTCGAGCTGCCCCTGCGCCGCGTTGACCAGACCGTCGACCTCGGCGTTGCCGTTGTGCGCCAAGCGGCCTCTGCCGGCGGCAGTCAGATAGGACTCAAGCAGGCGAAGTTTCTGCTCTGCCAGGCGGGCTTCGCTGGAAGCCGGGAGGGAGTTGCCGTGCTCCGCGGCAAGGGGCTGCGATGCGGGATTCGACCTTCCCTGCGCCGCGGTGCCGTGACTCTTCGCATCGGCAAGGAGAACGGCCAGCGGCAACAGGAGGAAGCCGGGAAGGCGGGCGGCCGCTCCGAGAACCAGCCGACGCGGCGCATTACCGCTTTCCCGCCGCCCCTGCCTCCGTTGCCTCTGTCTCACAGCCCATCACCCCGGAATGAAGATACCGCTCATGCGGATGGCCTTGAGCAGCCTGTCGGTCGATTGCACGAGCACTTCGATGGCTTTCGCAAAGTCCCCGCCGCCGGCCAGCTTTTCGCCTTGGCTGCGCTGCTCCAGCGCCTGCTCGCGCAGTCCTTCGATGGCGGAGAGGCGCTCTCCGCTTGGTCGCTGTTCGCTCAACGCGAACTTCAGCAGCATGATGTGGCTGTCGTTGCGGTTTCTTTCGTAAGCGTATTCCTCCTCGGGGCTTGCGAAATCGAGTGAACGGGTGAGCGTTTCACCGTCGCGCAGTTCCCGAATATCGCCGCGGGCGGCGCGATAGGCCCGATCAAGGCGGTCGATCCCTTGATCGAGCTTTCCTGTGGCCGCCAAGGCCTCCGCTTCGCCAACCAGGCGCTTGATCTCGTCAACCTGCGCCTCGGTGGCGGCTCCCGGTTGCTTTTCACCGGCCACACGCTCGTAGGCGGCGAGAAAGGTGAGCACAGTGCGCAGACGGCGTTCGTAGGTCCGCTGCAGGCTGGCAGCGGAGACCTCGCCTTCCGACAGGCGCCGGGTTTCGCGGTTCACAAGTTCCAGCGCGCCATCGAGCTTGTCGTTGGCGGCGAGATAGTCGCCCGCCCGCAATTCGCCCTCGGCCTCCTTGACGAGCTGCCGCGCGGATTGCAGCGCCGCGATGGCTGCGGCATCGCCGCTTGCCTCGATGCGCTGCGCTGCGACCGAGACGGTTACCAGCCTGTTGAGAAGCATGGCCTTCTGCTGAGTGGTGGACGCGTCGACCGGTACCCGCGGTGCCTCCTGTGCGGCGAGGGGCGCCGCCGCCGACAGCAAGAGCAGCACCACAGCGGTACGGCCAAAGGTCCGGATGCATTGGGTCAGGTAGGACATGCTACGCCTTCGTTGGTCGTGTCAGTTGCTGCCGGTCGCCTGGCCTTATTCGCCGGCCTTGCTTCCCTGGCCGGTATTGCGCCAGGCGGAGTCCTGGGCCAGGGCTTCCAGCTGCTCCTTGGTCTTGGGCTTGGAGTGACAGCGCCGGCAGTCGGATACCGGGAAGGCGACGCGGCCGTGACAAACGCCGCATTGCTGTCCCAGGAGTATTCCCGCCATGCTGATCTGGTTCTTGCCCTTCTCGGGCACGAAGATCTCGTCGTGGCAGTTGGTGCAGTCGAGCCATTCCGTGTGTTGTTTGTGAGGGTAGACCACGTCCGGCATGCTGCCTTTCACCTCCCGCACGATCACCAGGTCGAGCACGAAGGCTTCGGCTTCCGGATCTTCAAGGTCCACCCAGGGCCGGATGAGCCCCTCATCGAGTGCCTTCACCCAGTCGACGCGATTGCCGTCGCGCGTTTTCGGCAGATCCTGAAAGGCTTCCGAGGGCCACTGCAGCGAATGGGTGCCCGAGTTTGCCGGGTCGTGAATGCCGTCCTCGGCCGGCGGCGCATTGGCCGGCGCCGCAGGCTTCTTCATCAGGCGATTGAAGGCGTTCGCCGCGCTCGGCTTCTTTCTTACCGGGGCGCTTGCCGCCGGCGCCGGCTCCTGCGATGTCGCCGCAGCTTCGGTTGGCACCGGCGTCGCATCGTTCTGCTGTGCGAAAAGCGCATTTCCCATGACGAGAAGCAGCACGGTGCAAGCCAAGGGGTAAAGCGCAAGACTCCGGTGTTTGCCTGCCAATATGGTGGTTCGTTGCCCCTGAACCATGACGTCTCCTGTTTGCTTTCTAGTTGGCAACCCCTCCCGGGGTGACCAGCCGCTCGGTCGTGCTGTTATGAACACGGGTGCGGCTGCCCGGCATGCCGGAATGGCAGAGCACGCAGTTCTCCACACCCCAGGCGATCTGTCCGTTGTGACAGGCGCCGCAGTACTCGCCGTCGAAGATCTTCAACATGTTGATGTCGTTGCCACCGGCTTTAAAAGCGAAGCCGAGGTCGGCGTGACAAACCTTGCAGCGAAAGCGCACCCGGTGAAACCAGTGCGGGAACACCACCGGCCGCATGCCCGCGTTGTCGGAGTAGTTGTTGATGACGACGTCGCCGAACTCTGCATAGGCGGCCCCCTGCTGATTGTCCCAGCTCCAGGAAAAGAGCAAAGCCGCGGCTGCCACTATGGCGCCGAAGAGAACTGGTATTGCCTTGCCTCGCATTCTCTAAAACACTCCGTCGAAGTCGCGCCGCACCCGCAACAGAACCGAGTTGCCGAGGGCGTCTCCAAGCATGAACAGCTGCCCCTCGAGGCTCGTGGTGATGCGGCCGATGCGATAGGAAAGCTTGTTGGTGAAGTCGCCACGGAAATCGTCGATCAGGTCTCTGTTCTCGTCTTCGTCGAGGCGCAGGGTGTCTTCCAGGCCGATGGCGTTCAGGCGCAGCTCGGAAGTGAAGTCGAGGTTGTCGACACCGAACACCTGCCTGGCGAGATAGGCCACGCGGCCGTTGGCCGATACCCGGATATCCGCTGCTTCGCCGACTTCCTTGCGCCGCGATGCCTGAACCGAGATTGCCGCCACCCAGTTCTCGTCCAGATCGATCAAGGCCTGCCGGTTGAACTGCAGTTGTACGAGCTGGAAGTCCACCGCATCCTCGGCCAGGAACTCGCGTCGGTCGCTCGCGGAAAGGCGTGCATAGGTGGTTACGCCATCACTGGTATCGTTGATCGTGAAGCTGACGTCGTGGCTGACATTGGGCACGATAAAGTCGTCATCGCGATCTTCGCTGGACAGCCTTATGCCGCCGGCTTGGCTGGCGGAGAACCGTGTCGCTCCGAGCCATGGGACGTTCATTGTCCGCGATACCGAGTGTCCCAGCGTGCTGCTGCCGCTGGCCTCGGGACCGCCGTCGTCGGAGACTTGCTGGCTGCGGTAGCTGCCCTGGGCGTCGGCGTTCGCGTTCCAGTGCCAGTCGAAACCGAGGACCTTGCTGTCCAGCGACAGGTAGGAGATGTTCCCGGTCAGTCCCGCTTCCAGCCGTCGGCCTGCGGCGCCGGAGTCTTCGTCCTCTGCGAGCGTGTCTTCGTAAAGCCCGTTGATCCCGAAGTTCGTTGTCAGGCGCGGCATGATGGGATAGTTGACACCGACAATGCCGCTGATCAGGACCTCGTCGGTGTCGTTTGCCGCGTTGGTTCCGGCGGAATCGACTACTTCGCGAAGGGCGCGCAGGGCGGAGGTTACCGTATAGGGGGCCTCCCGCGGGCGCCAGAAGCTCTGCGAGACGGCCTGAAGGGAGAGCCGGTCGCGCGAGCGCGAATCCTGATCCTCCTCCTCGCGGATCGCGGTGATGCGGTTCTGCAGATTGAACTGTGAATTGGGCGTATAGGCGTGGCTGAGAGTCACGAGGCCAGTCAACTGGTCCTCATCCTCGTCCTCCGGGTCACTCGCGGAAAATTCGCTCTGTGAGTATTCGAGGTTCAGTGTCGTCGCGTTGTCGATAAAGTTCTTGTTCACCGTGAGGCCGAGGGTGAGGTCCTCCTGAAAGCCCACTTCTTCCTGATCGACCGTCTGGTAGGTGAAGCGGCTGAAGGTCTTCAGATCGTTCGAGATGGACGCTCGGTTGGTGACGTTGACGCGATCGCGCACGAAGTCGAACCCGAAGCTGCCTTCGGTCCGGCTGTCGGTGTGGCTGTAGTTGATCGTCGAGGGGTACTGGCTGATCGGCAGGATTCCCAGGGTCATGTCGCCGCTGACCACCAAAGCATTGTCGTTGTTGATGCCGCCCTCGACGAAGCGATGGGTCAGGGAGGCGCCGCCTTCCGTCGTCACGAACCAGGGCTGCCAGACATAGCTTTTTGCGCGCAGGGTGCCGGTCACGGAGTTGCTGTATTCGCGCGGTTCCTCGTCGAACTGACGCGTTTGTGTGACATTGCCGATCGAGCCGGACAAAGCCACCGGTGGCAGGGTCGACATATCCGTTGAGCTGCAGGCAGTCATCTCACACCCAATCAGACAAATGACTGTGAGTCGGAGGGACCTCGCGGGGAGGGGGAGCCGGCACATAACCGCTTGCAGGGAGAGCAATGAAGATCATTCGACTTTCGCGGTTCCTTCCTCGCCCGGTATGACAATGTCCGCCTTGGCCCGCAGGTCGGCCAGAAACCCGCTCCAGCGTGTCTCAGAGTGCTCACGCTGATAGAGCTTCAGTACCCGGTCGCGCACCTCGGCAAATTCTCTGATCTGGGGCGCACTTCGTTCTTCGAGACGAAACAGCGTGTAGCCCTCGAGAACCTTTACCGGCGGAGACAGCTCTCCCTCGTGCAAGCGGTCGACCGCCTCCTGGGCCGAAGCAGACAGCATGCCGCTGTGGATGAAACCGAGGTCGCCGCCTTGCGCAGCCGAGGCATGCGTCGAGATTTCCCTTGCCTTTTCCTCGAAGCTGGCGCCCGCGATGATATCTGCCGCCACAGTTTCGGCGGTTTGCCGCGCCTTTTCCCAGGTGGCGGCGGTTTCCCAGGGCGGAACGCCGATCAGGATCACCTTAAGGTTGGCACGCGAGGGCTCGGTGAATCGCTCGATATTGTCCCGGTAGAAAACCGTGAGAGCCTCATCTCCCGGGTCCTTGACCTGGCGGACGGCATCCTCCAAGGCGGAAACCTTGCTGCGCTCAATCAGCGCCGTGCGAAGCTGCGCCTCGTCGGCCTGGATCTGCTCCCAGGCTTCGGTGCCCTTGTAGCGCTCTTCAAGG
>JBNKHC010000314.1:0-4087 GCA_050290145.1 Kiloniellaceae bacterium | reverse complement strand
AGCCAGCGCGAAATCGAAGAGGCGGTGCGCGGCGCGTCCGGAACGCCCTCGGGCGCGGTCACCGCCAAGGTGGAGCTGACCATCGAGGCGCTTGGCTTGAGCCACGAGGTCACCGGCGAGATCGAGATGCCGGGAGAGTGAATTTGGCGGACGAGGCAGAGGTCAGGGCGGCGCTGGCGCAGGTCGTCGGTCCGGCATCGGGCGGGAAGGTAAAGGGACTCGCTGTAAGAGACGGCGAGGTGAGCTTCGTCCTCGAGGTCGAGGCAAGCCGGGCCGCCGCGATGGAGCCCCTGCGGCAGGCGGCGGAGGCGGCGGCCAGGTCGGTTGACGGCGTTACGGTGGTACGCGCGGTGATGACCGCCCATGCCGAGACCGGTCAGGCGGCACCGGCGCCGAAAGGTCCGGTGCCGGAACTTGGTCTGAAGGACTTCACGCCCAAGCCCAAGGCGCCCGAGGGGCCGAAGCCCCTGCCGGGCGTCAAACACGTCATCGCGGTGTCGAGCGGCAAGGGCGGCGTCGGCAAGTCCACCGTCACCACCAATCTCTCCCTGGCCCTGGCGCAGCTCGGCCTCAAGGTCGGCGTCCTGGACGCCGACATCTACGGCCCCTCGCAGCCGCGCATGCTGGGCATCAGCGGCCGGCCGACCTCGCCGGACGGCAAGATCCTCAATCCCATGGAGAATTACGGCATCAAGTGCATGTCCATGGGCTTCCTGGTGGCCGAGGACACGCCGATGATCTGGCGCGGCCCCATGGTGCAGAGCGCTTTGCAGCAAATGCTGCGCGACGTCGACTGGGGCGAACTGGACGTGCTGGTGGTCGACATGCCGCCGGGTACCGGCGACGCCCAGCTGACCATGGCCCAGCAGGTGCCGCTGAGCGGCGCCGTCATCGTCTCGACGCCGCAGGACATCGCCCTGCTGGACGCCCGCAAGGGCCTCAACATGTTCCGCAAGGTGGACGTGCCGGTGCTGGGCATCATCGAGAACATGAGCGTCTTCGTCTGCCCCAACTGCGGCCACGAGTCGCACATCTTCAGCCACGGCGGTGCCCGGCGCGAGGCCGAGAAGCTGGGTATGGAGTTCCTGGGCGAGATCCCGCTGGACATCGAGATCCGCGAGACCTCCGACGGCGGCCGCCCGGTGACGGTCTCCAAGCCCGACACGCCCAACGCCCAGGCCTTCCTGGCCATCGCCAAGCGGGTCTGGGAGAAGGTCTCGGCCCAGAGCGCCGGCCGCCAGGCCCCCAAGATCGTCATGCAGTAGGCCCCGGCAAGCAAAGCCGGAGCCTCGCGGCTTCGTGACAGCGCCTTGATTTGCAGCGCGCCGGCGAACGCGCGACCCTCCGGGCGGTTCATTTGGGCGAGAGGGAGATTCCGCATGTTCCGCAGCAGGCTTTCACGGCGCCGCTTCCTCGCGGCCGCCGCCGCGGCGGGCCTCGCCGCCGGCGCGCTGACCGCCGGCCCGGCGCAGGCCCTCGACCCCACCTTCAACACCGACGGCCTGGCCATCCAGGGCTACGACCCCGTCGCCTACTTCACCGAGGGCAAGCCGGTCTACGGCAAGCCGGAGTTCACCCACGACTTCGCCGGCGCGACCTGGCAGTTCGCCTCTGCCGCCAACCGCGACGCCTTCGCCGCCGAGCCGGAGCGCTACGCCCCGCAGTACGGCGGCTATTGCGCCTGGGCGGTGTCGCAGGGCTACACCGCCTCGACCGACCCCTCGGCCTGGCGCATCGAAGACGGCAAGCTCTATCTGAACTATTCCAGGTCGGTGCAGAGCCGCTGGGCCAGGGACATCCCCGGCAACATCACCAAGGCCGACGCCAACTGGCCGGGTCTGAAGGGCGGCGACTAGCCCGCGTCAGCCGCCGAACATCTTCTTCAGATTTTCGAAGCCGGCCTCGTAGATGCCGCTGATGGCCTCGATCGCCGCGCTCTCCGGCGCGCCCTTGGCCTCGAATTCGCTGGACCATTCGACAGTGCAGCCGCTGCCCTTGTCGTCGCCGCGCACGCGCAGGGTCGCGGTGTAGTTGGAGACCGGCAGCGGACCCGAAAGGATGGAATAGGTGTAGAGCCGCTCCTTGTCGTCGATCTGCTCCAGCTTCTCCTCGATGGTGCCGCCGCCCATCAGGGACAGCTTGCGCAGCGTGCCGCCGTCTTCCTTCGTCAGTACGCTCTTCTCCACGGCGGGATGCCAGTCGGGCAGTGCGTTGAAGTTGCCGATGACCGCCCAGACGGTCGCGGCCGGCACCGGCAGATCGGCGGATGAACTGACTTTGGTCATGGCGCGGAACCTCCCCTTCTTCTCTTTGTCGTTGCTCGGCGAGGCTCCTCGCGGAAAGCCACTCGCCGGCCGAAGTGTAGAACCCCGGCGGTGCCGGCGACAACCTGCACGGAAGAACAGCTTGACCACGCCCAATGATTGTGGGCCCGGGGATTGTGGCCCGGAAAGTCCGCCTGGAGGCCGCTTTCACCCTTTGTTAAGCCCGCGCTGCGAGGCTCCGGCAGTCCTCTTGTGCCTGAGGCCAGACGCCAAAATGATGCAATACGTGAAGCCGCCGCTCGCCTTGCTGCGCCGCCTGATCGACCGGCAGACGCAGTCCAGCGACATCGCGCTGGACGTCTACTGCGCCGGCAATCCACTGCTGCGCGAGTTCTTCTGGGCGCGCCTGTGGATGCTCACCCTGCTGATCCGGCGCTTCTCGAAGCCGGAGGGCGCCTGCCTGGACTTCGGCGGCGGCAGCGGCATCTTCATGCCCAGCCTGGCCAGCGGCTTCCGCTCGGTCGACCTGATCGACCTGAATACCGCCCAGGCCGAGCAGATGCGCGAGGCCTACGACCTGCCGAACGTCCGCATCACCCGGGCCAACATCAAGGACTTCGATTTCGGCAGCGGCCGCTTCGACGCCATCGTCGCCGCCGACGTGCTGGAGCATTTCGAGGACCTGAGCTTCCCCATCGGGCGTATCCGGCACTGGCTGGGCGCCACGGGCGTGCTCTACACCTCGCTGCCGTCGGAGAACCTGGCCTACCGCCTGCTGCGCGTCGTCTTCGGCAAGCAAAAGCCGCACGACCACTACCACGCCGCCTGGCAGGTGGAGCAGTTCCTGCGCGAGAACGGCTTCCGCAAGGTCTTCGGGATCTACCACCCGCTGTTCCTGCCGCTCTTCCCGCTGTTCCGCATCAGCGCCTGGCAGAAGGCCTGAGCGACCTTCCTTCCACGATCAGCCAGGGGGCGCTCAGCGCCGCTCCAGAATGACGATGCTGTAGTCCGGCTGTCCCTCGCCGCCGGAGACCGGCGCGTCGCGCCGCACCTCTTTCCAGACCGCGGGATCCAGCTCGGGCATCAGGGTGTCGCCCTGCGGCCGGGCATGCACCACCGTCAGGTAGATCCGCCGGGCGAGGTGCAGGGTCTTCTCGAAGATCTGCCCGCCGCCGATGACCATCACTTCCTCCGCCCCGCTTTCCGCCGCCAGGGCCTGGGCGCGGGCCAGCGCCGCCTCGACGTCGCGGAACACCTCCACGCCCTCGGGCCGGAAGTCCGGGGCGCGGGTGATCACCAGGTTGGGCCGTCCGGGCAGCGGCCTGCCGATGGAGTCATAGGTCTTGCGGCCCATCACCACCGGCTTGCCCAGCGTCTGTGCCTTGAAGAACTTCAGATCGCCGGACAGGTGCCAGGGCATGCCGCCGGCCAGGCCGATGACGCCGTTTTCCGCGCAGGCCACGATGAAGGCGACGGGCACGCCCGCTTCACTGGATGCCGTCATGCTTCAGACGGCCACCGGTGCCTTGATGTGCGGATGGGCCTCGTAGCCGAGCAGCTCGAAGTCCTCGAAGCGGAAGGCGAAGAGGTCCTTCACCTCCGGATTGATCTTCATGGTCGGCAGGGCCAGGGGCTCCCGCTGCAGCTGCAGATCCGCCTGCTGCTGGTGGTTCACGTAGAGGTGCGCGTCGCCCAGGGTGTGCACGAAGTCGCCGGGCTCCAGGTCGCAGACCTGCGCCACCATCATGGTCAGCAAGGCATAGGAGGCGATGTTGAAGGGCACGCCCAGGAAGATGTCGGCGCTGCGCTGGTAAAGCTGGCAG
>JBNKHC010000313.1:0-2911 GCA_050290145.1 Kiloniellaceae bacterium | reverse complement strand
GCCGTGCGGATCTCGTTGGTGAAGACCATGATCGGCACGTTGGGCCGCTGGCGCGCGGCGCGCAGGGCGGTGGAGCCGGACATGGTGTAGTTGACGATGGCCGCGGTGGAGAGCGTCGAGGCGACCTGCGAGGCGGCGGCGGAGATGGCGTCGGCGCCGGTCGCTTCCGGCTCGCCCTCGCGCGCGTGGATCAGGCCGCGGTAGGCCGGGTCGGCCTCGGTCGAGGCGATGATGCGGTCCATGAAGGTGACCGCCTCCTTGGGATACTTGCCGGCGGCGGACTCGGCGGAGAGCATCACCGCGTCGGCGCCGTCGTAGACGGCGGTCGCCACGTCGGAGGCCTCGGCGCGGGTCGGGGCCGGGGCGGCTATCATGGACTCGAGCATCTGGGTCGCCACCACCACCGGCACCCCGGACAGGCGGCAGGCATGGATGATCTGCTTCTGGCGGCTGGGGATGCTCTCCGGCGGCATCTCCACGCCCAGGTCGCCGCGCGCCACCATGATGGCGTCGGACAGCGCGATGAGCTGCGACAGGCAGTCCAGGGCGGCGGGCTTCTCCACCTTGGTCATGATCGCCGCGCGGTCGCCGACCAGGCGGCGCGCCTCGGTCAGGTCCTCCGGGCGCTGGATGAAGGAGAGGGCGATCCAGTCGCAGCCCAGGTCCAGCGCGAACTCCAGGTCGGCGCGGTCCTTCTCGGTGATGGGGGAGATCGGCAGGATCACGCCCGGCAGGTTGACGCCCTTGTGGTCGCGCAGGGGGCCGCCGGTGACGACCCTGGTATCCGCGTGACTGGAGGTGCAGTCCAGCACCTCCAGCTGCAGCTTGCCGTCGTCGATCAGCAGCGAGGTGCCGGGCGAGATGGCGGCGAAGATTTCCGGGTGCAGCAGCGGCGCGCGCTGGTCGTTGCCCGGCGTCTCGTCGAGGTCCAGGCGGAAGGGCTGGCCGGCCTTCAGCGTGACCTCTCCGCCTTCCAGCTCGCCGATGCGCAGCTTCGGGCCCTGCATGTCGGCCAGAACGCCGATGGGGCGCTCGATCTCCGCTTCGATCTCGCGGATCGTCTCGTAACGTTCCCGGTGGTCGTCGTGGGTGCCGTGGCTGAAGTTCAGGCGGAATACGTCGGCGCCGGCGCGAAACAGTTCGCGGATCTGCTCCTTGGAGGAGCTGGCGGGGCCGAGCGTGGCTACGATTTTCGCTTTTCTTTGGCGTCGCATGGCGCGGAGTCTACCCAGGATTCGCTGTGAGCCTAGTCGAAATTTTATGAAGCTTGGATGCCGGCTAGCTTTCGCCGGCCCCGGTGGTCACCAGGATGGCGCGGAAATCGTTCACGTTGGTGAGGGTCGGCCCGGTCACCACCAGGTCGTTCAGGGCCGAGAAGAAACCGTAGCCGTCGTTGTCCGCCAGCATGGCCTTGGCGTCGATGCCGGCAGCGGCAGCGCGCATCAGGCAGCCCGGGCCGGTGATGGCGCCGGCGTTGTCCTCGCTGCCGTCGATGCCGTCGGTGTCGCAGGCCAGGGCGTAGATGCCCGGCGCGCCCTGCCCGGGGGCGCTTTCCAGGGCGACGGTCAGGGCCAGCAGGAACTCGGCATTGCGCCCGCCGCGCCCGTTGCCGCGCAGGGTGACGGTGGTCTCGCCCCCGGACAGAAGGACGCAAGGGGCGGCGGCCGGCTGGCCGAAGCGGGCGACCTGGCGGGCGATGCCGGCCATGACCTGGGCCACCTCGCGGGCCTCGCCCTCGATCGAGTCGCCCAGGATGACCGGCGTCACGCCTTCCTCCCGCGCCAGGGCGGCGGCGGCCTCCAGGGAGTCCTGCGGCCGGGCGATGAGGTGGGTTTCGCAATTGGCGAGGCGCGGATCGCCGGGCTTGGGCGTTTCCTCGGCGCCGGCCTGCAGGTGCGCCCGCACCGCAGCGGGGGCGTCGATGCCGTACTTGTCGAGGATCGCCAGGGCGTCGGCGAAGCTGGTCGGGTCCGGCACCGTGGGGCCGGAGGCGATGACCGCCGGGTCGTCGCCCGGCACGTCGGAGATCAGCAGGCTGACCACCCTGGCCGGGGCCGCGGCGGCGGCCAGCCGCCCGCCCTTGATGGCCGAGAGGTGCTTGCGCAGGCAGTTCATCTCGTCGATGGCCGCGCCGGAGCGCAGCAGCGCCTTGTTGACCGCCTGTTTCTCTTCCAGGGTGATGCCCGCGGCGGGCAGGGAGAGCAGGGCCGAGCCGCCGCCGGAGATGAGGCAGAGCACCAGGTCGTCGGGGCCGAGGCCCTGGACCTTGTCCAGGATGCGCCGCGCGGCGTCGAGCCCCGCCTGGTCCGGGACCGGGTGGGCGGCCTCGACCACCTCGATCTTCCGGCAGGCGACGGCGTGGCCGTAGCGGGTCACCACCAGGCCTTCCAACTCCCCGGTCCAGTGATCCTCGACCGCGCGGGCCATGGCGCCGGCGGCCTTGCCGGCGCCGACCACGATGGTACGGCCCTTGGGGCGCGCCGGCAGGAAGCGTGGCACGGCCTGGGCCGGGTCAGCGGCGTCTAGGGCAGCATCGAATAGCCGGCGCAGCAGGGCGCCGGGTTGCGGGTCACCCATGCGTCAGCCGCGGGCCGCGGCCTGCGGCGCCGGGGCCGCCTGCTGGGATTCCTCTTCCTCTTTTTCTTCCTCGTAGCGCGACAGCACCGTGGTCAAGTGCTCGCGCATGGCCTCCTCGGCGGCATCGCCGTCGCCGCGCTGGATTGCCGCCCAGATCGCCCGATGCTGCTCCATGAACCGGCGGTCGTCGGCCGGGCTGGCGTAGAGGCTGTAGCGGTGGAAGGCGAACATCTGCTCCAGGATGTCGCCCAGGATCGACATGAGGTGCATGAAGACCGCCGAGTTGGACGCCTTGGCGATGGCCAGGTGGAAGTTCAGGTCGTCCTCGGCCTTG
>JBNKHC010000312.1:0-10685 GCA_050290145.1 Kiloniellaceae bacterium | reverse complement strand
GACGCGGCCGTTCAGGAATGAGGTGATGGCGCTCTGGTGAATGGCAAAGAGGGTGCAGCCGTCCGGCTTGGCCTTAACCGCTTCCTTGGCACCCTTGTTGCCGCCCTGGCCGCCGATGTTGACGACCTGGATTTCCGGCTCGGCGCCGTGCTTGTTGGCGGCCTCGACGAAGACACGGAAAATCACGTCGGTGCCGCCGCCTGCGCCCCAGGGCACGATCAGCTTGGCGGTGCGGCAGGGGATCTCCACCGCCGCGGCGCCATTGCTCACGGCACCGGCCGCGACGGTGGCTACGAGGGCCGCGGCCCCCAGCAAGAGTTTGGCTTTAATCATTGAATCCGTTCTCCCATCCCTGTTTCGGGTTGTAATTCTTGGGCCTGTGCCCCGTTCGGCCGCAGACCGTCGAAATGAAGAACCGCGCACCTCCGAATCAGTGGTTCAGCGCAAGCTGAAGGGATGGCACGCGGTCGTCTGCCTGTTACTTTAGCGTCCTCGCCCCGCGAGACAACGCCCGAAGGGAAACACTCTCTGCGGGCGGCTGAAAAACATTGGTTTCAGGAGAGGTATTCTTGACAGACCAAATTACGGTCGGCATTGCCGGTCTCGGCGCCATCGGCTTTGCCGTGGCCGAGGCCCTGGACGCCGGTAAACTTCCGGGACTGGAACTGGCCGCGGTCTCGGCCCGCGACATCGCCAAGGCCGAGAGCCGCATGGCGGGCTTCACCCGGCCGGTACCGGTGTTGCCATTCACCGGCCTGGCGGAACATGCCGACGTGGTGGTCGAGTGCCTGCCGGCCGCCCACTTCGCTGAGCTGGCCGAAAGCGTCCTCGGCCAAGGCAAGACCCTG
Organism: Kiloniellaceae bacterium; assembly: GCA_050290145.1. Lineage (GTDB taxonomy): Bacteria > Pseudomonadota > Alphaproteobacteria > Kiloniellales > Kiloniellaceae > Pelagibius. The sequence goes on along the minus strand of JBNKHC010000312.1, from coordinate 9,837 downwards.
CTGCCGCTCTCGGTCGGCGCCCTGCTGCCGCGCCCGGAGCTGATCGACCTCGCGCGCGAGACCGGCGGCACCATCGTGGTGCCGACCGGCGCGCTGCTCGGCCTCGATGCGGTTCGGGCCTGCGCCGAAGGCCCGGTCGAGCGCGTGACGCTGGTCACCCGCAAGCCGCCCGGCGGCCTCGCCGGCGCGCCCTACCTGGTCGAAAACAACATCTCGGTCGAAAACCTCACCGAGCCCAAGCTGGTCTTCGAGGGCACCGCCCGCGACGGCGCCAAGGGCTTCCCGGCCAACGTGAATGTCGCCGCGGCGCTCAGCCTCGCCGGCATCGGCCCCGACAAGACCTCCCTGCAGATCTGGGCCGATCCCACGGTCACCCGCAACACCCACACCGTGCAAGTCGAGGCCGACGCCGCCCGCCTCACCATGACCATCGAGAACGTGCCGACGGAAGAAAACCCCAAGACCGGCAGGATCACCGCCCTCTCGGTGCTGGCCACCCTGCGCCGCATGACCGGCCCGCTCAGGGTGGGAACGTGAGGCGAAGAGCACTGGTCAGCCGGCAAATCGCCGCCAGACCGCTTCGAACTCCTCGCGGGTGATCTCGCGGGGCTCAAACTGCGGATCCGCCTCGATCTGTTCAAGCGGCGGAATGGGGGCTTCCGCAAGAGTCCTCGCACCCGGCTCTATATCCTTCGGCCCAAGGGTGACGGCACGTCCGTCCCGGTAGACCTCGATCTTGCGCAGCTCCCAGCGCCCTTCATCCAGTTCGCCGTAGAACTCGACGGGTTGCTCCTCGGAACTGTGGTTCCAGTGGCAGGCAAAGTAGGTCTTGGTCACCGACCTTCCCTCCAATCTTTGCAATCCAGACGGTATAGCACATGGCGGCGCAGCCGGTGGCCCTCCGACACCTTGGGATGGTCGAAGTCGTCGGCGGGGTCGTGGGTCATGCCCAGGCGCTGCATGACCGCCTGGGAACGGGTGTTGGGGACGGCGGTCAGGGAGACGATCTCTTCCAGGCCCAATTCCTCAAAGCCGAAGCGCAGGCATTCGCGCGCGCCCTCGGTGGCGTAGCCGCGGCCCCAGAAAGGCCGGGCCAGGCGCCAGGCGACCTCGACAACCTGCTTTCCGGGGGGCGTAAAATGGGCCTCGAAGTTGGGCCGTGCTAGGGCGATGGTCCCGATGAAGGGAGCCACGCCCGGCGCCTCGGCCGCCCACCAGCCGTAGCCATTCTCCGCCAGGGCGGCCCGGATGCGCCCGGCCGCGGCGTCGCTCTCCTCCCGGCTAAGGGTCGCCGGGAAGTGCTCCATGACCTCGGGATCGGCGTTCAGGGCCGCAAAGGGCGCCAGATCGCTGTCCCGCCAGGGCCGCAGGATCAGGCGCTGGCTGGTCAGGGTCGGAATAGTGGTCATGGCGCGGGAGGTTAGCGGAAAGGCCTACCTCAACTCCACTGTCATGCTCGGGCTTGTCCCGAGCATCCAGGGCAACCGCCGGGCCCACGTCCCCTGGACCCTCGGGACAAGCCCGAGGGTGACAATCGAACACGAACCCCCAGAAACACTTCGGGCCCCGCACCTTTCGGCGCGAGGCCCGAAGCCGAGCTGAAGAAGCCCGAAGGAAAGGCTCTAGTTCTTTTCCTTGTCGACCAGCTGGTTGGCCGCGATCCAGGGCATCATGGCGCGCAGCTTGGCGCCGACTTCCTCGATGTTGTGCTCGGCGTGGCGGCGGCGCAGGGCCTTGAAGGAAGGCTGGCCGGCCTTGCACTCGGTGACCCAGTCGCGCGCGAAGCGGCCGGACTGGATGTCGTCGAGCACGCGCTTCATCTCGGCCTTGGTCTCGTCGGTGACGATGCGCGGGCCAGTCGTGTAGTCGCCGAACTCGGCGGTGTTTGAGATCGAGTAGCGCATGTTGGCCATGCCGCCCTCGTACATCAGGTCGACGATCAGCTTCACCTCGTGCAGGCACTCGAAGTAGGCCATCTCCGGGGCGTAGCCGGCCTCGCAGAGGGTCTCGTAGCCGGCCTGGATCAGCGCCGTGAGGCCGCCGCAGAGCACCACCTGCTCGCCGAAGAGGTCGGTCTCGCACTCTTCCTTGAAGGTGGTCTCGATGACGCCGGAGCGCCCGCCGCCGATGGCGGAGGCGTAGCTGAGCGCGATCTCCTGGGCGTTGCCCGAGGCGTTCTGCGCCACCGCGATGAGGCAGGGCACGCCGCCGCCGCGCACGTACTCGGAGCGCACGGTGTGGCCCGGCCCCTTCGGCGCGATCATGAAGACGTCGAGGTCCTTGCGCGGCTCGATGAGGTTGAAGTGGACGTTGAGGCCGTGGGCGAAGGCCAGGGCCGCGCCCTCCTTCATGTTCCCCTCGAGGCTGTCGCGGTAGATGTCGGCCTGCAGCTCGTCCGGGGTCAGCATCATGACCACGTCGGCCCACTTGGCGGCCTCCTCCGGGGTCATGACCTGGAGGCCGGCGTTCTCGGCCTTCTTGGCCGAAGCCGACCCGGCGCGCAGCGCGACACGGACCTCGGATACACCGCTGTCCTTCAGGTTGTTGGCGTGGGCGTGGCCCTGGCTGCCGTAGCCGACGATGGCAACTTTCTTGCCCTTGATCAGATTGACGTCGGCGTCCCGATCGTAATAGACGCGCATTGCGGCCGTCTCCCTATGTACTTTTGTTGTCCGAAAAGGCTCGCCGGGGTTCTAAAGCGCCGGAAGGCAAAGCGCAACGGGATTCCCGGCATGGCCCCCTGCGCCCTCTGCATAGCCGATATTCGGCGGAATTCTGCGGTTTTTCTTCCTCTCGAAACCCTGCCGAGAGCCGTGCCGGCGATGCTCCTAGAGACCCTGGGGCCCGCGGGAGATGGCGACCACGCCGGTGCGCGAGACGTCAACCAGGCCGAGGGGCTGCATGAGGTCGATGAAGACGTCGAGCTTTTCGCTCTTCCCGGTCATCTCGAAGACGAAGTGGTCATGAGAAGAGTCCACTACGCGGGCGCGGAAGATGTCGGCGATGCGCAGGGACTCGACCCGCTTGTCGCCGCTGCCGGCGACCTTCACCAGGGCCAGCTCGCGCTCCACCGAGGCGCCGTCCATGGTCAGGTCGCTGACCCGGTGCACCGGCACCAGGCGGTCGAGCTGGGCCTTGATCTGCTCCAGGATCTGCGGCGTGCCCGAGGTCACCACGGTGATGCGCGAGAAGCGCTGGCGCGGATCGACCTCCGAGACCGTCAGGCTCTCGATGTTGTAGCCGCGGCCCGAGAAGAGGCCGATGACGCGCGCCAGCACGCCGGGTTCGTTGTCCACCAGCACCGCGATGGTGCGCGCTTCGATTTCTTGGTCTTTATGGTTGGCCATGGCTCTGACCGGGGGCTTCCAGGCCCCCGCTTTCTATCTGTCGATCCGGGTCCGAAGGGTTGAGAGGCGTCGGTGTCGTCGCGGCCCTATACGAGAACCATGCCTTCCTCGGAAATCGGCTTGCCGACCTTGTCTTCCGGGCCCAGCAGCATCTCGTAGTGCGCCGCGCCCGAGGGGATCATCGGGAAGCAGTTCTCGTCCTTGGTGACGATGCAGTCGAAGACCACCGGCTTGGGCGTCTCGATCATCTCCATGATCTTGTCGTCCAGCTCGTCGGCCTTCTCGCAGCGGATACCGACGGCGTGGAAGGACTCGGCCAGCTTCACGAAGTCCGGCAGCGCCGCCGAGTAGCTCTCCGAATAGCGCCCGCCGTGCAGCAGCTCCTGCCACTGGCGCACCATGCCCATCCACTGATTGTTCACGATGAAGATCTTGACCGGCAGATTGTACTGGGCGATGCACGACAGCTCCTGAATGTTCATCAGGATCGAGGCCTCGCCGGCGACGTCGATGACCAGCGCGTCGGGATGGGCGCGCTGCACGCCCATGGCCGCGGGCATGCCGTAGCCCATGGTGCCGAGGCCGCCGGAGGTCATCCAGTGGTTCGGCTCGTCGAACTTGAAGTACTGGGCCGCCCACATCTGGTGCTGGCCCACTTCCGTGGCGATGTAGGGCTTGCGGTCCTTGGTCAGCTCATAGAGCCGCTTGATGGCGTGCTGCGGCTTGATCTCCTGGCCCTTCTGCTCGAACTTCAGGCAGTCGCGGGCGCGCCACTCCTCGATCTTCTGCCACCAGGCCTTCAGCGCCTTCTGGTCCAGTTCCAGCTTGCGCGCCTGCCAGGCGGCCAGCAGGTCCTCCAGCACCGAGCCGGCGTCGCCGACGATCGGCAGGTCGACCATCACGTTCTTGTTGATGGAGGAGGCGTCGATGTCGACGTGGATCTTCTTGGAGCGCGGCGAGAATTCGTCCAGGCGCCCGGTCACGCGGTCGTCGAAGCGCGCGCCGATGTTGATCATGACGTCGCAGTTGTACATGGCGAGGTTCGCCTCGTAGGTCCCGTGCATGCCCAGCATGCCGAGGAACTGCGGGTCGGTGCCCGGATAGGCGCCGAGGCCCATCAGGGTGTTGGTGCAGGGCACGCCGAGGGTGCGCACGAAGCGGGTCAGCAGCTCGCAGGCCTTGGGTCCGGCGTTGATGACGCCGCCGCCGGCATAGACGATGGGGCGCTTGGCCTGGGCGATCATCTCCACCGCCTCGGCGATCTTCGCGTCCTCGGCCTTCACCTGCGGGCGGTAGCTGCGGTGGGTGACGTCTTCCGGCGCCACGTAGTGCTCGCTCTTGCCCTGCAGCACGTCCTTGGGCAGGTCGATTACCACCGGGCCCGGCCGGCCGCTGCGCGCCACGTAAAAGGCTTCGTGGACAAGACGCGGCAGGTCGGTGATGTCCTTGACCAGGTAGTTGTGCTTGGTGCAGGGCCGGGTGATGCCCGTGGTGTCGGCCTCCTGGAAGGCGTCGTTGCCGATCAGGTGGGTCGGCACCTGGCCGGTCAGGCAGACCACGGGGATGGAATCCATCAGCGCGTCGGTCAGGCCGGTCACCGCGTTGGTAGCGCCGGGGCCGGAGGTCACCAGCACCACGCCGACCTTGCCGGTGGAGCGGGCATAGCCCTCGGCGGCGTGCACGGCGCCGCCTTCCTGGCGCACCAGGATGTGCTGGATGTCGTTCTGCTGGAAGAGGGCATCGTAGATCGGAAGTACGGCGCCGCCGGGATAGCCAAAAATGACGTCAACGCCCTGATCCTTCAGGGCCTTGATCAACATCTCCGCACCGGTCTTCTGTTCCGCCGACATCTTCTTCTACCTTTCGTCTTGCCGTCTTCCCGCCGGGGTCCCTCCTCCCTTCAGGCTCTGGAGAGGGGCCGGCGCATCCGAACACCACATAAAATTGGCCGGCAGAACCGGCCAAATGCGAACAATTGCCAATGATTTCACACCCTTCGCCCGCCATTTCGCGGGTGAAGGAGGCGGACCCTAGACCCTTAGCCCGGGTCGGTCAACAGATTTTGACGAATTTTTGCAAAAATTTCCAGCCTTCGGCTTTCTGAATATTGCGTTTCCATGACGTTAACCGTCGGATCGTTACCGAGAAACTGGTGGCGCAGCCAGGTCATCTGCCGCTTGGCGTAGCGCCGGGTCGCCTGCTGGGCCTGGGCCAGAGCCGCTTCCAGGCTGAGCTCGCCGGCCAGGTAGGCGGCGAACTCCGGCACCCCCACCGCCTTCATGACCGGCAGCGCCGGGTCGAGCCCCAGCGCCAGCAGCGCCTCCACCTCCTCCAGCGCCCCCTGGCCGATCATGGCCTCCAGGCGGGCGTCGCAGGTGGCGTAGAGCAGCGGGCGCGGCGGCAGCAGGCAGAGCCGGGCGAAGCGGTAAGGCGCCGGCGGCGCCGGCTCGGCCTGCCACTGGGCCAGCGAGCGCCCGGTCGCCGCCAGCACCTCCCAGGCGCGCAGCAGGCGCTGGCTGTCGCCCGGCTCCAGGCGCGCGCCCATCACCGGGTCGCGCTCGACCAGGCGGGCATGGAAGGCGGCATTGCCCAGCTCCGCCAGTTCGGCGCGGGCGGCGGCACGGATCTGCGCCGGGATCTCCGGCACCGCGCTCAGCCCCTCGGCGAAGACCTTGAGGTAGAGGCCGGTGCCACCCACCAGGATCGGAAGGCGGCCCGCCGCCAGGGCGGCCTCGACCTCCGCCGCCGCCAGGTCGCGCCAGCGCCCCGCCGAGCAGGCCTCGGCGCCGGGGAGCACGCCGTAGAGCCGGTGCGGCACGGCCTTCAGCTCGGCGCCGCGCGGCCGCGCGGTGAGCAGCGACAGCTCCTTGTAGATCTGCATGGAGTCGGCATTGATCACCGTACCGCCCCACTCCGCCGCCACGGCGGCGGCCAGGGCCGACTTCCCCGAGGCGGTGGGGCCGGCGATCATCATCACCAGCGGCTTTTGCTCGGCGTCAATCATGGGCTCGTCGTGGCTGCGCGGTCATGGAAACCTGGTGATTGCGGCTGTGCGCTTGCGGGACAGGGGGCGGCCTCTGTATAAGCCGCCGATGCACTACGTGCTTACCGTGATTGGGGACTCGCACTCAAGGCCGCTGTCGAAGGCCCTGGTCGATGCCGCGCGCCGCGCCATCGACAACAGCCACAGTGCGGCCGGCACAGCCGACTGGCTGGCCGACGACGTCGCCTGCGATATCGAGTTCGAGGGCAGCGAGCCCACCATCACCCAGGCCCTGGTGCGCGAGGCCCTGGGCCCGACCCCCGTCGACCTGGCGATCCAGCCCGCCGCGGGCCGGCGCAAGAAGTTGCTGCTGGCCGACATGGAGTCGACCATCATCCGCGAGGAGATGCTCGACGAGCTGGCCGAGGTGGCCGGCATCCACGACGAGGTGGCGGAGATCACGGCGCTGGCCATGGCCGGCGAACTGGACTTCGAGGCCGCGCTGCGCGAAAGGGTCGGCCTGCTGAAAGGCATGCCGCTGACGGCCCTGGAGCAGGCGGCCGCGCGCATGACCCTGACCCCCGGCGCCCGGTCCGTGGTGGCGACCATGCGCGCCAACGGCGCCTACTGCGCCCTGGTGTCCGGCGGCTTCACCTGCTTCACCAGCCTGGTGCGCGAGGCCTGCGGCTTCGATGAAGACCGCGCCAACCAGCTGGAGGTGATCGACGGGGCGCTGACCGGCGAGGTGGTGGCGCCGGTTCTGGGCCGCGCCGCCAAGCTGCAGGCGCTCGAAGAGCTCTCGGCGGCGCACGGGCTGGTGCCCAACGACGCCTGCGCGGTGGGCGACGGCGCCAACGACCTGGACATGCTGGGCGCCGCCGGCCTGGGCGTCGCCTTCCACGGCAAGCCCAAGGTGCGCGCCGCGGCGCATTACCGCATCGACCACGGCGACCTGACCGGCCTGCTGTTCCTCCAGGGCTACCACGCCGACGAGATCCGCGAGGCCTGAGGCAAAGAAAAACGGCGGCCCGGAGAGGCCGCCGTTTCGCTGAGTGGCTTGCCGCCCGCGGATCAGCTCTGATCGATCCTGACGGCGACCCATTGGAAGTCGCCCTGGCGGAACACCAGCAGGGTGACCACGCGGTAGCCTTCGGACTTCGCCCGCTCGACCTTTTCCACCACATCCGCCGGGGTGGAGACTTCTTCCTGGTCGACCTCGACGATGACGTCGCCGGGCTTGAGGCCCTTTTCGGCGCCGGAGCTGCCTTCCTTCACCTCGGTGATGACGACGCCCTTGGCGGCCTCGTCCAGGCTGAAGCGGCTGCGCAGCTCGGGCGTGATCTCGCCGAGTGCGAGGCCGAGGGATTCCATCTCCTTCGGCTTGGCCTCCTTGGGGGTCTGCGTGGCCGGGGCGGTCGCGACCTGCTCCGGCTCCAGCTCGCCGATGGTGACGCGCAGCTTCTTCTCCGCGTTCTTGCGCCAGATGGTCACGTCCACCGTGGAGCCCACGGCGGTCTCCGCCACCATGGCCGGCAGGCGGCGCATCTCCGGCACCTCGCGGCCGTTGAACTCCAGGATCACGTCGCCCTGCTCGATGCCCGCGACTTCCGCCGGCCCGTCCTCCGTCACCGCCGCCACCAGGGCGCCGCGCGGCCGGTCGAGCCGCAGGCCCTCGGCCAGTTCGTCGGTCACGTTCTGGATACGCACGCCGAGCCAGCCGCGCCGCACCTCGCCGGTGTCGCGCAGCTGGGCGATGATGTTGCGGGCCATGGAGGACGGCGTGGCAAAGCCGATGCCTACCGAGCCGCCGGAGGGCGAGAAGATCGCCGTGTTGATGCCGATCACCTCGCCGTCCAGGTTGAACATCGGGCCGCCGGAGTTGCCCTTGTTGATGGCCGCGTCGGTCTGGATGAAGTTGTCGTAGCGCCCGGCGTTGATGTCGCGCTGGCGCGCCGAGACGATGCCGGCGGTCACGGTGCCGCCCAGGCCGAAGGGATTGCCGATGGCGACGACCCAGTCGCCGATCCGCGTCTGGTCGGAATCACCCCAGGTGGTGGCCGGCAGGGCATGGTCGGCCTCGACCTTCAGCAGCGCCAGGTCGGTGTCCTTGTCGCTGCCGACGATGGTGGCTTCCAGCGAAGTGCCGTCGGCAAGCACCACCTCGACCTCATCGGCGTCGGCGATGACGTGGTGGTTGGTGACGATGAAGCCGCTGGGATCGATGATGAAGCCCGAACCCAGGGAACTGCCGCGCCGGCGCTGCGGCGGCGGCTCGCCGCCTTCGCCGCGGCGCTCGAAGAACTCCTTGAAGAACTCCTCGAACTGCTCGGCCTGGCCGCCCTCGATCATCTGGCTGGTCTGGATGTTGACCACGGTGGGCAGCAGGCGTTCCGCCAGGTCGGCAAAGGAATCAGGCGCCGAACGCGCCTGTACCGCCGACGACCAGGCCAGGATCAGAAGGGCCGTGAACAGCGCCGCGGCGCCCAACAGCCATTGCAGGGGCAGCCCGCGGGAGGCGGGCGCCGGCCGCGTCACGGCGCGCGCCGTTGCGCCCCGCCGCCGGATGGGAGGCCGTTGCATTCCGGAAATTCGAGTCACTGTCAGTTCTCTCCCTCGCTTGGAGATTCGCTCCGGCAGGGCAGAAGGCCCTGGAGGCTCCTGAAGCATCGCATAGCGCTATTTGGAACTATTGGAGCGGAGTTTGTAGGCCCTCTCAACAAAAAGTGTATCACCAGGAGGCTGCGATACGAAGTGGGCGAATTTGTGGCGCTGCCACGCCAATCCCGCGTTTCCTAGAGCAACCCGCGTCCCAGCGGACGCGGACAAGTTGCTCTAACCTTCCAAGATAGATCAATTTGCCCCCGATCACATGATTCCACCTGATCGGGGATTGATCTAGCCACGCAGCAGCCAGACCAGAAAGACCCCGAGAGAGGCTGCCACGATGCCGCCGATCCGCAGGGAGTCGGGCGGCATTTCCGCCAGCATTTCAACAATTTGGCGCAGGCGCTGCGGAAAGATCGCCAGAAACAGCCCCTCGATCACCAATACCAGGGCCAGCGCCGTAAGAAAATCGGTCATAGCGGGCGCCGGCTGGAGGCCGGGCGGCCGGCGGGGAGGCGCCGCGGCGCCTCCCGAACCTTCCGGGGTGGCCGGCTAGTTGCGGGCACCCTCTTGGGCCTGATTGAAGAAGCTGAAGAACTCGCTGTCCGGCGACAGGACCAAATAGGTGCTGTCGGCGCCCAGCGAGGCGCTGTAGGCCTGCATGGAGCGGTAGAAGTTGAAGAAATCGGGATCCTGGCCGTAGGCGTTATTCAGGATCTCGGTCCGCCGCCCCTCGCCCTGGCCGCGCAGGATCTCCGACTGGCGCTTGGCCTCGGCGCGGATCACCGTGGCCTCGCGGTCGGCCGCGGCCTTGATGCGCTCGGACTGCTCGAAGCCCTGGGCGCGGAACTCCGCCGCCTCGCGCTCACGCTCCGAGCGCATACGGTCGAAGACCGATTCCCG
>JBNKHC010000311.1:0-6971 GCA_050290145.1 Kiloniellaceae bacterium | reverse complement strand
CGCCGGATCGAGGAAAACACGTAGATCGGAAGCGTCGTCTCAGAGCCGGCGACGAAGAAAGCAATGATGAAATCGTCGAAACTGAAAGTGAAGCTCAAAAGAAATCCGGCCAGAATCGCGGGCGCAATCAGCGGTAGGGTTACCTGGCGGAAGGTGCCGAAGGGCGTGGCGTAGAGATCCGCCGATGCCTCTGTCAGCGCCTGCTCCAGGCTCGATAGTCGTGTACGAATGATGATCACGACCAACGCCATAGTGAACATCGTGTGGGCGGCGATCACCGAGCCAACTCCCATCGAGAGCGCTAGGGGCGCGCTGGCCCCGGGCCAGATTGACGCAATCCAGGGATTGATCTGGTCGAACAGCGTAACCAGAGCGATCAGGGTAGCGATGCCAATGACGATGCCTGGAATCATCACCGCGATGTAGATGATCGCGTCGAAGATCACTCGCACCGGCCCGCGCATGCCCTGCAGCCCGACCGCTGCCAGAGTGCCGAGTATGCTGGCCAGGCTCGCCGAAACAAAAGCTATCAGGAGGCTGTTTTCCAGCGCGTCCATCATGAAGGGGTTGCTCAGCGCCCTCCCGTACCATTTGATGGAGAAGCCTTCCAGCTGGCTGGCGTGCCTTCCCGCGTTGAAGCTGAACAACGCGATGATGGCGATCGGCGTGTAGAGAAAAATATAGACGCAGGTCGTATAAATCCGCATGGCCGCGCCTCACATGATCGAGACGTCTTCGCGCCGTTTGTGGAGTCGCGCGATCAGCCGCATGTAAAGTGTCACGGTAACCAACATAATGACGATCAAGGTGACTGCCACGGCGGAGCCATAGGCCCAATTACGCGATTGCAGGAAGAGGTCGACGAGCGCGTTGCCCACGAAGAATACCTTGCCGCCACCCAGTAGCGCAGGGATCAGGAACTCGCCCATCAGCAGGATGAAGACCAGCATACAGCCGGTGGCGATACCGGAAATCGAGAGAGGCAAGGTGACCTGGAAGAAGGTGGCAAGCGGCCAGGCGCCCAGATCCGAGGAGGCCTCGATGAGGCGCTTGTCGAGCCGGTCGAGGCTGACATAGATCGGAAAGACCATAAGTGGCAGGTAGCCGTAGACGATGCCAATGAGCACCGCCAAAGGCGTGTAGATCAGCCGAACATCGTCGATCCCGACAATTTCGAGCAGCGCCGGCACACCGCGACCGCCGAGGATATATATCCAGGCGTAGCTGCGTATCAGAATGCTGGTCCAGAACGGCACGATCACCAGGACCAGCAGAATGGTTTTCCATCTTGGATCGGTGCGCACCGCCAGTTGATAGGCCACAGGATAGGCAATCAGCATCGCCGCCAGGGTGCCCAGCGGCGCCAGGATCATTGTGTTCTTGAACGCTGTCAGCCGGGCCGGGAGATTAGCGTATTGTTCAAGCGTCAAGGCCGGCACGTAGCCCCCGGCCGGCCCTCGTTCGCCGAGGCTGAAGACAAAGACGACGCAGAGGGGAAGCACCAGCATCACCAGGAACCACCCCCCTGCGGGGGCGACGAGCAGCCAGTTGCGCTCGCGTTGCGTCATCGTTCGCCGCCCCCGGCCTGTGTTAAGCCGACTTGAACCGGGCCAGCAACTCCGCCCGGTTGGGATCGGTCAATGTCGCCGCGGCGCCGAACTCGAGCGCGTCAAGAAGCTCCTGCGCAGGGTACAGAATTGGATCCTCGAGGATTTCCTTCGGCAGCAGCGCGTTGGTCCGGCTGTCAGCCACAGGATAGCCGTGCGCCAGAACTTCGCGAGCGTTGACCTCCGGATCGAGCATGAAGTTGATCAGGGCATAGGCCGCCTCGCGATGCGGCGCACCTTTCGGGATAGCGTAGTAGTCGCTCCAGATCTCACCGCCTTCTTTGCCGAGAACATAGGCTATTTCGGGAATGTCCGAGTTGAGCTGCTTGCCGTCGCCGGTCCAGCACATGGTCAGCCAAGCATCGCCACTGCGCATCGCCGGCTGATAGTCCGACGAGATCGCGAAGAGGTGCGGCTTGACATCAAGCAGCAGCCGCTCGGCATCCGCAAGCTCCTTCGGGTCCACCGAGTTGAAAGAATAGCCGAAATACTTCAGTGCGTTGCCAATGGTTGTCAGCTGGTAGTCATGCACCATGGTCCGGCCGGAGAAATCGTCCATCGTCCGGTCCCAGAAGTCCTTCCACGTCGTCAGCGGCCGGCCGCCGTCATGCGAGGTGTTCACTGCGTAGCCGGTGGTGCCCCAGTTCTTCGGCACGGCGTAAAGCACGCCATCGACGGTGCCCGCATCCGAGAAGCGTGGATCGAAGGCGCTGGCGTCGTAATTCGGCAGCTTCGAAACATCGAGCGGCTCGATCAGGTCCTCAGACACGTAAGTGGTGATCGTGTAGTTAGTGGGCACGAAGACGTCCCACCCGCTGCCACCAGCCTGAAGCTTGGCCAGCATCTCCTCATTCGAGCCGAAGACGTTGACCTGGACGAATGCGCCGAGCTGGTCGGTGAAGATCTCGAAGTTCTCCGGATCGTGGTAGTTCGGCCAGGTCGCCAGCACTACCCGGTCGCCGATGTCGCCGGCCGCCTGTGCCGGCTGCGACCGCAGCCCGGGAACCGCTGCGCCCAGAACGGCCGCCGCCGTGCCAAGCCCCGTGACGCCCAGGAAGTGTCGGCGGCTAACTGAGCCCTGCTGGTAGCGTCGCAGTTCTTCCATGAATTTCCGCTTCGGGATGTAGTCCCTATCTTTCATCTTTTTTCTCCCTGTAGGATGGTTTACAGCGCCTCAGTCGTTTTTCAGGATCAGCGCTGACTCGCTGTTCCAGCTGACCCAGGCCCGATCGCCTTTGCCAAAGACCCGCGCTCCAAATTCTGCTTGCCTCGGAGCGAGGACGATGATGTTACCCAGCGCCGAATGCTGCACTAGGTACTCTGTGTGCTCACCTAGGAAGATCCGGTTCTGCACAACGACTTCAAGGCCGCCGGAGACAGCTTCCCGGCTCAGCCTTATCTGCTCGGGGCGGATGCTGAAGCAACCGTTGCGTTGCGACGCAAGCCCCTCCCCCGCGCGGCCTTCAAAGCTCAGCCCATCACACAGGACGATGCGCGCGCGGCCTGACCCGTCTGTGGCAATCTCACCGTCAAAAAAGTTCGAGGTGCCGACAAAGTCGGCGACATAGCGCGTTTCGGGATTGTCATACAGCTCTTGCGGCGTCCCCGTCTGAACAATACGGCCGGCTTTCATTACACAGATTCGGTCACTAAGGGACAGCGCCTCTTCCTGGTCATGCGTCACCAGAACAAAAGTGATCCCGAGCTCGCGCTGCAGGTCCTGCAGTTCGATCTGCATTTCCTTTCTCAGCTTGCGGTCGAGTGCTGCCAGGGGCTCGTCCAGAAGCAGGAGTTTTGGTTCGTTCACGATCGCGCGGGCAAGTGCCACGCGTTGCTGCTGTCCCCCTGACATTTCCCAGATGCGGCGATCTTCGAAGCCAGTCAGGCGGACGATCTCAAGCGTGCGCCCGACCCGCTCGGCAATCACGTTACGGCTGATGCGCGGCCGTCTCTGCCGCAGCCCGTAACTGATGTTCTGGCCGACTGTCAGATGCGGGAACAGGGCGTAGCTCTGGAACACCATATTCACCGGCCGGCGGTAGGGTTCGAGTTGATTGACTTGCTGCCCGTCGATCAGGACCGCACCGCTTGTCGGCTTTTCGAATCCCGCCAACATCCTCAGCGCCGTCGTCTTTCCGCAGCCGGAGGGACCGAGGAACGAAAGGAACTCGCCCGGTGCGATGCTCAAGTTGAGGTCCTGCGCTGCGATCACGTCACCAAAGTGCTTGGACACGCCCCGCAACTCGGCAATCGCCGGCTTCTGCGGAGTCTGGCCCGCGTCGGTATACTCTGGTTTAGCCGCTATAGATGACAAGAGAGCCGATTTGGATCATATTGATTGAGAGGCCCAAGTCGAGCAGCAATCCACATTATTGTAAATATGCTCTTTGTAATAGGCCGATTGGCATAACTGGATCTGACGGGAAGGCACATGCGCTTCGACTGGAACAAAGAAGCGGGGCGAATCGTGGAGACGATCGGGACCGCGCAGTTTCCCGCAACACTCTCGCAGGGGCTGCGCCAGATCGTGGAATTCGACTACACCGTCATGTTCGGTTATGTCGGCTCTGCCCGACCCCTGGCTCTTTACGACGACTTCCCGGCCGATAGGCGGCGTCTGCATGTTGAGGAGTACCTGGAAGGTCCCTACCTGCTCGACCCCTTCTTTCTCGCCAGCACCGACCTGTCTGAACCCGGGCTCTGGAGACTGAAAGAGATTGCCCCGGACCGGTTCTATCAAGGCGAGTATTTCCGCAACTATTACGCCCAGACCGGTCTTGCCGAGGAAGTTGGCTACCTCATCGACATTAACAAGAACCTCAATATCGTCGTGTCGCTGATGCGCAAGGAGAAGCGCTTCACCAATGCCGAGATACGGGCTTTGAAAGCTGTTTGGCCGATCATGGATGCGGCCTGCCGGCAGAACTGGTGCGAGCTCGCCCTCGCCGAGACGGATATTTCGCCGGTCAACGAGGAGCGCATCGAGCAGGCCTTCTATGGCATCGGCCAGGGCATGTTGACCCCAAGGGAACGCCAGGTGGTTGAGCACACGCTACGGGGCCATTCCGCGGAAGCCATCGGGAAGATGCTCGGGATTGCTTCCGGCACAGTGCGGATCCACCGCCGCAACATCTATTCGAAACTGCGCATAGGGTCCCAGGGTGAACTTTTCTCAGAGTTCATCGCGGCGCTGCTGGAGACCTCGCCGCGCTCTGCAGGGGGCTAGGAATTAGCCTGCCAATCCGCACCTCAAAATGACGACCTTTTCAGAAAGCAGATGATGAACAGGATTCGCTGCCGCGCGCGGATTGCAGAGAGCAATGCAGCAGCCGAAAGAGCTGAAAACCTCTCCGCAATCTCTATCGGGGGCGTTTAGATCGCCTGCCGGGTCGGACTGCAGATTAGACACCAGTCCGTTGACCCGAGCTCTCGGCCGGAAGACCGCATCGGGTCAGAAGCTGACCTGACGCCGCTACAGGCGACACATCTGCATGCGACCCCAAAGCGGACGCCAAAAGCATGGAAGCGGACGTCGATGCTTTGATCTTGGCCACCCAGAGCAATCGCAGACTGGATCGGCTACGCCATTTAGAGCCGCCGAGCATCGCCGTGGCAGCTTTGACCTACCGAGGCGGGTATCGTAGGATTAATCGCGCTCCTCGGCGCCCTCAGCGGTGCCTGTGTGTAGATGATTGATTATCTGCTCTGCAGAAAACCGCTTCCTCGCCATCTCTTTACCCCTCCTTTGGAAGGATCCAGCTGCCTCGATTCTCTAACCCAACAGCCGGATCTGGTTAAGGGGGTAAGGTCAACCCTAGCGCCTCTGATTGCCCTCGATTTTGTCGACGAGCAGTCAGTGATGAAGCATCTTGCTGAGAACCGATCAGCGCTCATGGTTGTATTAGCCCAGTGGTGGCTGTTGGTCGTGCTGGCACCAGGGCCTCCTCGGGGCGGTGGCGGCGGCCATTTACAGTCGCTTTGAGCGCAAAAGACGACAACCTTAGTCTTGCCCACGGTCCCGGCCCGGATGAGCTGGACGCCCGCAGAGGTTGGACTCTCCGTTTCCTTGATTTCGTGACCCGCGGGCTCCACCTGCGACCACTTCCGTGCTCGTAGAATCGTGGAAGATTGATCCAAGTTCCCGCGAGAGCGCCCTGCGATAGACTACGGACGCACAGGCATTATGTCCTGGAGCTTGTGCCTTGTCTCAGACAAAGGGCGGGCCGCCAATCCAGCCGACCAGGGACCGGCGCAGGCCGCGCGTCACCGGTGTCACCCGGTGCATGACATAGGCCGGAAATGCAATGACTGAACCCTGGTCCTGCGGCATGGCGGTTTGACTGCCATCGGTCGTGATCTGGAAAACGCCGCCGTCGTAGTCCCGCGGATCGCTGAGTTGAACGACGAAACTCAGCTTGCGGATCCGATGCTCCCCGCGGCCCATGTCGAGGTGCCAGCCGTAGTGCTCTTCGGGGCCGTACGCCGCGAGCTGTAACGGCTCGGTAAAACCGGCCAGAGTCAAATGGAAGAAGCGGTCGTTGACCGAGTCCAACCGATCGCCAAGGTATTCGAAAAGCCAGCGCGATTCCTCGCTTTGAGCGATCCACGAGACGCGGCTGTTCCGCCGCTGCGGTACGCGCCGCCCACCGTCGATCGTGGCGCGTTTCGTCTCTCCCCCAAGGGCCACGATCCCGGCGCACTGCTCCCGCGTGAAAACCCGCTTGAGGACAACAAAGGTGGCCCACTCATCGTGTGGAACGAGGCTGTCACGGAGATCCTGGATCGGGTCGCTCACTTTTCCTTCCGTCATCCCGTCAGCGGCTCGCTGCGCCCTGGGGTCTTCACCCGAAGTCCAGGTTGATGGTGCCGTCCAGCTCAGACCAGGTGTCGATGGTGCCGTCGCCAATGCCGGCAAGCGTCAGGACATCGCCGTTGTCGAAGGTGATGGTGACATCGGTGCCGTCGTCGGCCACCATGCTGTCGTTCAGGTCGGCGAACTCGTCGACCACGCCGTCGCTGTCGACAAGCTCCAGCACGTCGTTGAGATCCAGCGTTACGTCGAGGATGGTGTCGTTGCCGCTGCCGGCGTTGTCGCCGCCGCCGGTGTCGGATTCGAAGTCGTAGACGAAGCGGTCGTCGCCGCTGCCGCCCTCGATGGTGTCGTCGCCCTCGTTGCCATGGATCGTGTCGTCGCCGGAGCCGCCATAGATCAGGTCGTCCCCGCCGATGTCTCCGGCGTTGTCGTCGCCGTCGATCAGGTCGTTGCCGGCCCCGCCGTAGATGGTGTCGTTGCCGTCCGGCGAGGTGTTGTCGGAGTCGCCGAAGATGGTGTCGTCGCCGCCCTCGCCGTAGAGGACGTCGTTG
>JBNKHC010000310.1:0-5413 GCA_050290145.1 Kiloniellaceae bacterium | reverse complement strand
CGTTGACTTATGTTGCGCTGCGGTCTAAATCACACGCCAACGATAAAACTAAGTCGCTGTTGAGCGTTCCCCTCTAGACTGCGTCTGTTCGACGCGGAACCTCAAACAGTCCGGCAGAAGAAACAGGCATCAAGCCCGAAGGCAGCTAGCGCATGATCTCGTCCAATCGGCCCCTTTCGCCGCATCTGCAGGTCTACCGCCCGCAGATCACTTCGACACTTTCGATCCTGCACCGGCTGACCGGCGTCGTGCTCGCCTTTGGCACCCTGCTGCTGACCTACTGGCTGGTGGCCGCGGCTTCCGGGCCGGAAGCCTTCGACACCGCCCAGGGGCTGATCGGCTCCTTCTTCGGGCGGCTGCTGCTCTTCGGCTGGAGCTTTGCGCTCTTCTATCACCTCTGCAACGGCATCCGTCACCTGATCTGGGACGCCGGCTACGGCTTCGAGATCGAGGCGGCGACGCGCAGCGGCTGGATGGTGGTCGGCGCCTCGGTCGTGCTGACCCTGGCGACCTGGGCGCTGGGCTACGCCATGATGGGGGGGGCCTGAGCCGATGGACCAGCAGCCCAACCTGCGTTCTCCGCTCGGCCGCGTGCGCGGCCTCGGCTCGGCCAAGGACGGCACCGGCCACTGGTGGGCGCAGCGCCTCACCGCGCTGGCTCTCATTCCGCTGACCGTCTGGTTCGTCGGCGCGGTGATCAGCCTGATCGGCGCCGAGCAGGCGGCGGTGGCGGCCTGGATCGGCTCGCCGGTGGTCGCCGGCCTGCTGATCCTGCTGATCGTCGTGACGTTCTATCACACGGCGCTGGGCCTGCAGGTGGTCATCGAGGACTACGTCCACACAGAGGGCGCGAAGATCGCCCTGCTGCTCTTCGTCAAGGCGCTGACCATTGTGCTCAGCCTTTCGGCCGTGCTCTCGGTCCTGACCCTGCTCTTCACCCGCGCCTAAGGCCCAAAATCGAGATCCGATCATGACCAAGTCCTACGAGGTAATCGATCACACCTACGACGTGGTGGTGGTGGGCGCCGGCGGCGCCGGTCTGCGCGCGACCCTGGGCCTGGCCGAGGCCGGCCTGAAGACCGCCTGTATCTCCAAGGTCTTCCCGACGCGCAGTCACACCGTGGCGGCGCAGGGCGGCGTCTCCGCCTCGCTCGGCAACATGGGCGAGGACGACTGGCGCTGGCACATGTACGACACGGTGAAGGGCTCCGACTGGCTGGGTGACCAGGACGCCATCGAATACATGGTGCGCGAGGCGGTGCCGGCGATCCTGGAACTGGAACACTACGGCATGCCGTTCAGCCGCACCGAGGACGGCAAGATCTATCAGCGCCCCTTCGGCGGCATGACCACCCACTTCGGCGAGGGCATCGCCCAGCGCACCTGCGCGGCGGCCGACCGCACCGGCCACGCCATGCTGCACACGCTCTACCAGCAGTCCCTGCGCCAGCACGCCGAATTCTACATCGAGTACTTCGCCCTCGACCTGATCATGGAAGACGGCGTCTGCCGCGGCGTCATGGCCTGGAACCTGGACGACGGCACCATACACCGCTTCCGCGCGCAGATGGTGATCATCGCGACGGGCGGCTACGGGCGCATCTACTTCTCCTGCACCGGCGCCCACACCCAGACCGGCGACGGCAACGCCATGGTGCTGCGCGCCGGCCTGCCGCTGCAGGACATGGAGTTCGTGCAGTTCCACCCGACGGGGATCTATGGCGCCGGCTGCCTGATCACCGAGGGTGCGCGCGGCGAGGGCGGCTACCTGACCAACTCCGAGGGTGAGCGCTTCATGGAACGCTACGCCCCCTCGGCCAAGGACCTGGCCAGCCGCGACGTGGTCTCGCGCGCCATGACCATGGAGATCCGCGACGGTCGCGGCGTGGGCGCGCAAAAGGATCACATCCACCTGCACCTGGAGCATCTGGCGCCGGAGCTGCTGCACCAGCGCCTGCCGGGCATCTCGGAATCGGCGCGCATCTTCGCCGGCGTCGACGTGACCAAGGAACCGATCCCCGTCCTGCCGACCTGCCACTACAACATGGGCGGCATCCCCGCGCTCTACACCGGCGAGGCGGTGACCCTGAAGGACGGCGACCCCAACGCCGTGGTGCCGGGCCTCATGGCCATCGGCGAGGCGGCCTGCGTGTCGGTGCACGGCGCCAACCGCCTGGGCTCCAACTCGTTGCTGGATCTGGTGGTCTTCGGCCGCTCCGCCGCCAGGCGCTGCGCCGAGATCCTGACCCCCGGCGAAAAACAGGCGCCGCTGCAGACCGGCGCCGGCGACGAGGCCCTGGACCGCTTCGACCGCCTGCGCCACGCCGACGGCGAGGTGCCCACCGCGGCGCTGCGCGACGAGATGCAGCGCGCCATGCAGGACCACGCCGCCGTGTTCCGAACCGGTGAGTCGCTGGCCGAGGGCGCCGAGAAGCTGACGGCCGCCTGGGCCAAACGTCCCGAACTGAAGGTCAACGACCGCACCCTGATCTGGAACTCCGACCTGGTCGAGACCCTGGAGCTCGACAACCTGATGTTCCAGGCCAAGGTCACCATGGAGTCGGCGGGCAACCGGCTGGAAAGCCGCGGCGCCCACGCCCGCGAGGACTACCCGGACCGCGACGACGTGAACTGGATGAAGCACACCCTGGTGTGGTGCGGCGAGGACGGCAAGGTCACCTTCGGTGACCGGCCGGTCCACCTCAACACCCTGACCAACGAAGTGCAGACCTTCCCGCCCAAGGCGCGGGTGTACTGAATAGAGCCCGCGAGAGAAAGAATCCGATGGTCGAGTTCGCCCTTCCCGCCAATTCCAAGATCGGCGCCGGCACCTCCTGGCCCAAGCCGGAAGCCGCCAAGAACACCAAGACCTTCCGGGTCTACCGCTGGAACCCGGACGACGGTGAGAACCCGCGCATCGACACCTTCGAGGTCGATATCGACAGCTGCGGGCCGATGGTTCTCGACGCGCTGATCAAGATCAAGAACGAGATCGACCCGACGCTGACCTTCCGGCGCTCCTGCCGCGAGGGGATCTGCGGGTCCTGCGCCATGAATATCGGCGATAAGAAGGGTGGCACCAACACGCTGGCCTGCACCAAATATATCGACGACATGAATGGCGATGTGGTGATCAACCCGCTGCCGCATATGGAAGTGGTCAAGGATCTGGTGCCGGATCTGAACCGCGCCTATGCCCAGCTGGCCTCCATCGAGCCCTGGATCAAGACCCAGAGCCCGCCGCCGCCGGACCAGGAACGGCTGCAGTCGCCAGAGGAACGCAAAAAGCTCGACGGGCTTTATGAATGCATCCTCTGCTTCAGCTGCTCCACCTCCTGCCCCAGCTATTGGTGGAACGGCGATCGCTATCTGGGCCCGGCCATCCTGCTGCAGGCCTATCGCTGGATCGCGGACAGCCGCGACGAATATACCGGCGAGCGCCTGGACAATCTGGAAGACCCGTTCCGGCTCTACCGCTGCCACACCATCATGAACTGCTCCAACACCTGCCCGAAAGGCCTCAACCCGGCCAAGGCGATCGCGGAGATCAAGAAACTGATGATCGAGCGGCAGGGCTGAGCAGAGCCACCCCAACGCCAATGCGATTGGAAAAGGCAGTGCAACCGCACTGCCTTTTTCTTTTGCCGGCAAGTGCGAAAACCATCACCGGTTGAATCCAGCTTAAATTATCCCCTTGCATTAAGAGAGTGCTAACCATTGCGTCCTATACTCATAATTGTCACCGGCAGAGCGGATGACGGAAAGGACGGAACAGACCCATGGTCATCAGATATTTCACACTCTCCCTGCTATTGTCCCTCTTCGTGGTGGGATCGCTTCACCTGGTTGCCAGGGGCGGGCCGCTGCAATCGGGCCTGGAAGGCAGCGCCCAACAGGTGATGTCGACCCCCTCCTGACGGCGGGCTGCCCTTAGGCCATGGATGCGCCTCAGGGCGATCCGGCATCCTTTCCGTCAATCCTCCGCCGGTTCCGGCGGATCACATTCCCTCCCAGTCCATTCTCATTGCAAACCGTCCATGATTGGATCTGCCCGATCCTGGAATTCCGCCTTATGCTCAAGGCCAATTCTTTCAAGGGGCCGGTTCCATGTATATTCCAAAACATTTCAATGAAAGCGACCGCGATATCCTGCGTGAGGTGATCCGCGATCATGGCTTTGCCACCCTGGTGACCGCCACCGGCCGCATGAAGGAACCGCTTGCCATCACCCATCTGCCGCTTCTGCTGGACGGGCCGGACCGCCTGATCGGGCATATGGCGCGCGTCAATTCCCATTGGAAGGATCTGGCGGAGAACCTGTCGACCGCCATCTTCCACGGGCCCCACGGCTATGTCTCGCCGCGCTGGTATGAGGACGAGAGCTATGTGCCGACCTGGAATTATATCACCGTCCATGTCCGGGGCACGGTCCGGATCATGGAGGATGCGGATGAACTGCGCTCCGTCCTGGAGAGGCTTTCCGCTCAATATGAGGCGGACATGCCCAGCCCCTGGTCACCGGACCTATTGGCAGACAAATCCCTCGGCAACATGATGCGCGGCATTGTCGGCTTCGAGATGGAAATCACCGATTGGCAGGGCAAATTCAAACTGTCGCAAAATAAATCAGGCCCTGCACAGCAGAGCCTGAAATCCGCGATGCAATCCTCCCCCCATCCCGACGACCGGGCCATGCTGGCCTGGATGGAGCGGCTGGAGGACTGAGATCAAACGTTGAAACGGAAGTGGAAGACGTCGCCGTCCTTGACCAGGTATTCACGGCCTTCCAGGCGCAGCTTGCCTGTTTCCTTCAGCGCCGCTTCGCTGCCCGCCTGTTCGTAATCATCAAAGGAGGCGGTTTCCGCCGCGATGAAGCCCCGTTCAAAATCCGTATGAATGACGCCGGCGGCCTGCGGCGCCTTGGCGCCCAGATGCACGTTCCAGGCGCGCGCTTCCTTGGGCCCAACTGTGAAGAAGGTGATCTGGTCGAGCAGCTCATAACCGGCGCGGATCACGCGGGCAAGGCCGGTTTCCTCCAGGCCGAGCTCGGCCAGGAACTCCGCCCGCTCCTCTTCATCCTCCAGCTGCGCCACTTCGGATTCGATGGCGGCTGAGATATGCACGCTGCCCGCCCCCTGGCTGGCGGCCATTTCAGCAACCTTCCGGGAGAGCGCATTGCCGGTGGCGGCCTTGTCCTCTTCCACATTGCAGATATAGAGAACCGGCTTCGAGGTCAGCAGCTGCAAGCGGCGGAAGCGGGCGCGTTCCTCCTTGGGAACCTCAAGCATGCGGGCCGGCTTGCCATCCTGCAGCAGTTTCAGCGCATCGTCGGCCATGTCGTCGATCGTGTAGGGCACGTCCTGCCGTGCGATGACCTTCTTCGTGCGTAGCGTGGCGATGTCCGGAACCTCCG
>JBNKHC010000309.1:0-31086 GCA_050290145.1 Kiloniellaceae bacterium | reverse complement strand
AGGTGCTCGGCGTCGCCGGCGCCTACGCGGATCGCTACCGCGCCCTGGTAGGTGTGAAACACGATGCCTCGCCGGGCATCCAGGTGGACCTCGGAGACCTCCGGCCGACCGGGCTCCGCGCGGTACAGGGCGAGGGCGTCGAGGGCCTCGACGACTGTGGCCTGTGCCAGTGCCGGATTGTCCAGGTAGGTTTCGCGGGAGATTCCGGTGACGATCGGCAGTCCCACACCCTCGCCGCGGGTGGTGTCGGCTCGCTTGAAGACGCGGCCGGTGGCGTCGGTCAGGTAGAGGCCGCCGAGCTCCACCAGGGCGGCTGGTTCCTCCTCGCGGACCTCGATGATCAGCGTGTCCGGCAGCCGTCGGCTCACCCGCGCATCGGCCACCCACGGCTCGGCCTCGAGTGCGCGCTCCAGTCTCGGCAGCCCGAGGCTGAAGATGTTGTCCCCGGGCGAAAGCCCGAGACCGGTCAGAATCTGCTTCTCGGTCAGCCGCTGGTTGCCGCTGATTTCGATCTCGCTGACCGCGAACTCCTGGGACTCGGTGAGCCAGTGGTAGCCGTAGTAGCCGCCACCGGCGACAGCGGTCGCGGTGACCCCGGCGATCACCAGCGGCAGCACCGCCCGAGCGCCCCGCACCACCAGCCTGCCCACGGTCCGGGCCGACGGCAGTCGACGCCAGATCGGCGGTCCGACTCTCCGGTTCTTTCGCCTGCGAAGGCTCCGCGTTCCGTGCCCCGATCGCACCCTACGTTGATAGGCATGCGGTCAGGATCAGGGCAATTTTTCGTCGTTTTTCGGGACGTGTGGTCAGAGACCGTACTTCTTGATCTTGACGCTCAGGCCCTGTCGGGTGATGCCCAGCTCCCGGGCCGCCCGGCTGCGGTTGCCTCCGTGTCGCTCCAGGTTCTGAGCGATGACCCGCTTCTCGAACTCGCTGACCATCTCGCGCAGGGACGCCGAAGGTCGTTCGGGGATCAGCGCGGCCAGTCGCTGCCGGGGTGCCCTCATCCGAATGTCGGGAAAATCGGCGACGCCACCCGACGGTGTGAGGGCGACCACGCGCTCGACCACGTTCATCAGCTCGCGCACGTTGCCCGGCCAGTCGTGGGCCAGCAGGCGCTCCATCGCCGCCTCGGAGAAGCCGGGGAACTGCGGCCAGTCCAGCTCCTTGGCCATCTCGCGCCCGAAATGGCGGGCCAGCAGGGGGATGTCTTCCGGACGCGCGCGTAAGGGCGGCAGGGTGATGACCTCGAAGGCCAGGCGGTCCAGCAGGTCGGCGCGGAAGCGGCCGGCGGCGGCGGCGGCCGGCAGGTCCTCGTTGGTGGCGCCGATGACCCGCACGTCGACCTCCAGGGTGGCGTTGCCGCCGACCCGCTCGAAGGCGCCGTACTCGATGGCGCGCAGCAGCTTTTCCTGAACCGCGGGGCTGGAAGAGGCGATCTCGTCCAGGAACAGGCTGCCGCTGTCGGCGATCTCGAAGCGCCCGCTGCGCCGCTTCACCGCGCCGGTGAAGGCGCCGGCCTCGTGGCCGAACAGCTCGGTCTCCAACAGGCTCTCGGCCAGGGCCGCGCAGTTCAGCTTCACGAAGGGCCCGTCCCAGCGCCGCGACAGGAAGTGCAGGCGCGCGGCCACCAGCTCCTTACCGGTGCCGCGCTCGCCGATCACCAGGACCGGACGGTCGAGCGGCGCCACACGGGAGATCTGCTCGGCCAGCGTCATGAAGGCAGGGGATTCGCCGAGCAGGGGCGGAAGATCGGTCGCGGCCATAGTGTGAATATAGCTATGAAATGGTGAAAAACACTAGAAATAGGGAATTTCAATCATCCCTATGAAATATCTCGTACGGCACTCGGCGGCAGAGAACCAAGTAAAATCAATAAGTTGAAGGTTTCGGCCCGGGTTGGCACGCGGCTTGCCATTAAGCCTGGTGAAAGGCGCCAGCTTGCTGGGGCCTCAAGCCACGAGACAGAGAGACCGAGAGCCGATGAGCCGCTGGAACGATACGACAGACAGTTTTGACTCCGGGCGCGATGCCGGGAACTGCCGGAACTTCGACCGCTGGGTCGAGCGCACCCGCAGCTACCTGAAGAGCCGCACCGCCGACCACTGGCTGATGTTTGCCGGCGGCCTGCTGATCGGCGCGTTGCTGGGGTGATTGGCAAGACCTGACCCCAGGCTGCTACAGCGGCCCCTTGTGGACGGCCGCCGCGGCCCCGAGATAACCGAGAGCACAAACGAAGGATCGAGACCGATGGGCATCTTCTCCCGCCTCACCGACATCATCAATTCCAACCTCAACTCCATCCTCGACCGGGCCGAAGACCCGCAGAAGATCATCCGCCTGGTGATCCAGGAAATGGAGGACACCCTGGTGGAGGTGCGCTCGACCGCCGCCAAGACCATCGCCGAGAAGAAGGAAAGCGCCCGCAAGCTGGGACGCCTGGCGGAGGCGCAGCGGAACTGGGAGGAGAAGGCCGAGCTGGCGCTCTCCAAGGGCCGCGAGGACCTCGCCAAGGGCGCCCTGGTGGAAAAAGCCAAGCTGGCCGAGGCGGCGGAGCTGCTGAAGGAGGAACTGGAGGAACTCGAGGCCATGCTGGCCCAGGGCGAGACCGACATCGCCAAGCTGGAGAGCAAGCTGCGCGAGGCCAAGGCCAAGCAGCAGGCGCTGACCGCCCGCCACGAGACCGCCTCCTCGCGCCTCAAGGTGCGCCGCAATCTCTACGACGGCCGCGTCGACGAGGCCTTCGCCCGTTTCGAGCAGGTGGAGAAGAAGCTGGACGAGGCCGAGGGCGAGGTGGAAGCCTACGATCTTGGCCGCGGCAAGTCGCTGGCCGAGGAGATCTCCGAACTGGCCGCCGAGTCCGCCATCGAGGACGAGCTGGCGGCGCTGAAGGCGAAGGTCGCCGCCGGAAAGGGCGGCGCCAAGGCCGCCGACAAGACGGGCGAGTAAGGCCCGGACGCCTTAGCCCGCGCCGGCGCAGGCCGGCGACAAGGGCGCTCAAGGAGCAAAAGCATCCATGGACTACAACGCATTGGGCATCATCTTCCTGGCCGTGGTGGCGCCCATCTGGATCATCGCCCACTACACCACGCGCTGGAAGGCGACCAAGGCGCTGTCGAGCGACGAGGAGCAGCTCCTGGAGGAGCTGTGGAAGAACTCCGAGCGCATGGAGCAGCGCATCAACGCGCTGGAACGCATCCTCGACGCCGAGGTGACCGACTGGAGGAAGCAGCTATGATGTGCCCGCGCCCCAGCCACTGTCGCCCCCGCGGCCAAGCCCCCCATCCCGACGGCGAGGGCCGGCCGGGCTGTGGTCCCGGTGGCCCGCGGCCGAGCCGCCTGTACCGCAACACCGGGCGGGGCAAGATCTTCGGTGTCTGCGCCGGCCTGGCCGACTATTTCGGCGTCAGCGTCTTCATGGTGCGCATCTTCGCGGTGATCTCGCTGTTCGTCTTCACCATGCCGACCCTCGTCTGCTACTTGCTGGCCGCCCTGCTGATCAACAAGGCGCCGGAGTATCACTACGAGTCGGACGCGGAGAAGGAGTTCTGGCGCCAGGTGCGCGTGAAGCCCAGCGAGAGCCTGTCGCGCCTGCGCCACCGCTACCGCGAGCAGGAACAGCGCATCCGCAACATGGAAGCCTTCGTGACCTCCTCGGAGGCCAAGCTGCACCGCGCCTTCCGTGATCTGGAAACCTGATCGCCGCCCCTAAGTCTCGGATAAGACACATTTTGCTGCGCAACATGGGATTCCATGCTGCGCAGCATTCTTGCGCAGGATCAGCCGCAGCAGGCCTTGTCCGGATCGCCGGTCTCGGCGGCCGCTTCGGCCGCCGTGGTGCCGCAGCGCACGGTCGCGCAACAGGCGGAGTCCGCCTCCTCGCGGCTGTCCTCGCCGTAGACCGTGATCTCGCCGTGGGAATGGAAGGTCTCCCAGGCGATGCCCTGGGGGTCGTTCACCCAGGCCTTGTCGGAGCGGGCGTAGCAGCAGGCCGCGTCCTTCTGCTCCAGCAATTCGGCGCCGGAGGCGGCCAGCCGCCCGGCGACCTCTTCCAGTTCCCCGGCTTCGTCGACCTGGATGCCCAGGTGGTCCAGGCCGGCGGTGCGGGCACGCTTGGAGATGGCGAAGTTCACCCGGGGATCGTCCAGCGCCCACTTGGCGTAATCGTCCTTCAGCACGCTGGGCGAGGTCCCGAAAAGGGTGGAGTAGAAACCGACGGACTTGTCCAGGTCGTCGACGCTGATGTGCACGTGCAGGCGCTTCATGCGAGGCTCTCCTCTTGGGTGTCTTCCGGCGCGGGGGCTTCGCAGCCGCCGCCGCAGCAGTTCTCGGTGAGGTAGCCGACCAGGCCGCGCATGGCGGTGAAGTCGGCCGCGTAGATCAGGGAGCGTCCGGCGCGCCGGCAGGTGACCAGCCCCGCCCGGCGCAGCTCCTTCAGGTGAAACGACAGGGTGGCCGCCGGCAGCCCCAGGCGGGCGCCGATGTCCCCGGCTGCCAGCCCCGCGGGACCGCGCGCCACCAGCAGGCGGAAGATGTCCAGCCGGGTTTCCTGGGCCAGGGCGGCAAGACCGCCAAGAACGCCTTGTTTTTCCATATTTCCAAAATTATTGAAATATCGGCCGCTGTCAAGGGGCGCGGCGGCAGCAAGCCTTTCCCGGCTGCCGCGCGCCAGGGAAGGGGCCGGAGTTTTGGGGCAGTTGCGCCTTTTTCTGCGCCAATTCCTTAATTCGCCCTTAACCATGATGATGCTACTCCGCAGGGAAGTGAAACTGCGCCCTCCGTCCGATCCAATCTTGGTGCCGGGATTTTCATGATCGCATTTTCAGTCTCGGCTACGATTTGGGGCTCGCTGATTGGCGCCTCGGTGCTCTTCGCGGCACTGGCCTATCTGCGGGCCATGCCGGGCGCGCCCCCGGGCGTCGGCTACTGGACCGCCGGCTTCGGGCTCTGGGTGCTGCGCCTCGCCGGCTATCTCATGGGCGGCCACCTCGATCCGGTCTTCCACACCTTCCTCGCCGAGTCTTTACAGGTCACGGCCTCCCTGCTGCTGATGGCAGGCACCCTGCGTTTCGTCGGCCGGGCGGTCCGGGTGATAACCCTGACCCACGCGATCGCGGGCGCCGCGATATGGGCGGCGCTCACCACCTTCGTCATCGACGACTTCATGCTGCGCAGCATTCCGCTCTACTTCGTCTCCGGCACGGCGCTGTCCTATGCCGGTTACTGCCTGCTGCGCAGCCGCCAGAACGAGGCGCTGGCCGCGGGCCGGCTGGTCGGCGTGGCCCTGCTGGCCTGGGGGCTGCACAAGTTCGATTATCCCTGGCTGCGGCCGATCGACTGGTTCGCCCCCTTCGGCTACCTGATCTCCCAGTCGCTCGCCATGTTCAGTGCCGTCGGCCTGCTGCTGCTCACCGCCGGCCAGCAGCGCAGCAAGGCCAAGCAGGCCGAGGAGAGGCACGAACAGAGCCGCGAGCACCTGGCGACCCTGAACCAGCTGCTGCAGATCTCTCTCGGCAACGATCGCCTGGAAGAGCAGCTCGCCCAGGCCCTGGACATCGTCATCGCCGCACCCTGGCTGTCGGTGGAGCCGCGCGGCGGCATCTTCCTGGCCGAGGAAGGGCGCCTGCGCCTGGCGGTGCAGAGCAACTTCGCCCCGGCCCTGCAATCGATCTGCGCCCAGGTGCCTTACGGCCACTGCCTCTGCGGTCGCGCCGCCGCCAGCCAGACCATCGTCCACGCCGCCCATGTGGACGAGCGGCACGACAATCACTACGACGGCATGAAGCCGCACGGCCATTACTCCGTGCCCATCGTCTCCAACGGCGAGACCCTGGGCGTGCTGCTGCTCTACCTGCCCGACGGGCGCCAGCGCGACGAGCCCGAGGTCAACCACCTGCGTGCGGTTGCCGACGT
Organism: Kiloniellaceae bacterium; assembly: GCA_050290145.1. GTDB lineage: Bacteria > Pseudomonadota > Alphaproteobacteria > Kiloniellales > Kiloniellaceae > Pelagibius. The sequence goes on along the minus strand of JBNKHC010000309.1, from coordinate 25,173 downwards.
CCTGGCCGGCATGATCGTGCGCAAGGCCGCCGAAGCGGAGCTGCGGGCCAGCCGCAGCCGCCTGGTGGAGGCCCAGCGCATCGCCCGTGTCGGCAGCTGGGAAAATGACCTGCGCCAGGGCGCCTCGATCTGGTCCGACGAGGAGTTCCGCATCCTCGGCTACCAGCCCGGTGAGGTGGAAGCCTCCTACGAAGCCTTCCTCGCCCGCGTCCATCCCGACGACATGGCGGCGGTGGTGCGGGCCATGGAGGCGACCGAGCAGCAGGACCTCTATATCGTGGACCACCGGGTCGTCCATCCCGACGGCACGATCCTCTACGTCAGCGAACTGGCCGAGGTGCTGCGCGACTCCAAGGGTGTGCCCATCAAGCTGGTCGGCACCACCCAGGACGTGACCGAAGACAAGGTCGCCGAGATGGCGCTGATGAAAGCCAAACAGGGTGCCGAGGCGGCGAACCAGGCCAAGTCCGCCTTCCTGGCGACCATGAGCCACGAGCTGCGCACTCCCTTGAACGCCATCATCGGCTTCGCCCAGCTTCTGGAGCGCCAGGCCGCAGGCCCGACCAACCTGGAGAAATTCAAGGAGTACATCGGCCATATCCGCGAGAGCGGCGAGCACCTGCTGGCCGTCATCAACGACATCCTGGACCTCTCGCGGGTCGAGGCCGGCCAGTCGGCGCTGAGCGAGAGCCCCATCGACACCGCCGCGCTGGTGCTGCGCACGACCAACCTCATGGAAGCGAAGGCGCGCAACGGCGGACTGGGCCTGCAGCTGCAGGTCGCCGACGGCCTGCCGCTGCTGCTGGGTGACGAACGCGCCGTCAAGCAGGTACTGCTGAACCTGGTGGCCAACGCGCTGAAGTTCACCGAGCCTGGCGGCGAAGTGACGGTGGAACTGGGCCTCGCAGGAGACGAGCTGGAGCTGGCGGTGCGCGACAGCGGCATCGGCATCGCCGAGAAAGACCACCAGCGCATCTTCGAACCCTTCGTGCAGGCCGAGAGCGAACTCAACCGCCGCTACGAAGGCACCGGCCTTGGCCTGCCCCTGGTGAAGTCGCTGGTCGAACTGCACGGCGGTCGCATCGTGCTGGAGAGCGCGCCGGGCAAGGGCACCCTGGTCAGCGTTTTCTTCCCGGCGGAGCGGCTGCTCGCCGAGGAGGCCGACAGGGTGCCGGACAGCCGCGCGGAAGCCCATCGGGTGGGCTGAGCCGCCGGCGGGAATGCGGATCCCCGTGATTCCCGAAAACCCTGGGAATCCAGCCGTTTCCACAGCCCTTTTCTGCAGGGGAAGGGATCCCCATCTATCCAGAAAATGCCGCAAAAAGGCCACAGTCGCTGGCCAGGCTTGCCCGCATCGTGGCTTCGCGCCGAGCCGGCGGCCAGGGCGCGAGAGCGGGGGAGACGGGCGGCTTGCCGCCCGGTCCACAGCCGGCTTGCCGCCGGGGCCGGGGTCTGCTTACGTGGCCCGGCGATGCCGGGCAGGACGGCCGGGCGCCCGGAAAGCGGGCACTTTCCGCCGCGATCTGGTCTAATGAGAGGGGTTCCCAGAAGTCTAGGCCCATGCAAGACACCATTGCCCTGGTCGACGACGACCGCAACATCCTGACTTCGGTCTCCATCGCGCTGGAGGCCGAGGGCTTCAAGGTGCGCACCTACAACGACGGCGCCGAGGCGCTGCGCGGCATTTCCTCCAGCCCGGTCGACCTGGCGGTGCTGGACATCAAGATGCCGCGCATGGACGGCATGGAACTGCTGGGCCACCTGCGCAAGTCCTCCAACCTGCCGATCATCTTCCTGACCTCCAAGGACGACGAGATCGACGAGGTGCTGGGCCTGCGCATGGGCGCCGACGACTACATCACCAAGCCCTTCTCCCAGCGCCTGCTGATCGAACGCATCCGCGCGCTGCTGCGCCGCGAGAAGGGCGGCGAGGACGGCACGGTCTCCGGCGAGGCGCCGGAGGCGCCCCTGGTGCGCGGCGAGCTGACCCTCGACCCGGCGCGCCACCTCTGCACCTGGAAGGGCGAGCGCATCAACCTCACGGTCACCGAGTTCCTGATCCTCAAGGCCCTGGCCCAGCGCCCCGGCCACGTCAAGAACCGCGACCAGCTGATGGACGCCGCCTACGGCGAGTCCGTCTACGTCGACGACCGCACCATCGACAGCCACATCAAGCGGCTGCGCAAGAAGTTCCGCGATGTCGACGACAGCTTCCAGCAGATCGAGACGCTTTACGGTGTCGGCTATCGCTATCGGGAAGCCTAGGGGTCTGATTTGAAGGCCGTCAGACGATGAGCCTCGACAGCCAGAGCGGCCGCGTGCTGCTGCGCCAGAACGGCAAGACCGGCGGTGCCTCCGGGCGTGCGGCGGAGAAGCCGTCCACTGCCGCGCCTTCCGGCGACAGCGCCGCGCCGCGCCCGGCCCGGCGCCGGCCGCGCGGCTGGCGTTCGCCGCTGACGCGGCGCATCCTCACCATCAACGTGCTGGTCCTGCTGATCCCGGTGCTGGGCCTCATGCACCTCGACCAGTACCGCGACAGCCTCATCGCCGCCGAGATCGACTCCCTGCGCATCCAGGGGCGCGCCTTCTCGCTGTCGCTGGGCTCCACGGCGGTGGTCGCCACCCAGGTCGGCGACGAGCGCCTGCTGCCGGAGGTGACCCGCAATCTCATGCGCGTGCTGCTGGTCGATACCGGCGTGCGCGCACGCATCTTCGCGCGCTCCGGCGAGATCCTGGCCGACAGCTTCGTGCTCGGCGGGCCCGGCGGGCAGGTGCAGGTCCAGGCCCTGCCGCCCCAGGGCGAAGGCGGTCTCGGCATACTGCGCCGCCTGCTGAACCTCGTCGTCCAATGGATTCCGGGCAAGGACAACTTCCCCCTCTATCAGGAAGCGCGGGTGCAGAAGGCCTTGGACTACGAGGAAGTCCTGGGCGCCCTGGGCGGGCAGAGCCCCGGCATGGTGCGCGTCGACCGCCAGGGCCGCCTGGTGCTCTCCGTCGCCGTGCCGGTGCAGCGCTACCGCCAGGTGCTGGGCGCGCTGATGCTCTCGAAGGACGGCGCCGTGGTGGACGCGGCGGTGGACGACCGGCGGCGCGACATCCTCATCGTCTGCGGCGTCGCCTTTGGCGTCACCGTGCTCCTGTCGTTCTATCTGGCCGGCACCATCGCGCGGCCGATCCGCCGCCTCGCCCAGGCCGCCGACCAGGTGCGCTCCGGCAAGGGACGGCAGTTCGAGATTCCCGACTTCACCCGGCGCGGTGACGAGATCGGCGACCTATCCGACGCGTTGCGCACCATGACCGAAGCGCTCTGGGCGCGCCTCGACGCCATCGAAGCCTTTGCCGCCGACGTGGCGCACGAGATCAAGAATCCGCTGACCTCCCTGCGCAGCGCGGTGGAGACCGTCGCGCGCGTGGAGGACCCGGAGCAGCAGAAGAAGCTGATGTCGATCATCCTCGACGACGTGCACCGCCTCGACCGCCTGATCAGCGACATCTCCGACGCCTCGCGCCTGGATGCCGAACTGTCGCGCGCCGAGACGGAAGCGGTGGACCTCGGCGATCTGCTGCGCGCCCTGGTAGCCGTGCAGGAAGCCACCGAGCGGGAAGGTGCGCCGCGCTTCGTGCTCGATGTGCTCGACCACCAGGACCTCTCGGTACCCGGCATCGAGGGACGCCTTGGACAGGTCTTCCGCAACCTCATCAGCAACGCCGTCACCTTCTCACCGCCGGGCGGCGAGGTCCGCCTCGCGGCGCAGCGCCAGGCCGGCGAGGTGGTGGTGTCGATCTCCGACGAGGGCCCGGGCATTCCCGAGGGCAAGCTGGAGGCGGTGTTCCAGCGCTTCTATACCGAGCGACCGGCGGGGGAGAAGTTCGGCACCCATTCCGGCCTGGGCCTTTCCATCTCCAAGCAGATCGTCGAGGCCCACGGCGGCACCATCAAGGCGGAAAACCGCCGCGGCCCCGACGGCGAGGTCTGCGGCGCCTGCTTCGTCGTGCGCCTGCCGGCCGACGCCGACTAGCCGCGCCGGCGAGGGGGGCAGGGCGCATGGCAGAGGGGACCACCGCCGCGTTGATCCACGCCACCGCCGTGGCCGTCAGCGACCCCGAACTGGGGTCCTGGGCGGTGCTGCTGCGCGGCCCCTCGGGGGCCGGCAAATCGGACCTGGCGCTGCGCCTCATCGACCGTGGCGCCGTTCTCGTCAGCGACGACCAGACCCGCCTGCAGCCTCGCGGGGGGCGCCTGCTGGCGGCGCCGCCGGAGAGCATCGCCGGCAAGCTGGAGGTGCGCGGCCTGGGCATCGTCGAGCAGCCCTACCGCCAGGGCATTCCCGTCGCCCTGGTGGCCGACCTGAAGCCGGCGGCTGAGATCGAGCGCCTGCCGCCGGAGGATCACGAAACCATTGCGGGTGTATGCCTCCAGCGCATCGATCTCGATCCGGCGCAGATTTCCGCGCCGGAGAAGCTGCGCCTTGCCTTGCGCCGCGCCGCGACGCTTATAATGCGCGCCGCAAGGGGGCAGGCCCCCCGGCTTGGTGGGAAGATGAACGACGACTCCCTGACAGAGACGGCGTCGCAAGCGGAAGCGACGCCGGACACGCCTTACGGCCGCACGCGCCTGGTGCTGGTCACCGGCATGTCCGGGGCCGGCCGCTCGACGGCGCTGCGGGTGCTGGAGGACGAGGGCTACGAGGCCATCGACAACCTGCCGCTCAGCCTGCTCGAGGCGGTGGTGAACGAGGTCGACCTGCAGCGCCCCATCGCCATCGGTGTCGACACCCGCACCCGTGACTTCGCGGTGGACCCGGTGCTGGAGCAGCTCGACCGCCTGGCCGCCAATCCGCGCTTCGCCATCACCCTGCTGTTCGTCGACTGCGAGGATGAGGTGCTGGGCCGGCGCTTTACCGAGACGCGGCGCCGCCATCCGCTGGCCCAGGGCCGCCCGCTGGCCGACGGCATCACGGTGGAGCGGCGCCTGGTGGCGCCCCTGCGCGAGCGCGCCGACCTGATGATCGATTCTTCCTATCTGACGCCGGCCGATTTCCGCCAGCAGCTGCTCGGCCGCTTCGGCCTGGACGCCACGCTGGGCATGTCGGTCTTCGTCACCTCCTTCTCCTTCCGCCAGGGCCTGCCGCGCGAGGCCGACCTGGTCTTCGACGTGCGCTTCCTGGCCAATCCCCACTACGACCCGGAACTGAAGCCGTTGAGCGGCCAGGATGCCGCGGTCGGCGCCTACGTGGAGCGCGATCCCGGTTTCGCACCCTTCTTCACGCAGCTGACGGCCATGCTGGAAGGACTGTTGCCGCGCTACGAGCGCGAGGGGAAGAGCTACCTGACCATTGCCGTGGGCTGCACCGGCGGGCGCCACCGCTCGGTCTTCGTGGCCGAGCGCCTGGCCGCCTGGCTGGGCGCCGACGGCCGCCAGGTTCACCTGGCGCACCGCGATATCGCGCGCGAAGCGGCGCGCACGGCGGGGGCCCAGTGAGGCTCCAGTGAGCCCGGGATGAGGCCCCAGTGAGCCTGGAGTGAGGGCGGGGCCGGGGCCTTGGCCTTGCAGGTGGGGGAGTTGACCCGGCGGCCCGATTGGGCCCTTATCATGGCCGGAGAACAAGCAAGACCAGCGTGCCCCCGGCGGAAAGCCGGGGTTTTACACTGGCGGGCAGGGAGTTAGGGATGATCGGTCTCGTCTTGGTAACCCATGGGCGGCTCGCCGTAGAGTTCGTCCAGGCTCTGGAGCACGTCGTCGGGCCGCAGGAGAACGTGACGGCGATCTGCATCGGGCCTGAAGACGACATGGAGCAGCGCCGCCAGGACATCATCGACGCGGTGGAGAAGGCCGACGAAGGCGATGGGGTGGTGCTGCTGACCGACATGTTCGGCGGCACGCCCTCCAACCTGGCGATCTCGGTGCTGGACAAGGGCCAGGTCGAGGTCATCGCCGGCATCAACCTGCCCATGCTGATCAAGCTGACCGGGCTGCGCAGCAGCGCCACCCTGGCCGAGGCGGTCACCCAGGCTCAGCTGGCCGGACGCAAGTACATCAACGTGGCCTCGCAACTGCTCGACGCGGATAAGGAATAAAGGGCTGTTAATGACCGGAAAGCTGGAAGATCCGACAGCCCTGGAGGCGGCGGAGGCAGGGGTGCAGGGCGCCGTGCAGCGGCGCCTGACCATCTGCAACCAGAAGGGCCTGCACGCCCGCGCCGCCGCCAAGTTCGTGAAGCTGGCCGAGAGCTTCGATGCCCAGATCACCGTGGTGAAGGGCGACACGCGGGTCTCCGGATGCTCGATCATGGGCCTGATGATGCTCGCCGCCGGGCCGGGCTGCGAGATTGACGTGGAGGCGTCGGGCCCCGGCGCCGAGAATGCTTTGGATGCGCTGGCGAAGCTGGTTGCCGGCAAGTTCGATGAAGACGGATAAGAAGAGCAAGAAGCGCAGGGAGGAACAGGTACTCGAAGGCCTGGGCGTCGCCCCCGGCGTGGCCATCGGGCCCGCGCACGTGCGCGAGGCCGGCGACCTGCAGGTTCCCGAGTACCAGATCCCCGCCGGCCGTGTGAAGGCCGAGAAGGCGCGCCTGGGCGAGGCCATCGACAAGGCGCTGCGCCAGGTCGGCAAGCTGAAGGCCAAAGCGCTGGGCATCCACGGCCTGGCCGCCGAGGAACTGGGCTATCTCCTGGAAGCGCACCTGCAGATGCTGAACTCCAGCCGCCTGGTCGGCGGCATCGAGCGGCGCATCGACAGCGACCGGCGCAACGCCGAGGCCGCGGTCATGGCCGAGATCTCCGCCATCGCCCAGGAATTCGAGGCCATGGAGGACAGCTACCTCAGCGCCCGCGCCGAGGACGTGCGCGAGGTCGGCCACCGCATCCTGCGCTGCCTGACCGACGCGGCCTACCACGGCTTCGGCGGCCTGGACAAAGGCAGCATCGTCATCGCCGAGGAGATCTCGCCCGCCGACACGGCCCTGATGGATCCGCGGCAGATCGGCGGCTTCGCCTGCGTGCTGGGCGGCGCCGAGGGCCACACGGCGATCATGGCGCGCTCGCTGGGCCTGCCGGCGGTGGTCGGCGTGCCCGACCTGCTGCCGACGGTGCGCAGCGGCGACCAGCTCATTATCGATGGCACCAACGGCCTGGTCATCGTCAATCCGACGGCCCGCCGCCTGGCCGGCTACGAGCGGCGCCTCAAGGACATGGCGCGCGAGGCGCGCGCGCTGGCCCGCCTGCGCGACGTGCCGGCCGAGACCCGCGACGGCCAGCGCGTCACCCTGCAGGTCAACCTGGAGCTGCCGCGCGAGCTCGAGCAGACCGTGCAGACCGGGGCCGAGGGCATCGGCCTGCTGCGCACCGAGTTCATGTACATGAACCGCGCCGACCTGCCCGGCGAGGAGGAGCAGTACCAGGCCCTGGCCAAGATCGTGAAGGCCATGGGCGGGCGCCCGGTCACGGTGCGCACCCTCGACGTCGGCGGCGAGAAGCTGGCCACCTCCCTGGGCGAGCACCTGGGCCAGGCGGCCAATCCGGCGCTCGGCCTGCGCGCCATCCGCCTGTCCCTGAAGGAGCCCAAGCTGCTGCGCCCGCAGCTGGCCGCCATGCTGCGCGCGGGCGTTTACGGCCCCCTGCGCATCCTGCTGCCGATGATCACCACCCCGGGCGAGATCCGGGCGGTGCGCAAGGAGCTGGAGAAGACCGCCCGGCGGCTGTCCCGGCGCGGCCTGCCCATCGCCGATCCCCTGCCGCCGGTAGGGGTGATGATCGAGGTGCCGGGCGCTGCCCTGGCCGCCGATTCCCTGGCCCAGTCGGCGGATTTCTTCGCCATCGGCACCAACGATCTGACCATGTACACCCTGGCCATCGACCGCGGCGAGGAGCAGGTCGCCCACCTCTTCAATCCCCTGCACCCGGCGGTGCTGCGGCTCATCCAGTTCACCGTGGAGGCGGCCTTGCGGGCGCGCATCCCGGTCTCGGTCTGCGGCGAGATCGCCGGCGACCCGCGCTTCACCGCCCTGCTGGTGGGCCTGGGGGTGCGCGAGCTGTCGATGACCGCCAAGGCCATCCCGCGGGTCAAGAGCCGGATCCTCTCCATCGACATGCACGCCGCCGGCCGCCGGGCCATGATGATCATGGAGCAGGTCGACAGCGGACGCATCGCCGCCCTGCTCGACGATTTCAACGAAACAGCGAACTAGGGCGCTTTCCTTCTCTCGCCCATGCCCTTGCGGCTTGGCGCGCGGGCTGATACATGAGCCGCTCAATTCTTGACGCGGCGGGACCGGCAACGAGCCGGCAAGGTGGCCGCACCCGGATGTAGGAAGGACAGCATGGCCGAATTCACCGATTACGTGGTGGCGGATATCTCCCTGGCCGACTGGGGCCGCAAGGAACTGGACATCGCCGAGACGGAGATGCCGGGCCTCATGGCCCTGCGCGAGGAATTCGGCCCGTCGAAGCCCCTGAAGGGCGCGCGCATCGCCGGCTCCCTGCACATGACGATCCAGACCGCCTGCCTGATCGAGACCCTGCAGGCGCTGGGCGCCGAAGTCCGCTGGGCCTCCTGCAACGTCTTCTCCACCCAGGACCACGCCGCCGCGGCCATCGCCGCCACCGGCACCCCGGTCTTCGCCTTCAAGGGCGAGAGCCTGGAGGACTACTGGGACTTCACCCACCGCATCTTCGAATGGCATGACGGCGGCACGCCGAACATGATCCTCGACGACGGCGGCGACGCGACTCTGCTGATCCACCTGGGGATGAAGGCGGAAAAGGACCTCTCGGTGGTCGCCAACCCGACCAACGACGAGGAGGAAGCGCTTTTCGCCGCCATCAAGAAGCGCGTCGCCGAGAAGCCCGGCTGGTACTCCGAGCTCGGCAAGGCGATCCGTGGCGTCACCGAGGAGACCACCACCGGCGTCCACCGCCTCTACGAGATGCAGAAGGCCGGCACCCTGCTGTTTCCGGCCATCAACGTGAACGACTCGGTGACCAAGTCCAAGTTCGACAACAAGTACGGCTGCCGCGAGAGCCTGGTGGACGCCATCCGCCGCGGCACCGACGTGATGATGGCCGGCAAGGTCGCCACCGTCGCCGGCTTCGGCGATGTCGGCAAGGGCTCGGCGGAGTCCCTGCGCAGCGCCGGCTGCCGCGTGCTGGTGACCGAGGCCGACCCGATCTGCGCCCTGCAGGCCGCCATGGAAGGCTACGAGGTCGTGACCATGGAGCAGGCCGCCCCGCAGGCCGACATCTTCGTCACCGCCACCGGCAACGTCGACGTCATCACCGTCGACCACATGCGCGCCATGAAGGACCGGGCCATCGTCTGCAACATCGGCCACTTTGATTCCGAGATCCAGGTCGGCGCGCTCAGGAACTTCAAGTGGGACAACATCAAGCCGCAGGTCGACCAGATCGAGTTCCCCGACGGCAAGAAGATCATCCTGCTGGCCGAAGGCCGCCTGGTGAACCTGGGCGTGGCCACCGGCCACCCGAGCTTCGTCATGAGCGCCTCCTTCACCAACCAGGTGCTGGCCCAGATGGAGCTCTGGGCCAATGCCGAGAAGTACGGCAAGACCGTCGCCGTGCTGCCCAAGCACCTGGACGAAAAGGTTGCGGCCCTGCACCTGGAAAAGGTCGGCGCCCAGATCACCAAGCTCAGCCAGAAGCAGGCGGACTACATCGGCGTCACCGTCGAGGGCCCCTTCAAGCCCGAGCACTACCGCTATTGAGGCCGGCGGCGGCGCCGGGCCCTTTCCGGCGCCGCGACAGCCTTGCTTGCCGCCTTCGCGGCTTCAGCTTAGACTCCCGCTTCGTGAGAGGGGCCTCGACAGAGCGCCGGCCCGGCCGGCGGGGCAGCGGCGCGGCGGTCTTCGCAGCAGCGGGGGCGGTCGCCGGCCGTTTGACATGCCGCGCTGACCATCGGGCCCGGTGCCGCGGAGGACCGGATGTTTGAGGCAGGCGGGCTGGTCTGGCCCTTGCTTTTCCTCATTTCCCTGGTTGCCCTGGGCTTCTACTTCCGGGCCTCCCTGACTGCACGCAAAGCCCTGGAAGCCAGCGAGGCCGAAACCCTGGTCGCTGAAGGCCGCGCCAAGGCTCTGACCGACACCCTGGCCGCGGCGCCCTGGCCGCAGATCGCGGTCGGCACCGGCAGCACGCCCGCCGCCGCGCCGGCGGCCGCCGAACTGCTCGGCCTGCCGGCGGAGGCGGTGATCGGCGAAAGCGAGCTGCTCGAGGCCCTCGACGCTGGCGCCCGGGCGCGGATCGAGCCGGCGCTGCAGGAACTGCAGAGCGGCGGCACCGCCTTCGACCTGGAAGCCCGCCTCAAGGACGGCAGCCGCCTGCTGGTGCTGCGCGGGCGCCGCCCGGCCGGCGGAACCGGGGCGGTGTGGCTGGAGGACCGCTCGGCCGCGGCGCGCCGGGAAGCCTCCTTGAAGGCCGAGGCCAGGCACCTGCGCGCGGTGATCGACTCCCTGCCCATGGCCCTGTGGCTGCGCGACGGCAAGGGCAAGCTGACCGACTGCAACCGCTTCTACGCCCAGGCGGTGGACGCCGAGGTGGACTCGGTGCTGAGCGAGGGCGCCGAGCTGTTGGGCCGCGCCAAGGCCGCGGCGGCCGAGGCCCTGGCGGCCCAGGCCCGCGAAAAGGGCGAGCCCTGCAGCGAGACTCACCACGTGGTCATGGGCGGGGCGCGCCATCTGCTGGAGGTCTTCGAGCTGCCCTTCGGCAAGGGTGGGACCCTGGGCCTGGCCTTCGACCGTACCCAGCTGGAGGAAGTCCAGGCCGAGCTCGGCCGGCACATCCGCGTGCAGTCGGAGATGCTGGAGAACCTCTCCACCGCCATAGCCATCTACGGGCGTGACCTGCACCTCATGTTCTTCAACACCGCCTACGCGCGGCTGTGGGAGCTGGACGAGGACTTCCTGCAGTCGAAGCCGCATCTGGGCGACGTGCTGGAGGCGCTGCGCGAGCGCCGGCGCTTCCCGGAGTACCCGAACTTCCCGGCCTACAAGCGCGAGGTGCTGCAGAAGTACGCGACCCTCATCGCCCAGGAAGAGGAACTGGTGCACCTGCCCGACGGCAGCACCCTGCGCATGGTGGTCACGCCGCATCCCTTCGGCGGCATCCTGCTGTCCTACGAGGACGTGACCGACCGCCTGGCGCTGGAGCGCAGCTACAACACCCTGACCGAGGTGCAGCGCGAAACCATCGACAACCTCTACGAAGGCGTCGCGGTCTACGGCGCCGACGGCCGCCTGAAGCTGTTCAACCCGGGCCTCTGCCAGATGTGGCACCTGGACCCGGAATTCCTGCGCGGCGAGCCGCACGTGCGCGACATCCTGATCAAGGCGCGCCGCCTCTTCGACGTCTCCGACGAAGACTGGCCGAACTATGCCGAGCAGATCATCGCCCGCACCACCGATCCCGACGCCCGCAGCGGCCGCATCGAGCGCAGCGACGATTCCGCCATCGACTGGGCGCAGGTGCCGCTGCCCGACGGCGGCGTGCTGTTCAGCTATGTCGACGTGACCGATACCCTGCGCGTCGAGCGCGCCCTCATCGAGCGCAACGAGGCCCTGGAGACCGCCGACCGCCTGAAGTCGGAATTCATCGCCAACATCTCCTACGAGCTGCGCACGCCGCTGAACGCCATCATCGGCTTCGCCGAGGTGCTGGAGAACCAGTTCTTCGGCGAACTGAACGAGCGCCAGCTGGAATACAGCCACGCCATCGTGCAATCCTCCCAGCAGCTCATCGCGCTGATCAACGACATCCTCGACCTGGCCACCATCGAGGCCGGCTACCTGCAGCTCGACCTGCAGCCGACCGACATCCACACCCTGCTGGAATCGATCTTCACCCTGGGACGCGAACGCGCGCACAGCCGCAACATCGAGCTGAAGCTGGAGTGCGACGAGGACGCCGGCGAGCTGCTGGCCGACGGCCGCCGCCTGCGCCAGGCGCTCTTCAACCTGCTGTCCAACGCCCTGAAGTTCACAAAGGAGGGCGGCGTGGTGACGATCTCCGCCAGGCGCCTGCCCGACGAGGTGCTGCTGGAGGTCTCGGACACCGGCATCGGCATTCCCGAGGAAGACCGCGAGCGGGTCTTCGGCAAGTTCGAGCGCGGCCCCCTGGAGACGCGCCAAAGCGGCGCCGGCCTCGGCCTTTCGCTGGTGAAGAGCCTTATCGAGCTGCACGGCGGCGAGGTGGAACTGGACTCGCGTATCGGCGGCGGCACGCGGGTGACCTGCCACGTGCCGCTGGGGCAGATGCCGCTGGACAGCGATGACGAAAGCGCCGTCGACCGTGACGTTGCCGAGTAGAAGGGCCGAGTAAGGGGCCGAGTAGAAGCCTTCCTCGTGCGGGCCGCCGCTAGCCGGCGGCCTTCTCGCTCTCCGGCACGCCCTTTGTGGTGGAATATTCCCAGTGCAGCGCCTCGCCCGGGTAGACCAGCGGGCGGATGGCGTGGGCGGCCATGGCCGCTTCGGAAAAGCCGGTGAGGATCAGCTTCAGCTTGCCCTGATAGTGGGCGATGTCGCCGATGGCGAAGATGCCCGCGGCGCTGGTCTCGCTGGTCGCCGGATTGACCGTGATGTGGTGGTGGTCGAGCTGCAGGCCCCAGTCGGCGATCGGCCCCAGGTTCATGGAGAGGCCGAAGAAAGGCAGCAGGCTGTCGGCCGGCAGTTCCTTCTTGTGGCCTTCCATATCGGCCACCACGACGCCCGTCAGTTGCCGGCCGTCGCCTTCCAGCCCGGCGAGCTGATAGGGGATCACCAGCTCGATCTTGCCGCTTTCGGCCAGGCGGTGCAGGCGGTCGACGCTTTGCGGGGCGGCGCGGAACTTGGCCCGCCGGTGTACCACGAAGATCTTCTCCGCCAGATTGGCCAGGGAGATCGCCCAGTCGACGGCGGAGTCGCCGCCGCCGGCGATGACCACGCGCTTGCCGCGAAAGCTCTCGCGGCGCTGCACCAGGTAGTGGACGGAGGTGCCTTCATAGTCCTCGATGCCGGCCAGCGGCGGGCGGTTGGGGCCGAAGGCGCCGCAGCCGGCGGCAATGATGACGGCGGTGGCGTCGATCACCGTGCCGTTGGAGGTGGTCAGCCGCCAGTGGCCGTCTTCCAGCCGTTCCAGCCCCGTCACCTGCTGACCCAGGTGGTAGACCGGCTCGAAGGGCGCGGCCTGCTCGGCCAGGCGGTCGACCAGCTCCTGGGCCATGACCTGGGGATAGCCTGGAATGTCGTAGATCGGCTTTTCCGGGTAGAGCGCCGCGCACTGGCCGCCGATCACCTCCAGGGTATCGATCACCCGGCAGCGCATCTTCAGCATGCCGCACTCGAAGATGGCGAAGAGGCCGACCGGGCCGGCGCCGATGATCGCCACGTCCGTCGTCAGGGGGGCGGCCGTCGAGGGGGCCTGGGGGGGCGCGACATCGGAAGAGGGGGTCTGATCCGCCAAGAAGCTTCTCCCTTGCGGGCCGCGGCCGGGCCCTTGTTTCCTCATGGGTTTCCCGCGCCCCGCGCGGCCGGGGCCCGGTACAGGCGCCGACCTGGGGGCGCTGGGATTGCAGGGCCTAACATGGCGGGCGCCGCCCCCCAATACAAGCCGGGGAGCGGCCTTGCCCGGCCATTTTGCGGCCTGGCCGCTCGACTGCGCGGGCGCCCGCGACAGTTGCCGCGGCCCGGGTCGCCCGGTAAAACAGCCCGCAGATGATGACCGCGACTCCCATGGCTTCAGCCCGCGCCCTGCCCCTTGCCCTGCCGTTGCCCGACCTCGACGCGACCGAGCGGCTGGGCCGCGCCCTGGCGGCGATCCTGCGGCCCGGCGACGTGGTGGCGCTCTACGGCGATCTCGGCGCCGGCAAGACGGCGCTGGCCCGTGCCCTGATCCGCGCCTTGCCTGGCCCGGAAGGCGCGGCGGAAGAGGAGGTGCCGAGCCCGACCTTCACCCTGGTGCAGATCTACGAGCGCGATCCGGCGCCGGTCTGGCACTTCGACCTCTACCGCATCGAGGACCCGGCGGAGGTCCACGAGCTGGGCCTCTCCGAAGCGCTGGCCGAAGGCATCACCCTCATCGAGTGGCCGGAGCGCCTGGGCAGCCTGCTGCCGGCCGGGGCGCTGTCCGTCACCCTGAGCTACGGCGGCGACGCCGAAGGGGTCGAGGGGGTGCGCGCGGCGCGCCTGGACGGCGCCGGCGACTGGCCCGACCGTCTGGCGGAGTTGCAGTTCTGATGGCCGATCGCGAGGACCTGCTGCGGCGCTTTCTGGAGGCCGCCGGCTGGGGCGACGCCGAGCGTCGGGTGCTGGCGGCCGATGCCTCCTTCCGGCGCTACGACCGGTTGACCCGGAACGGCGAGACGGTGGTGCTGATGGACGCGCCGCCGCCGCAGGAGAACGTCGACATCTTCGACTTCATCGCCGGCTGCCTGGACGAGATCGGTCTCAGCGCGCCGCAGACCCTCGCCATCGACCGCGAGTCCGGCTTCCTGCTGCTGGAGGACTTCGGCAACACCACCTTCACCCGCGCGCTGGCCGAGGGTGCCGACGAGGCGGAACTCTACCGCCTGGCGACCGACACCCTGGTCGCCCTGCATCACGGCTGGTGGGTGGAGTCCCCGAAGATCCCGCCCTACGACGAGGAAAAGCTGCTGACCGAGGCGGCCCTGCTGGTCGACTGGTACCTGCCGGCGATCACCGGGCGTGAGACGCCGGCCGCGCAGCGCGAGTCCTACCTGGCCGTCTGGCGCGAAGTCATGCCGGCCATGCTGAACGTGCCGCACAAGCTGGTGCTGCGCGACTACCACGTCGACAACCTCATGGTGCTGGAAGGCCGCGAAGGGGTCGCGCGCTGCGGCCTGCTGGATTTCCAGGACGGCGTTATCGGGCCCATCAGCTACGACCTTGTCTCCCTGCTGGAGGACGCGCGCCGCGACGTCTCCGAGGCGGTGGTGACGGAGATGCTGGAGCGCTACCACGCCGGCATGCGCAACGAGATCGACCGCTGGGCCTTCACCGCCTCCTATTACGCCCTCGGCGCGCAGCGCAACGCCAAGATCATCGGCATCTTCACGCGCCTGTCGCGCCGCGACGGCAAGCACGGCTACCTGCAGCACATCCCCCGTGTCTGGCGTCTGCTGGAAGGCGATCTGCAGCAGCCGGTCCTGGCGCCGGTGAAGGACTGGTTCGACCGCGAGGTTCCCGCCGCGCTGCGCGGCGTTCCCGACAAGCCCGCTGAAGATTTCGATACGCAAGAGGAAAAGAAGGTATGACCGATACCCCCAAGACCGCCATGGTTCTCGCGGCGGGCCTCGGTCAACGCATGCGCCCGATCACCGACACCATGCCGAAGCCCCTGATCGAGGTGCGCGGCCGGGCGATGCTGGACACCATCCTCGACCGCCTGGAGGACGCCGGCATCACCAAGGTGGTGGTGAACCTGCATTACCTCGGCGAGATGATCGAAGTGCACCTGAAGGACCGCGGCAGCCCGCAGATCGTGTTCTCCAAGGAAGAGGACCTGCTGGAGACCGGCGGCGGCGTGACCAAGGCCCTGCCGCTGCTGGGCGAGGATCCCTTCTTCGTACTGAACGGCGACGTCTGCTGGCTCGACGGGCTGACCCCGGCGCTGCGGCGCCTCGCCGCGACCTGGAACGAAGCGGACATGGACGCGCTGTTGCTGCTGCATCCGACCGTCAGCGCCTTCGGCTACGAAGGCATCGGCGACTATTTCATGGACCCGGAGGGCCGCCTGCGCCGGCGCCAGGAACGCCAGATCGCCCCCTTCATCCATGCCGGCATCCAGATCCTGCATCCGCGCCTCTTCGAGGGCGCGCCCGCCGGCTCCTTCTCGCTCAACAAGCTCTACGACAAGGCGCAGGAGGCCGAGCGCCTCTGGGGCCTGCGCCACGACGGCGAGTGGTATCACGTCGGCACGCCAGCGGAGCTGCGCGCCGTCGAGGATGCCCTCCACTATCTCGCCGAGTCCTCGGGTCAGAGATAGAGCGATGCCTTCCACGCCGGCCGTCTTCACGATCCCTGCCGGACAGTCCTTCGTCGATGCCCTGGCCGCCGGCCTGCTGCGGCGCTACGCGGAAAGCCCCGACCGGCTCGCCGCCGCCACCGTGCTGCTGCCGACGCGGCGCGCCTGCCGCTCCCTGCAGGCCGCCTTCCTGCGCGCTTCCGGCGGCGCGCCGCTGCTGCTGCCGCGCCTGCTGCCGCTGGGCGATCTCGACCCGGAAGAGCTGCTCTTCGAGGCGCCCTTCGTCGGCGGCAGCGAAGCCGAGGCGACCCTGCCGCCCGCCATCTCCGCCGTGCAGCGCCAGCTGTTGCTGGCCTCCTGCATCCTGACCCACAGCCGCGTCGTCGCCGCCGGGGCCGGCGGCAGTCCCATGAGCGAGGACCAGGCCATCCGCCTCGGCGCCGAGCTGGCGCGCCTGCTCGACCAGGTCGAGACCGAGGGCCTGGATTTCACCGCCCTGGAAGGCCTCGTGCCGGAGGACTATGCCGAGCACTGGCAGATCACCCTGCAGTTCCTCACCATCGTCACCGAGGAGTGGCCGAAGATCCTGGCGGGCCTGGGCTGCATCGGGCCGGCCGAGCGCCGCCGCCGCCTGGCCGAGCTGCAGGCCGCCGCCTGGACGCGCCGCCCGCCTGCCGACCCGGTGATCGCCGCCGGCTCCACCGGCTCCATCCCCGCCACGGCCGAGCTGCTGAAGACCGTCGCCGGCCTGCCCCAGGGGGCGGTGCTGCTGCCGGGCCTCGACCTGGAAAGCGATGCCGAGACCTGGAACGAGATCCGCCGCGACCCCGGCCATCCCCAGCACGGCATGGCGCAGCTGCTCGACCGCCTGGGCCTCGAGCCTGCGCAGGTCCGGCTTTGGGACGAAGACCCTGAAGTTGAAGGGGGGGTGCCGCAGGTCGATCCGGCGCGTGCCCGCTTCGCCAACCTGGCCCTGCGCCCGCCCGGCGCCACCGCGCGCTGGCACCAGGAAAGCTTCGCCGACCTCTCCGCGCCGCTGGCCGGCGTGCAGCGGGTCGACTGCGCCGATCCGGGCGAGGAGGCTCTGGTCATCGCCCTGCTGCTGCGCCGCCAGGTGGAGACGCCGGCCAGCACCGCGGCGCTGATCACGCCCGATCGCGACCTGGCGCGCCGGGTCGCCACCAATATGCAGCGCTGGGGCATCGAGGTCGACGACTCCGCCGGGCGCAGCCTCGCCGACACGCCGCCCGGTGTCTTCCTGCGCCTGACCGCCGCCATGGCGGCCGAGCGCTTCGCGCCGGTGGCGCTGCTCGCCGCCTTGAAGCACCCACTTGCCGCCGGCGGTGAGGCCCCGGCCGCCTTTCGCCGCAAGGTGCGCGCGCTGGAGCTGAAGGTGCTGCGCGGCGCGCGTCCGGCTGCCGGACTGGGCGGTCTGCGCAAGGCCCTGGTCGAGGCCGAGGCGGGCGCGGGCCTGCTGGACTGGTTCGACCGCCTGGCCGCCGAGCTGGCGCCCTTCGTGGCGGCGCTGGGCGACGGCCCGGAGGAGCGCGGAGCGGGCGACGCCACGCGGCTCAGCGATCTTGTGGAAGCGCACATGGCCGCCGCCGAGGCCCTGGCGGCCAGCGACCGCGAGAGCGGCGCGGCGCGGCTGTGGGCCGGCGATGCCGGCGAGGCGGCGGCCGCCTTCGCGGCCGAGCTGCGCGAGGCGGCGCTGGCGACCCCGGTCTCCAAGGGGCTGCACTATCCGGCGGCGCTGGAGGCGCTGATGGCCGGGCGCGCCGTGCGGCCGCGCTATGGCCTGCATCCGCGCGTTTCCATTCTGGGGCCGCTGGAGGCGCGTCTGCAGCACGCCGACGTCCTGGTGCTGGGCGGCCTCAACGAGGGCGCCTGGCCGGCGGAGGTCGATCCCGGCCCCTGGCTCAGCCGCCCCATGCAGTCGGCTTTCGGGCTGCCGCTGCCCGAACGGCGCATCGGCCTGGCGGCGCACGACTTCTTCCAGGGCTTCTGCGCGCCGCGCGTCTACCTGACCCGCGCCGAGCGGGTCGAGGGCGCGCCCACCGTGGCGGCGCGCTGGCTGCGCCGCATCGACGCCCTGCGCGAGGGCCTCGGCCTCAGCGCCGACCTGCATGGCGAGGAAGCGCAGCTCAAGGCCTGGGCCCAGGCGCTCGACGCGCCGGCCGGGGTCCTGCCGATCAGGCAACCGCTGCCCTGCCCGCCGGTCGAGGCGCGGCCGCGCCGGCTCTCGGTGACGCGCATCGAGACCTGGATGGGCGACCCCTACGCACTCTATGCCCGCGAGATCCTGCGTCTCAGGCCGCTCGACCCGCTGGACGCCGACCCCGGCGCGGCGGAGCGCGGCACCCTGGTGCACGAAGCGCTGGAGCGATTCCTCGAGGAATTTCCGGGCAAGCTGCCGGCGAAGGCCCACGAACGGCTCATCGAGATCGGCGCCGAGGTCTTCCACCCGATCAGCGCCAAGCCCGGCGCCTTCGCCTTCTGGTGGCCGCGCTTCCTGCGCGTCGCCCACTGGTTCCTGGCCGAGGAGCAGGCGCGCCGTCCGGCCATCGCCGAGAGCTTCGTGGAGGTGACCGGCTCCCTGACGCTCGACGCCCCACACGCGCCCTTCATCCTCACCGCCAAGGCCGACCGCATCGACCGCATGAGCGACGGCGCGCTGGAGATTATCGACTACAAGACCGGCGCGCCGCCGGAGAAGAAGAAGGTCGACCGCGGCTTCGCCCCGCAGTTGCCCCTGGAGGCGGCCATCGCCATGGAAGGCGGCTTCGAGGGGCTGCCCCCGGGCCCGGTCGGCAGCCTCGCCTTCTGGCGGCTGTCCGGCGGCACCCCGCCGGGCGAGGTGCTGCCCGCCAGCAAGGCCGACCCCGCAGTGCTGGCCGCCCAGGCGCTGGAGGGGCTGAAGCGCCTGGTCGCCGAGTTCGACAATCCTGAGACGCCCTATGCCTGCCGGCCGCGCCCGGAACTGGCGCCGCGCTTCAACGACTATGACCATCTTTCGCGCCTCGCCGAATGGGCCGTGGGACCCGACGAGTCATGACGACGGCGGCCGAACAAGTCATCGCCGAGGCGACGGCGAAGCAACGCCAGGCCGCGGACCCGGAAGCCTCGGTCTGGGTGTCGGCCTCGGCCGGCAGCGGCAAGACCAAGGTGCTGGTCGACCGGGTGCTGAGCCTGCTGCTGCGCGGCAGCGCGCCCGGCAAGATCCTCTGCCTCACCTTCACCAAGGCGGCGGCGGCGGAGATGGCCAACCGTCTCTCCGGGCGCCTTGCCGCCTGGGTCACGGCGGAAGAAGGCGCGCTGCGCGCCAGCCTGGAGGAGCTGACCGGCGGGCCGGTGGACGACGACCTGCTGCCGCGCGCCCGCGCCCTCTTCGCCCGCGTCCTCGACACCCCCGGCGGCATCAAGATCCAGACCATCCACGCTTTCTGCCAGGCGCTGCTCGGCCGCTTCCCGCTGGAAGCCGGCGTCGCGCCCAACGCCAAGGTGCTGGATGAGCACGAGGCGGCAGACCTGCTGGAGACGGCGCGGGTGGAGGTGCTGGCCGAGGCGCTGGATGGCCAGGGCCGGCTCTCCGACGCCATCACCGTGCTCATCGCGCATCTGCAGGAGGAGCGCTTCACCGAGGTGGTGCAGCAGCTCATCCACGAGCGCGGACGCCTCGCCGATCTCATCGCCGCGCGCGGCGGCGTCGATCGCCTGGGCGAGGACATCTTCGCGCTGCTGGGCGTCGATCCCGCCGAGACACCGCAGAGTGTCACCGCCGCCGCCTGTGCGGAAGGCGCCTTCGACCGGGCCGGGCTGAAGCTGGCCATGGAGGCCTGGTCCAAAAGCTCCGACGCCGAGAAGCAGAAGGGCGCGAAGCTGGCCGACTGGCTGGCGGCGCAGCAGGCGTCGCGGGCGGAGGCTTTCGACAGCCATTGCCGTCTGTTCCTGACGCAGAAGGGCGAGATCCAGAAGCGGCTCTTGAACAAGAAGCCCGCCGAAGACTTTCCCGGCGCGCTGGAAGCCCTGCAGAACGAGGCCGAGCGCCTGGTCCTGGTGGCCGAAAAGCGCAACGCCATCACCGTGGCGCGCGCGACCAGGGCGCTGCTGGTCCTGGGCGACGCCATCATCGGCGCCTACCAGCGCCACAAGGAAGCGCGGGTGCTGCTCGACTACGACGACCTCATCCACTACTCGGCGCGCCTGCTGGGCCGCCAGGGTGGCGTCTCCTGGGTGCTGTTCAAGCTGGACGGCGGCCTCGACCACCTGCTGGTCGACGAGGCGCAGGACACCAGCCCGGAGCAGTGGCGCATCGTCGAGATGCTGACCTCCGAGTTTTTCGCCGGCGAAGGCGCGCACGAGAGCCGCGACGAAACGCTGCGCACGGTCTTCGCGGTCGGCGACCCGAAGCAGTCGATCTATTCCTTCCAGCGCGCCGACCCGGCGGAGTTCCAGCGTCTGCGCGATCTCTTCCGTCAGCGCGCGCAGCAGGCGCGCCACAAGTGGCGCCCGGTCTCCCTGGCGGTCTCCTTCCGCTCCACCGAGGCGGTGCTGCGCACGGTGGACGCGGTCTTCGCCGCCGCCGAGGCGCAGGACGGCGTGCTGTTCGGCGAGCCGGAGATCCGCCACCTGGCCAAGCGCCTGGGCGAGGCCGGACAGGTCGAGCTCTGGCCGCCGGCGCCTCCGGCCGAGGCGGAGGAACTGGAGTCCTGGGCCCTGCCGCTGCCGGGCAGGAGCGACAGCCCGGCGCCGCTGCGCCTCGCCCGCCTGGTCGCCCGGCGCATCTGGTACTGGACGCAGGCGCCCGAAGGCGCCGACGACCCCGCCTGTCGCTTGACCGCGAAGGGGCGGCGCATGCGTCCGGGCGACGTGATGATCCTGGTGCGCCGGCGCAACAGCTTCATCGCCGAGCTGGTGCGCGAGCTGAAGACGCTCGGCGTGCCGGTGGCCGGCGTCGACCGCATGCGCCTGACCGAGCAGCTGGCGGTCATGGACCTCATGGCGCTGGGCCGGGTGCTGCTGCTGCCCGAAGACGACCTGACGCTGGCCTGCGTCCTGAAGGGGCCCTTCATCGGCTTCGACGAGGAACAGCTCTTCCAGCTGGCCTACGACAGGGGCCGCAAGAGCCTGTGGCAGCGGCTTGGCGACATGGCGCCGACGAACGAAGCTTTCGCCGCGGCACGGCGTTTCCTGGAAGATCTCGCGGGGCAGGCCGACTACGTGGCGCCCTTCGAGCTTTTCTCCGGCCTCTTGGGCGCCGGGCGCGGGCGCGAGAAGATCCTGGGCCGCCTCGGCCCCGACGCCGCCGACCCCCTGGACGAGTTCCTCTCCCTGGCGCTGACCTACGAGCGCGAGAACGCACCCTCCCTGGAAGGCTTCCTGCACTGGCTTTCCGCCGGCGAGCTGGAGATCAAACGCGACCTGGAGCAGGAGCACGGCGCGGTGCGCCTCATGACCGTGCACGGCTCCAAGGGGCTGGAAGCGCCGGTGGTGATTCTGCCCGACACCCTGCAGCTGCCGACCGCCGCCGACGGCCTGCTGTGGGTCGAGGACGCCAGGGCCGAGGACTCCCGGAAGCCGCCGCTCGCCGTCTGGCCGGTGAAGCGCGACTACGACCTGCCGCTGCTGGGCGAGGCGCGGGCCGCGCGCAAGCGCGCCCAGGAGCAGGAGTACCGCCGCCTGCTCTACGTGGCGCTGACCCGCGCCGAGGACCGCCTCTATCTCTGCGGCTGGCTCACCAAGAACGCGCCGCCGCAGGGCAACTGGTACCAGCTGGTCGAGAACGCCCTGCAGCGGCTGGCCGAGAGCGGTGAGGCCGAGGCCGTCGACTTCGATTTCACCGCTGATTTGGGCGCTGAAGGCTGGGCCGGCCCGGGCTGGCGGCTGGCGCGCCCGCAGACGGCGCCGATGGCGGCTGCGGCGGTCGTCCCGGAAGAGGCCGCCGAAGCGGCCCCGGAAAGGCTGCCCGAAGCCCTGCCCGCGTGGGCGCGCCAGGCCGCGCCGCCGGAGCCCGCGCCGCCGCAGCCCCTGGCGCCCTCGCGCCCGGCGGAGGCCGAGCCGCCGTCGCGCTCGCCGCTGGGTCCCGATTCGGGCCGGCGCTTTCGCCGCGGCCTGCTGATCCACCGGCTGCTGCAGTCCCTGCCCGATCTGCCCGCATCGGACCGCGCCGCCGCCGGGCAGGCCTTCCTCGCCAGCCCGCTGCACGACCTGGGCAGGGATCAGCAGCAGGAGATCCTGGCGGAGGTGCTGAAGGTGCTGGAAGCGCCGGAACTGGCGCCGCTCTTCGGCTCCGGCAGCCGGGCCGAGGTGCCGCTGGCCGGCCTGGTGGAGACCGCCGCCGGGCCGCAGGCGATTGCCGGCCAGGTGGATCGCCTACTGGTTGAAAACGAAACGGTCTCGCTCATCGATTTCAAGAGCCAGCGGCCGGCGCCGGCGGCACCGGAAGATGTTCCCAGCCTCTACCTGAAGCAGATGGCGGCCTACCGGGCGCTGCTGGCGCGGATCTACCCGGGACGGGCGATTCGCAGCTATCTTCTTTGGACGGATCAACCCCGTCTCATGCAACTCAGCGATGCGCTGCTGAGGGATTACGCGCCTTGACGCTCCGGTAGCGCGCTCCCTACATTGAAGCCAACGCAAGACAGACCTTGGGGCCAGCCGGGCCCCTCGGCAGCACCGTTACAGGGGTAAGTTTCTATGAGCACTAGAGCGACCAGCGACGGTACGTTCGAACAGGATGTCCTGCAGGCGGCGGGGCCTGTCCTCGTTGATTTCTGGGCCGAATGGTGCGGACCCTGCAAGATGATCGCGCCTGCGCTGGAAGAGATTGCTGAGGAAATGGACGGCCGGGTCACGGTCGCCAAGATCAACATCGACGACAACCCGCATACGCCCCAGAAGTACGGGGTGCGCGGCATTCCGACTCTCATGCTGTTCAAGGACGGCCAGGTCGCGGCGACCAAGGTCGGCGCGGTCGGCAAGGGACAGTTGCTGGAATGGGTTGAATCCGTCGTCTGACGCCCTAAATGAAAGGGTGTAACAAGGTAAGTTAGCTTCCAAATACGGTATTCCCCCAGTTAGTACGGTATCCCCCCGAAAGATGCCCCAAAACCCCGCCGGATCCTTCCGGCGGGGTTTTTCTTTGTTTGCAGGGCTTTAACCTGTGATCTTCATGATGCGGCGCTTGACAGGGCGGCGCTGAGTGCCGAAGGTCCGCGCTTGTCTCGTTTTTAGAGTCGCGAAAAATAAGAACCGATCAGGTGAGAAGGTCTTCTCCGTGGGAAAACAAAAGTACGACTGTCTGAAGTGTCCGGGCTATTGCTGCTCCTATCCGAACATCCATACCAAGCCGAAGGACATCAAGCGGCTGGCGGAGCATTTCAAGGTCAGCGCGGCAGAGGCGGAGAAGCGCTACACCAAGAAGGGCTTCAAGGAAAAGGGCATGAACAAGGCCCCGCGGGTGCTGCGCCACCAGAAGGACGAGCACTTCGGCAGCATCTGCTGGTTCTTCGACACCGAGAAGCGCCGCTGCACCATCTATGAGGCGCGGCCCAAGATCTGCCGCGAGTATCCCGGGCGCAAGCGCTGCGGCTACTACGAGTTCCTGACCTTCGAGCGCGACGCTCAGGAAGACCCGGACTACATCGCCATCACCAACAACTACTGAGCAGCGGCTGGGGTTCTCGCTCTGGTCTCTCCCTGCACCGGCTTGTCACCCTCGGGCTTGACCCGAGGGTTCATGGTGCCGTCTGCACATCCTGGCGAAGCGTCGAAAATGGATGCTCGGGTCAAGCCCGAGCATGACGAGCGAGTATGCGGGCGTCAGCCGTTCTCGGCCAGCACATGGCCGGCCAGGTAGAGCGAGCCGCAGATGAGGATGCGCTGCGGCCTGTCGCCCCCTGAGTGACTTCCCGCTTCGACGAGGCGCTGCACCGCCGCCAGGACCGAGTCGGCCGGGGCGGCGTCGATCCCCGCCTTTTGCGCGTGATCGGCGGCGGCCTCGGCGGAGAGGCTGGCAGCCTCGCCGGGAATGCGCACCGCCTGCAGGGAATGCGTCAGCGGCGCCAGGGCCTCCAGGTAGCCGGCGGCCACCTTGGTGTCCAGCATGCCGTAGACCAGGTCCAGCGGCCGGCCATCCTTCCCTTCCAGCCATTCCGCCTTCAGCGTCTCGGCCAGGGCCTGCCCGGCGGCGGGATTGTGCCCGCCGTCGAGCCACAGCTCCCAGCCCTCGGGGAGCGCGTCGACCAGGGGCCCCCGGGTCAGGCGCTGCAGGCGCGCCGGCCAGGTGGCCGTCGCAATGCCCCTGGCGATCGACGCGTCGTCGAGCCCGAACTCTCCGAGCTGCGCTGCGCAGGCCACCGCCAGGGCGGCGTTGGCGATCTGGTGGCTGCCCAGCAGGCCCGGTTTCGGCAGCTCGCGAACGCCCTTCGCATCCTCGTAGCGGAAGCCCGCGGGCGTCGCCGCGAAGCTCCAGTCGCGGCCGTGGGCGAAGAGCGGAGCGCCGGTCTCCGCTGCGTGCCTTTCCAGCACCGCCAGGGCCGCCGGCTCCTGCGGGCCGACGACGCAGGTCACGCCCGGCTTCATGATGCCCGCCTTCTCCCGCGCGATGACCTCCAGCGAGGGGCCGAGGAACTGCTGGTGGTCGAGGGCGACGGGGCTGATGGCGGTGAGGCGCGGCCGGTCGATGACGTTGGTGGCATCCAGGCGCCCGCCCAGGCCGGTCTCCAGCAGCAGGATGTCGGCTCCCTCTTCGCTGGCGGCTTCCTCGGCGAAAGCCAGGAAGGCGGCGGCGGTGGTCACCTCGAAGAAGGTGATGGGCTCGGGGCCGTTGACCTCCTCGCAGTGCTCCAGGAGGGCGATCAGCGCCGCCTCGTCGATGAGCCCCCGGCTGAGGCGGATGCGTTCGTGAAAGCGCACCAGGTGCGGCGAGGTGTAGACCTGCACGCGCTTGTCGGTCGCTTCCAGCATGGCGCGCAGGAAGGCCAGCAGCGAGCCCTTGCCGTTGGTGCCGGCGACGTGGACCACGGGCGCCAGGCGCCGCTCAGGATGGCCAAGGCGTTCCAGCAGCCGCTCGACGCGGCCGAGCGACAGGTCGATGACCTTGGGGTGCAGGCGCATCAGGCGGTCGAGGACCGCATCGCTGGTCTTGCCGCTTACGGCGGGCGCGTCACTCACGGAAGGTTTCACTCACCGGCTGGATCAAGGCGCGGG
>JBNKHC010000308.1:0-12739 GCA_050290145.1 Kiloniellaceae bacterium | reverse complement strand
GGCCAGGGGTTGAAGGGAATGAGGTTCACCTTGGCCGGAATGCCCTTCAGCAGCTTGATGAGGCGCCGCGCGTCCTCCTCGCTGTCGTTCACGCCCTTCAGCATGACGTACTCGAAGGTGATGCGCCGGGCGTTGTGGGTGCCGGGATAATTCCGGCAGGCGTCCAGCAGCATCTTCAGCGGGTACTTCTTGTTGATCGGCATGATCATGTCACGCACCTCGTCGGTGGTCGCGTGCAGCGACACCGCCAGGTTCACGTCCAGCTCGCGCCCGCAGCGCTCCATCTCCGGCACCACCCCGGAGGTGGAGAGCGTGATCTTGCGCTTGGAGACGGAGAGGCCTTCCTGGTCCATGGCGATCTTCATCGCCGTGGCCACGTTGTCGTAGTTGTAGAGCGGCTCGCCCATGCCCATCAGGACGATGTTGGTGATCTGGCGGCCCTCGGCCGGGGCGGGCCACTCGCCGAGCCCGTCGCGCGCCACCATGATCTGGCCGACGATCTCGGCCGGCGAGAGGTTGCGCACCAGGCGCTGAGTGCCGGTGTGGCAGAACTTGCAGGTCAGGGTGCAGCCGACCTGGCTGGAAACGCAGAGCGTGCCGCGGTCTTCCTCGGGGATGTAGACCGTTTCCACCTCCTGGCCGTCGGCCAGGCGCAGCAGCCATTTGCGGGTGCCGTCCTTGGAGACCTGGGCCACCGCCACCTCGGGCCGGCGCACCTCGTGGGTCTCGGCCAGGCGGGCGCGGAAATCCTTGGCCAGGTTGGTCATCTCCGCGAAGTCGGTGACCCCGCGGTGATAGATCCAGTGCCACAGCTGCTTGGCGCGGAAGGGCTTCTCGCCCAGGGCCGCCAGTTCCGCCGCCAGCTGCTCGCGCGACAGCCCGACGAGGTTGCGTTTCCCGTCGTGGGCTGCCCCCAGGGCTTCAGGGGGCGGGGCGAAGGCTTCGGCGTGCTGGCTCATGGGGCGTTAGATAGGCTCTTCGCAAGGTTAAAACCAGCCCTTTGCGGCCCGGCAGGCTCCCAACGAGCCCCCATGGCGCCCCCGGATCGGGGCCGCCGCCTAGAGTCCGCAGGCCTGGCGGATCGCCTGGTAGGCCCTGGTGAAGCCGGACAGCGAATAGGTGTCCTTGGTGTTGGTCCCCCGCTCCGAGGTGCCCTGGACCACCATGGTGCTGCCCTTGATCATGGCCTGGACCAGCTTCTTGTCGGTGTCCTTGTCCACCGTCCAGGCGGATTCCCCTTCGGTGAAGAGGCGCAGCTTCAGGGTCCCGATCTGCACTTCCACCGGCGCGCCCTCCTTGTAGGGATAGCCGGCCTGGATGCTGACCTCGTCGACCCGGTTCTCCCCGGGGCGGTGGGTTACCATGGCGTGGATCTCGCCACGCTTGGAGTAGTTCCCCTCGGCCTTGGTGGGTTCGCTGGCCATGAAGCAGATCGGCTTGCCGTCCTCCAGGTACTTGAAGGCGCTCCAGTCGGAGAAGTCGCCGAGCCGCTCGATCGACTGGGCCCGGGCCTCGCCGGCCGGCAGGGCGGCCGAGAGCGCGCCGGCGACAAGCAGGGGCGCGAGCAGATATGAGAGATGTCTTGGCAGCATAGTCCGCGGTGATGGGATGTTATTCTTGAGCATGGCGGATATTATAAGATTGGTGGCCCGCGCCGCCACCCCCGCGTTAGAGGACCATTGATTTTGCCGTATTGCCGCTTTTGCGCCACCGGACGGGGCCGCAGCGAAGGTTCCGGCAAGCCCGCCGCCCGGACAGGGCCGGAGGCGTAGTATGTCCGCCGCTTCCCGACAGCGCGACGCGCCGCCGGACCCGGCGTGGCTGTCCAGCCTGGTGGTCGCCGTCGGCGAAAGCCGCGACCGCACGGCCTTTGCCGAGCTGTTCGACCACTTCGCGCCGCGCATCAAGGCCTATCTCCTGAAGCAGGGCGCCGAGGCGGCCCAGGCCGAGGAACTGGCGCAGGAAGCCATGATCATGGTATGGCGGCGGGCCGAGAGCTTCGATCCGGCGAAGTCCGCGGCCAGCACCTGGATCTTCACCATCGCGCGCAACAAGCGAATCGACGCGCTGCGCCGCGAGCGGCGGCCGGACTACGATCCCGAGGATCCCACGCTGCCCCCGGCCCTGGTTCCCGCGGCCCCGGCGACGGCGGAGCGCGCGGCGGAGATGACGCAGCAGGCAGCGCGTCTGGCTGAGGCCATCAGGGCCTTGCCGGAAGAACAGGCGGAGTTGGTCAGGATGGCCTATTTCGAGGACAAGGCCCACGGGCAGATCGCCAGCGAGACCCAGTTGCCGCTGGGCACCGTGAAGTCGCGGCTGCGCCTGGCGCTGGGCCGCCTGCGCAAGGCCCTCAACGCCACGGAGGGAGGGGAGGCATGACGCAGCCCCATCCCAGCCCGCGCCACCACTTCGACGAGGCGCTGCTGCTCGACTACGCCGCCGGCAGCCTGTCCGAGGGGCTGTCGGTCCTGGTGGCGACCCACCTGGCGCTCTGCCCCGCCTGCCGGGCGACGGTCGCCGACGCCGAGGCGATCGGCGGCGCGCTGCTGGACTCGCTGGAGCCCGAAGCCCTGGCGCCGGACGCGCTGGACAAGGTGCTGGCCCGGATTGACGCGGAAGCGCCGCTTGAAAGCGCTCCGCAAGAACGCCGCGACGGCGGCCTGCCGCCGCCGCTGCGCGACTACCTCGGCGACGATCTGGAGGCGCTGGCCTGGCAGTCGCTGGCGCCGGGGGTGGAACTGACGCCGTTGCAGCCGCGCGTGCGCGCCGGGGGCACGGCCGCCTGGCCGCCGGGGGTCGAGGTCGCCCTGGTGCGTCTCGCGCCGGAGGCCGTGGCGCCGCGCCACAGCCATGCGGGCATCGAGGCGACGGTGATCGTCCAGGGCGGCTTTGCCGACGACAGCGGGAACTACGAACAGGGCGACGCCTGGATCGTCGACGCCAAAGTCATCCACGCGCCCGTCGGGCTGCCCGGCGAAGCCTGCCTCTGCCTGGTCTACCTGGACGGGCCGCTGTTGCCGATCGGCGACGATCACGTCGCCAGCATCTAGCCGAGAACGGCGCGGCTGGGTTCAGCTTTTCTTCGTACGGATGACCTGGGCGCCCTGCACGTGCTCGGGCAGGGGCTCCGGCTTGGCCCGCGGGTTGACCGCGCGGCGCGCGAAGCGGCCCTGGCTGATCAGGCGGTCGTACATGACGATGGCCCCGGCGGTGCCGACGTTGACGCAGAACTTGGTCGGGATCTTCACCAGGTGGTCGCAGCGCGCCTGCAGCTCCGGCGACAGGCTGCCGCGTTCCGGCCCCAGCACGTAGGCCGCCGCCTGCGGGTGGAAGAAGGACGGCAGCTCAACCGCGTCCTCGGTCAGCTCCACCCCGACCAGGGCGCAGCCGCGCGGCAGCATCAGTTCCTCCACCGAGTCGAAGGTGTAGAGCGGCAGGTGCTTGGCCGCGTCGGAGGTGTCGGAGAGCTTCGCCTCCTGGGCGTTGAAGGCCGGCTGGATGGTGAAGAAGAAGCTGGCCCCGAAGGCGTGGGCGGAACGCATCAGGGCGCCCAGGTTCATGGGCTTGCTGATCCGCTCGGCGCCGATGGCAAAGTATCCTCGCATGGCCGCAGAACTTGCATGCCCGGGGCCGCAGAGGCAAGCTGCTTCGCCGCTTCCGGCACCGCCTCGTTTCGTGATTTCAAGCCATGCCTTCTGACGCCCCTCCGACCGATCCGACCGCCGTCAACCCCCTGCTGGTCGAGGTGACCCGCGGCACGCAGGTCGAAAGCCGCCACCGCGCCGTCCTGGCCGTGGTCGACACCGAGGGCAAGGTGGTGCTGGCCGCCGGCGACCACGAGCGCCCGGTCTACGGCCGTTCGGCCATCAAGTCGCTGCAGGCCATTGCCCTGGTGGAAAGCGGCGCCGCCGATGCCTTCGACGTCTGCGAGGCCGAGCTGGCGCTGGCCTGCGCCAGCCACAGCGGCGAGCCGCGCCACGTGGAGGCGGCCACGGCCTGGCTGACGCGCCTCGGGCTTTCCGTCGGCGACCTGGAATGCGGGCCGCAGTTGCCGGGCTACGAGCCGGCGCTGATCCAGCTGCTGGCCTCCGGCGCCACGGCGACCCCGGCGCACAACAACTGTTCGGGCAAGCACAGCGGCTTCCTCACCCTGGCCAAACACCTGGGCGTGCCGACCAAGGGCTACGTGAACTACGAGCACCCGGTGCAGCAGCGCATCCTCGGCGTGCTGGAGGCCATGACCGGCCTCGACCTGGGCGATGCGCCGCGCGGCGTCGACGGCTGCGGCATCCCGGTGATCGGCATTCCGCTCGGCAACCTGGCGCTCGCCATGGCGCGCCTCGGGGCCCCCGACGACCAGCCGGAGGCGCGCCAGGCGGCCTGCGCGCGGATCCGCAAGGCGGTGGCGGCGCATCCCTTCATGGTCGCCGGGACCGGACGCTTCGACACCCAGGTGATGGAGCTGACCGGGGAAAAGGCGCTGATCAAGACCGGCGCCGAGGGCGTCTACTGTGCCGCCTTCCCGGAACTGGGCCTGGGCGCCGCCATCAAGGTGGACGACGGCGCCGGGCGCGCGGCGGAGATCCTCATGGGCCGCCTGCTCAGCCACTTCGGGATTCTGGACGAGGCCCAGGCCGCCAGGCTGGGCGGCCTCTTCACCGCGCCGGTACTGAACCGCGCCGGTCTCACCGTGGGCGAGGTCCGTCCCGCCGCGGGCATTCCCTTCTAGTTCGAAATTCGCAATCCGAGTCGAGGTCCAAGCGACATGCGAGCCATGATCTGCCGCGCCTGGGGCGGCCCTGAAACCCTGACCCTCGAGGACAGGCCGCTGCCGGAGCCGGGGCCCGACCAGGTGCTGATCGACGTCGCCGCCGCCGGGGTCAACTTCGCCGACACCCTGATGATCGCCGGCAAGTATCAGGAGAAGCCGGACTTCCCCTTTTCGCCGGGCCTGGAGATCGCAGGCAGCGTGCGCGCCCTGGGCGCCAACGTCAGCGGCCTGAAGGAGGGCCAGCGGGTCATGGCGCTGACCGACTTCGGCGGCTACGCCGAGGCGGCCCTGGCGCGCGCCGGCGACGTCTACGCCCTTCCCGAGACCCTCGACACCGCGCGCTTCGGCTGGGCCGAGGCCGCCGGCTTTCCCATCACCTACGGCACCGCCCACTGCGCGCTGCGCTGGCATGCCGACCTGCAGCCCGGCGAGGTGCTGCTGGTGCACGGCGCTGCCGGCGGCGTCGGACTGGCCGCGGTGGAGATCGGCAAGGCCATCGGCGCCACGGTCATCGCCACCGCCGGCGGGGCGGACAAGCTGGCGGTGGCGAAGGCGCACGGCGCCGACCACCTGATCGACTACCGCGAAGAGGACATCCGCGATCGCGTGAAGGAGATCACCGCGGGCAAGGGCGCCGACGTGGTCTTCGATCCCGTCGGCGGCGACGTCTTCGACGCCTCCCTGCGCTGCATCGCCTGGTCGGGGCGCCTGCTGGTCATCGGCTTCGCCGCCGGGCGGGTGCCGCAGATCCCGGCCAACATCCTGCTGGTGAAGAACGTGGCGGTCATGGGGGTCTACTGGGGCTCCTACCGCAAACACGCGCCCGAGCGTCTCGTCGAGGAGTTCAGAGAGCTCTTCCACTGGGTCGAGACGGGCCTTCTGAAGCCACACGTTTCACATAGGCTTGACCTCACCCAGGCCGCCGAGGCCATGGCATTGCTGCTGGAGCGGCGCTCCACCGGCAAGGTGGTCCTGACCACCGGCGCGGCTTAAACTCCCTGCCTTGGGGAATGATCGAGGGCGCCGGCCCGCCCGCGCGGCGACCGCTTTCCCGCCATTGACGAAGCCATGACCGACAGCGTTCGCGATCAGTACGAAGCCTATCCCTACCCCTCGCGCAACCCGGCCGAGGAAGCCAGGCGCCTCGTCGTCGGCTCGCCGAGCAACCTGCTGGAAGTGAACCACTACCTCTTCGGCGGGCGGCGCGATTTCACCCGGCCGTTCCGCGCCCTGGTGGCCGGCGGCGGCACCGGCGACGCCACCATCATGCTGGCCCAGCAGCTCGCCGATGCGGCCGGGTCAGGGGGTACGGCGGGGGAGGTGGTCTACCTGGATCTCTCGGCGGCCTCGCGGGAAATCGCCGAGGCGCGCGCGGCGGCGCGCAAGCTCACCAACATTCGCTTCGTCACCGGCTCCCTGCTCGACCTCGCCAGGCTGGACCTGGGGACCTTCGACTACATCGACTGCTGCGGCGTGCTGCACCACCTGGCCGAGCCCGAGGCGGGCCTGGCGGCGCTCACCGAGGCGCTGGCCCCCGACGGCGGCATGGGCCTCATGGTCTACGGCACCTACGGGCGCAGCGGCGTCTATGCCCTGCAGGACGTGCTGCGCAAGCTGGTCGGCGACCGTCCCCTGGCCGAGCAGGTGAGCTATGCCCGCCGTTTGCTGAATAACCTGCCGGCGACCAACCTCTTCGCGCGCAACCCGGTGCTGCGCGACCACAGCGGCAGCGACGCCGAGCTGGTCGACCTGCTGCTGCACACCCAGGACCGCTCCTACACGGTGGAGGAGATCGCCGAGCTGGTGCGCGGCGCCGGCCTGAACCTGATCTCCTTCATCGAGCCGCTGCGCTACGAGCCGGCCACCTACCTGAAGGACCCGGTGCTGCTGCGCCAGCTCGGCAGCCTCCCGCCGGAAGGCCGCGCCGCCGTGGCCGAGAAGCTGGCCGGCAACCTGAAGACCCATGTCTTCTATGTCTCCAGGCGGCCGGCGGCCGACACCCTGGCCTGGCCGGACGGCCCGGAGGCCATCCCTTGCCTGCGCGTGCTCGACGGTGCGCAGCTCGCCAAGGCGGTGCAGCGTGACCTGATGCTGAAGGGAGAGTTCGACGGCCTGGCGCTGAAGTTCCCCCTGCCGCGCCTGGCCACGGCTGTGCTGCCCTGGATCGACGGCGCCACCCCCCTGGGCGAAATCCAGCAAGCCTTGCAGAACCTCGACCCGCGCCAGGACTGGGAGCACTTCAAGGCCCAGTTCGACCAGCTCTATGAAGTCTTGGGCGGCCTCAACCACCTGCTGATCCGCTACGCCCCCTGAGGTCTTCGGTCCGGTCCCGAAGCCGTTCGCGCAAAAGCAAAGGGCGGCCCGCCAGGGGCCGCCCTCTATCTCTTGGCTGTCATGTCCCGGGGTCCGGCAGGCAAGGCCGGACCGGGGGATGACGTCCTCAGCTGGCGCCGTGCTCCAGACCGATGTCGCGCAGCAGGCGACGATCCAGGTGGCGGGTCGCCTGGACCAGCTTCTGGGCCTTGCGCTCGGCCACGTAGGCGTCACGCAGCTCGAGAGCGAAGTCGTAAGCTGCCATCACAGCGCGGCCCAGCAGGCCCACGACCGCCTGGCCGGGCATGTAAGGACTAGCCGTGTAGATCATGTTGGCCATGGTCCTGTCTCCTCTAATAGGGCGGTCCGCTCTCGGCGTTGCCTGCAAGCCAACGCTCTGCTCGGGCCACCGGTTGTCCCAATCTCTTGAAGGGGGAGATAGGCCTTTATATGCAGGGAGACAAATGCCGCCTGATCAGGCGAACTATGCAGCCCCAGCATAGCTCGGATTCATTTTACCTTAATATTTTCAATGGTTTGTCGCGTTTAAGACAGAACGGGTCGGAGGCGTTCTAAAGCCTCCCCCAAACGTCCTGGGGAGCCGGCGAAGCAGAGCCTCAGGTGCCCTTCGCCGCCCGGGCCGAAGGCCGATCCGGGGGCCAGGCCGACCCCGGTCTCGGTCAGAATCCGCTTGGCGAAGGCCAGGCTGTCGTCGACCCCCTCGACCCGGAAGAAGCAGTAGAAGGACCCGGCCGGGCGGGCCAGGCTGACCCGCGGCAGGGCGGCCAGGCCCTGGAACACCAGTTCGGCGGCCTGGCCGCAGCGCGCCACCAGGGCTTCGACGAAGGGCTCTCCCTCGGTGAGGGCGGCCAGGCAGCCGTGCTGCAGGAAGCTCTGCCCGCCGGAGGTGTTGTACTCGATGAGGTTGCCGAGGACCGGGCCCAGGGCGGCGGGGTGGACCAGCCAGCCCTGGCGCCAGCCGGTCATGCACCAGGCCTTGGAGAAGGAGTTGACCACCACCAGGGGGTCGTCGGGCGCGGCGATCTGCAGGAAGGAAGGCGCGACCCCGGTGGGGAAGCGCGCCGGGTCGAAGACGAAGCGGTGATAGACCTCGTCGGCGATCAGCCAGATGCCGCGGCGGCGGCAGAAGTCGAGAATCTCCTGCTGCTCGGCCTCGCTGATCACCCAGCCCGTGGGGTTGGAGGGGGAGACCAGGAAGAGCGCCGCCGTCTTGTCGTCGCAGGTCGCGAAGAGGCGCTCCAGGTCCAGCGCCACGCCGCCTTCGGGCAGCACCGTCATGGGCAGGGTCTTCACCTCGCCGCCGGCGATCCGCGCGGCGGAGAGCACGTTGGGCCAGACCGGCGTCGGCACCACCAGGTTGGCCCCGGCGGTCAGCACCGCCTGCAGGGTCAGCATGATGGCGTTCATGCCGGAGGAGGTGACGGTCACCCGCTCCTCCTCGACAGCGGCGCCGAAGTGGCGCGCCAGGTAGGCGGTGAGCGCCCGGCGCAGCCCGGGCAGGCCGCGCTTGGGGGTGTAGTAGGTGTGGCCTTCCTCGAGGGCGCGGGTCGCCGCCTCGCTGATGAAGGCCGGCGTCGGCTCGTCGCCCTCGCCGACGTAGAGCGCGATGAGATCGTCGATCTCAAAGCCCATCTGCCAGACCTCGACGATCTTGGAGGGCTCGAGGCCAGCGGCCCGCGGATTGAGCGGCGGCTGAGTGATGTGCTGTTCGGATGGGGAGCCCGAAGAGTTGACCATGCTGTAGACCTAATTGTGGCAATCTCAGTGCACGCACCTAAACCAGTTCGGCCAATCGTGCTATCGGAGGCGAACTACCATTCCGCAAACCTGATTTGGAAACTCCGATGACTGATCTTCGGGCCTATGACTTCGATATTGGAGACTGCGATGTCGTGAACAAAGAGCGGTTGCGACAGTATCGCGAGAAGCGTAACCGCTGGATAGAGATATTGAGCGAAGACGAAGAGCACTCCATCGTCTTTCAGATAAACCAAATGATATGGAATGACGCTGTTTTCCGAATGATTAATCACGCGAGGAAGCTAGCGGCTGATGACACCCAAGAAGGTGCCAAGATAAATGGAACAATTTCGGAGTTCATAGACCAGAGCTATGTTGCGACTCAGCTACTGGCGGTTAGGCGCCTTTCTGAAAGGAGCAAGAGAGGCGATGAGATTTCCTTGAAAAGCCTCATCAAGGATATGAAAGAGAACTCTAATCTCATTACTCGTGAGACGTATGTTGCTCACGATGGCTTGCCGTTCGATCCCGAGCCGGCAAAGGGACGCTTCCTGCAGAACCTTTCCCCTTCGAAACTCGGTGCAGCAGCTGGCGGTATCCCCGCTTCTGGGCCCGATGCGTGGGCGGCATCTGAACGAGCACATTCAGGCTTTGATATGATCTGCTCTGGAAAGCCCGTGCGCACAGATCGCGAGCAAAAGGTCGATCCCGGCGTCTTTGACCAACTCATTAAGCACCTCGGCGCTTGCTCCAGATTTGAGATGATCGCGTCAAAGTTCATCGCGCATGCGGCGGACCGAGCATCGCGTGGTAAGCTGCCGAGCAATCAACGCAGTGTTACTCTTGAGCAAATCACGCGTTGTCATCAGGCAATTTGCAGAGTTGCAGCATTCATTTACGGCCCCGTCCTTTTCATCGGAGGGTTTGGCCTCTTGCCTCATGCCCAATACGGTCATTTGGAATACCTGGACCAAGCTTGGGTAACGACTGAAGATCTGAAAAAGCTCCAAGCCTATTGGCACAAGCACCACAAATCAGTCGAAGGCTGGATTAGCGGCGATTGGATCGAAAAGCTGGGGTTAGAGCGCAAGTAGTCCGATATTGGTCTAAGTGTGGAGCTCCGGCAGGCCCTGGTAGAGATCGAGGGCTTCCG
Source organism: Kiloniellaceae bacterium (assembly GCA_050290145.1). GTDB lineage: Bacteria > Pseudomonadota > Alphaproteobacteria > Kiloniellales > Kiloniellaceae > Pelagibius. The sequence continues at coordinate 2,741 of JBNKHC010000308.1, read as the reverse complement.
GATTGGCGAGCGCTTCCTTGTTCTTCACCTGGCGGCCGTGCACCACGTCGCGCACCGCCAGCTCGACGATCTTGCCGCTCTTGGTGCGCGGGATGTCGGCCACCTGCACCACCTTGGCCGGCACGTGGCGCGGCGTGCAGCCGTTGCGGATCTGCGTCTTGATGCGCGCGGTCAGGTCGTCGTCCAGCACGATGCCGGGGCGCAGCTTGACGAAGAGCACGACGCGCACGTCGCCTTCCCAGTCCTGGCCGATGACGATGGACTCCTCGACCTCCTCCAGCTTCTCGACCTGGCGGTAGATCTCCGCCGTGCCGATGCGCACGCCGCCCGGGTTCAAGGTGGCGTCGGAGCGGCCGTAGACGATAATGCCTTCGTGCTCGGTCAGCTCCACGAAGTCGCCGTGGTGCCAGATGTTGGGATAGGTCTCGAAGTAGGCGGCGCGGTAGCGCGAACCGTCGGGGTCGTTCCAGAAGCCGATGGGCATGCAGGGGAAGGGCTTCACGCAGACCAGCTCGCCCTTCTCGCCGCGCACCGGCTTGCCGTTGTCGTCGTAGACCTCGACCGCCATGCCCAGGCAGCGGCGCTGGATCTCGCCGCGCCACACCGGGCCGATGGGGTTGCCGCCGACGAAGCAGGAAATGATGTCGGTGCCGCCGGCGATGGACGACAGGCAGACGTCGTCCTTGATGTGCTCGTAGACGTAGTCGAAGCCCTCGGGCACCAGCGGCGAGCCGGTGGAGGTCATCAGTTTCAGGCTGGACAGGTCATGGGTCGACTTGGGGTCCAGCCCGCCTTTGTTGAGGGCGTCGATGTACTTCGCCGAGGTGCCGAAGAGGGTCATCTTTTCGGCGTCGGCGTAGTCGAAGAGGATGTTGCCGTCGGGCGCGAAGGGCGAGCCGTCGTAAAGCAGCAGCGTCGCCTCGGCGGCGAGGCCGGAGACCAGCCAGTTCCACATCATCCAGCCGCAGGTGGTGAAGTAGAAAACGCGGTCGCCCGGCTTCACGTCGCACAGCAGGATGTGCTCCTTCAGGTGCTGCAGCAGGGTGCCGCCGATGCCGTGCACGATGCACTTCGGCTTCCCGGTGGTGCCGCTGGAGAACATGATGTAGAGCGGCGCGTTGAAGGGCATGCGCGTGAAGGCGATCTCGCCGGCCGGGTAGGACGCGATGAAGTCGTCCAGGCGCACCGCCCTGTCGATGGAGGAGACGTCGGGCTCGGCCTCGACGTAGGACACCACGACGATCTTCTGAAGGCTCGGCAGCTGGGCGGTGAACTCGGCGATGCGCGGGCGCGAGTCGATCTTCTTGCCGTTGTAGTAGTAGCCGTCGGGGCAGAACAGCACCTTGGGCTCGATCTGGCCGAAGCGGTCCAGCACGCCCTGGACGCCGAAGTCCGGCGAGCAGGAGGACCACACCGCACCCAGCGAGGTGGTCGCCAGCATGGCGATGATGGTCTCCGGCATGTTGGGCATGAAGCCGGCGACCCGGTCGCCGGGGCCGACGCCCTCGGCCGCCAGCGCCTGGGCGACACGGGAGACCTGGTCATAGAGTTCCTGGTGGGAGAGGCGACGCTTCACCTTGTCCTCGCCCCAGAACACCAGGGCGTCGCTGTCGTCCCCGGGGTTGTTCTGGGGGCGGCGCAACAGGTTCTCGGCGAAGTTGATCCTGGCTTCCGGGAAGAACGCGGCACCGGGCATCCTGTCGGCGTCGGTGACCACCGGGCCGCGTTCGGGATCGGCGACGACCCCGCAGAAATCCCAGACCGCCGACCAGAAGCCTTCCAGATCGCTGACCGACCAGTCGTAGAGGTCGTCATAGCCGGTGAAGTCCAGGCCCTGGTCCTGCTTCAGCCACGTCATGAAGGCGGTCAGGTTGGCTTCGGCGATCCGTGCTTTGGAAGGCTGCCACAGCGGTCCGGTCATCTCGCACTCCCTTGTTGCCTCTCAGGATTGTCCGCCCTTGAAGGCGCTTCGAGGCGTCTCGTTCCTTGGGCGTCAGTATGGCCAAGCGGATAGCGCCGATCCAGCGGGTGATCCGGACGATGCTTGGCAGTGCTGGCAGCCCGACGGTGTTCGGCTCAGGTTTATGCCGCAGCGCAGCAAATTTGCAAGCTCGCGGTGCTCGCGGCAGTGGCGGTGACCCGGCGGCGCCGCATGGCAGTCCTGCAGCCCTGGGGGTGGTGGCGCTTTCGGCCAGACCCTAAAATGACCGCGAATGTCCTCCTCACGGTCCCTCTTCCTGCGCGGCAGCCCGCTCTCCGCGCCGCTACAGGGCGCGGTCTACATGATCGCCGCCGCCTTCCTCTTCGCCACCATGAACGGGGCCATCCGCCTGCTGGGCGACGGCGTTGCCTCTGAGGGCGCGGGGGGCATGCACCCCTTTCAGATCGCCTTCTTCCGCAATCTCTTCGCGCTCAGCTTCATGCTGCCCTGGCTGGCGCGCAACGGCCGGGCCGGGCTCAGGACGGAGCGCTTGAAGACGCACCTCTGGCGCGCCGTCATCGGGCTCAGCGCCATGCTGTGCTGGTTTTCCGCCGTCGCCTACCTGCCGCTGGCCGAGGCGGTGGCGCTGAACTTCACGGTGCCCTTCTTCGCCACCGCCGGCGCTGCGCTGATCCTGGGCGAGGTGGTGCGCGCCCGGCGCTGGACCGCCACGGCGATCGGCTTCCTGGGGGTGCTCATCATCGTGCGGCCGGGTTTTGCCGAGATCACGCCGCTGATGGCCCTGCCGGTGATCGCCGCC
>JBNKHC010000307.1:0-67521 GCA_050290145.1 Kiloniellaceae bacterium | reverse complement strand
GCGTGCTGCTTGCGCAGAGCCAGGGTTTCGGAGGTATTCACCGTCACGCCGCTGCCCTCTGCAATGGTGACTTGCCCCGCGCCTGACTGACGGACATGCACCTCGGTCCCCACCGGAAAGGCGACCGAAGCATTGGGTGGTATCGTCACCATGACCGCAGCCGCGTTGGTGCAGCGGACGTAGCGGTCGGCATCGGCAGCGACCAGGGTATCGCTGGTTCCGGACACCGTGCGGACGTTGCGCGCAACACCCGCGATCGCATTGCCCTGCGCATCCAGAGCTCCGCCAAGTTGGGGGGTAGTATCATCCGCGAGGCTGCCGAGCTTCTCGCTGTCCAGCTCGTTTATCGCTGCTTGCACGGTGGTGGCGCTGATGCTCCCCGCAGGCGTATTGGTGATCTGCCCCGCACTGTAGTCGCCGCTGTTCGCGACGACGGCTCCTTGCCGGCCGTGCACGGAAACCACCTGGTCCGTGTTGTCTATCTTTTCCCAGGCCGAGCCGTTGTTGACGACATAGTCGCCCACGCTCCACAGGGCGACGCCATCCAGGCTCGTCGCCCCGGCAACGGAGACGCGGTAGTAGTGGCCCTGACTGCCGCCCCCGCCACTGGCCGAGAGCGCCGGCGCGTTCGTCCCGGCATTCCAGGTGCCCTGATACTGCAGCGCGCCCAGCACCGCGTCGGGCAGCTGCGCCGTGGGCACCTTGCCGCCACCGTCAAGCGCGGCGTAGCCGTTGGCCGAGCCCTTGCTGGCCAGCAACTCGAAGGCCACCGCTTCGAGGCCGTCCAGCATGTCCGCATCCAGGCTGCTGCCGGCGCCGTCCACCGTCTGCAGGACCGCCAACAACTGTGCCGCCGTCAGGTCCTGCGGGTCGCCGCCCCCTGCTCCGGCGGCCCGGCCCTTGAGGGTCGCCTCGGCCATCTCCGCCAGCTTGGCGTTGCTCACGGCATCATCGTCGATCTGCGCCTCGGCGATACTACTCAGCGCCGCCAGGGCGCCAAGCGTGAACCACTCCGCGTCGTAGCTCTCGTCCGAGGCCTTGCGCAGTGCCTGGCCGGTGGTGCCGCCGGCCGGCACCGCTGCCTCCTGCGGGATCTGCCATTCCAACCCGGTCCCCGAGGCGTTCACCCCCAGGATCTTCCCCGCCTCCGGCTCCGGAAACTCTATTTCCGCAAGCGCGGTGCTCTCCTTGAACTTCAGCGCGCGGCTCAGCGCCTCCTCCACCTGCTGATCGCGCAAGGCGGCCAGGTCGGCCATCCCTTCGACGGCGGTGGAGGGAAAGGCGCCACCCAGCGGCAGGGAGGTTTCCTGGCGCGCCGGCACGGCCAGCTTCACCACCAGGGTCTCGCCCGCTGCCGGGGTGTAGTCGGTCGGGCTGGTGTTGACCGTGACCGTACCGCCGCCGGGCGAGCCGGCGCCGCTCAGGGAGTATTCACTGCCCTCGCTCCAGATGGTCTCACTGCCGTCGGCGCCGCGCAGGATCACCTTCACGTGGTCGTTGTCGAGGAACTTGAACCCGGTGGGAAAGCTTGTCGTCGCACCGTCGCCGGCATAGCGGCTCTTGGCCGTTGTCGTTGAAATCGTCATGCGCTGCTCCTGGCAGGACTCGTGGTGGGTTGCTCAGGGTATGGGTGGTTGGAGGAATTTCGCGGATCGAGGCACGAGGACTGCGAAGCCGACATGCGCTCAAGGAAGTCGGCCGAAATCACCCGCGAGGGAGGCCCAAGGAGGCGTTTCGCTCCCCCTTACGCCCGAAAGAACAAATATTGAACAGTTAAACAATCAGCGGTAGAGTAACAGCCGCCAAAGAACGAGACTTCAACACGCGCCAAAGGCCTGCCAAGTGAGCGTTCCCATCTTGCCGTGCTTTCTAGTTCTTGAGCGTGACAAGCAGCCACTGCTGATCGTTGCTTTGTTCGTTGCCTCTCTACTCTGGACGCTGCCCGCCGCCGCAGATGTGAACGAAGGTGAACGCGCCTATCGCGCCGACGACTTTGTGACCGCCTATCGGGAGCTTCTGCCCGCTGCACAGGCCGGCAACGCAAAAGCTCAATACCTCTTGTCGAAAGTGCTGTACTGGGGCAACGGCGTCAGCGGCAGCAGCGCAGCGACTGACCGTGCTACTTCGTATATATGGCTCCTCAGAGCCGCCGAGCAAAACTACGGCAAGGCTCTTGAGGAATTGGCCCAGGAATCTCATGATGAGTACGATTATGATCAAGCCTTTCAATATGGCTTGCGGGCGGCCCAGGCGGACGGCAGATCGGGAACTTGGCTATTGGCCTTCATGTATTGCTTTGGCGAAGGCGTTCCTCGCGACTCTTTAGAGGCCGATGCCTGGCAGGCGGTAAGCTTTCATCCCTTCACACACAACGTTGCCGCCTGGCAGGGCCTTCAATGCGAGGTCGGTGCGACCGTCACCCAGGAGTATCTGATGATGGTCAATCGCCGTGCTGAAGATATTCGCCGAGAATACAATCTGCCAACAGACTTCTAACCCGCCTTTGCAAGGAACTCTCTCTGTCTGTCCATATTAGGGTTGCACATTTGGTTTCCTGAAAATTCCGCGCCTATACAGCTCGGCTTCGTACAACTTCCTCATCTGATTCTGCTGGAAACCGGCCAAGCTCGTGGCCCAACTAAGGAGATATGCGGGGGCAAGAAACTTCTCCAGGACTGCGAGTGTCATACCTCCGATGGTCAATGCGTCAACCGATCCGCCTAGAGACTTATAGACGCTGTAGACCTCGCCGTCGCTCAAGGCCCAAGGCACAGTTTCAGGTCTTTGAAGGGCACGGTCCAACTTGGCGGTTAAAGGTTTGTAGAGAAACCGGTGTTCCGTGCCATCCAGTTTCTCGATCTTTTTTCGCAGATCTTTGATTCGCTGATACTCGCCGGCAGCGGCATAGGTTCTCACCTGCATGATTTCCTTCACCAATGGCAGAACCGTTTCGGCATCTCCCTCCCTGAGTACAGGGTTGATGCCAATGACGCGAAGCAGTCTGTCGACGTCCTCTTCTTCTCTCTGCTGTGGGAGAGGCGGTGCGTCCTCTCGGCTGTCCGCTTCTCCCATCGCCACCTCTTTCGCAGCGTCAATGCCAGCCTCATACAACGCCTCGGCAACCGCATCGGCAAATGGCATGCCGGTTCGCAACTTCTTCACGACAAATCGCCGCGCCAAATCCTCAATCTCCGGCGGTGCATTGGCCCCTGAAGCTGCTCGCCTCACATGCGCTTCGAAAGCGGCAACCTCGGCAGGGTCTAGGCCGTCTAGCATCTCGCTGTAGTCTTCAGCTCGCAGTGACTGATGCTGCCGCAGCACAGCGTCATCCGCACTTAGCGGCTTACTCCTAGTCAAGTCGCTTGTCTCAGATTTAACCCCCTCTTCGATATGAGCCGGCATGGTCAAAGACTCAGGCTTACGCCGAGGCAAGGTCGGGGGGGTGCTTGAGCCAACACCGTGCGACCGCTCTTGACCGTGGTCGGCAGTGGCACCAGCCGCTCCCCGCCCTTCCGCGATCAGCCTTTCCGCCGTCTCCTCGATCACGCCTCCTTCCGCCGCTTGCGCCCCGCCGTTGCTTTCCCCCGCCTGCGCCAACCGCCCCGAGACCTCCGGGCCGCCGCTGGCGTCCGCCGCCAGTTGCATCTCCATCGAAAGGCCGGTCTCCGCCAGGTCCGACGCCACTTTGGCGGCCTGGTCGCCGTAGAGCCGCCCCAGTTCCAGCATGGCGGCAATCTGCTGCTGCGGCTCCAGGCGGCGCAGCCCGTCGACGATCCGCGCGCGCTCCTCCAGGGTCAGTGCGTTCTGCGCTTCCGGCACCAGCCCCATGGCGCTCTGCGCCGCCAGGCGCGCGGCAATTGCGTCGGGCAGCCGCGCCGGGTTCTTCTCCGCTGCGGCAAAGGCCTCCGCCACCGCGGGCTGCTCCATCACATAGGCGGCCGGATCCTTGTCGCGCTCACGCAGCATCATCCGGCTCTGGGTCCAAACCTCCTGCTGCACCTGCTGGCGCGCCGCGGTATCGGCTGCGTCCAGCGCCGGCGCCAAGGCATCGATACGCCCTTCGACCTCCGCCTCGGGCGCATAGCGCAGGCTTTGGAGCTCGGAACGCACACGCAAGGCCACTTCCGCCTGCAACTCCACATCGGCCATGTCGCCGGCCGCCAGGACAGCCCCGGACGTGGCGCTGAGCTCCCCCGGCGTCCCTTCCCCGCGCCGGACGCGCGCCAGTTGCGCCTCGGCCGCCGCAGCGCCCTGCGCTGTCTCGCTCTGCAGGCGCCAGGCCGTCTCCTGGGTCAGGAACTGCTTCAGCTCCGGATCGCTCAGCGCCTCGTCATAGACGCCGTCTTCCAGGTCGGCCAGGGCCTGCACCGCCGGCTGGCCGCGCACCACCGCCGTGTAGAGGTTCCGCCGGAACGTCTCCTCCTGGGCCGCGAACTGTTCGGGCGTCAGGGCGCCGGCACTTTGCAGGGACAGCAACTGCGCGCGCCCCTCGGTCGCATAGTGTGCCGCCGCCGCCGGTTCCTGCACTGCCTGTCTCTGCAGCAACTGCAGCGTTTTTTCAGTCTGACGGTTCAGCATCGCCACACTCTGGTTCTGCGCCCGCTGCGCCACGCGCAGGGCCTGGCCCCGGCGGATCGGCTGCGTTGCCGCCTTCAAGCTGGCACGTTGCTCGGCCGGCAACTGCTTCAGGCGCTCTTCCTCAACGGACTCCAGATCCCGGGACGCCTTGGCGGCGGCTTCCAGTGGTGAGCTACCGTCGTATTCCCAATTGTCGACCATCGCAATGGCCGCTTCGCGCACCTCAGCACGATGCTGCCCCTCGTCCGCGACCTGCTTTGCGGCCTCGCTCTTCTTCGACGCCTCATAAAGCTGAAGCAATTGCTCGTTTTTCCTTTCCCGCTCTTCCTCCGCGGCGGCCCTGCGGGCGTCCTTGCTGATCCGATCGCCGACGTCGCTCACTCCCTCGCCGAAAGAAGCGAGCCCCTGTGCAATGGCAAGACTGAAGTCGGCGGCGTCGGCGCGGACGCTCGGAAGGCGGCTTGCGGAGCCGCCAATGGGGTTTACCTCGGCAGCGGAAGGGATACGGGGCATGATGGGACCTCGAAATTTCTGGCCGATTCAGGGGCTGTCGGCTTCAGGAGAACTTGAAGAAGTTGTCGTAGTCGGTACCACCCGCGGCCGTCAGCAAAGTGCCGCCCGCCTTCAGGAAACTGCCCGTCCTGGCGCTGCTGGCCCGGGCACGCGAGAGCGCCGCCTCCTGTTGGTAGCCATAGGCCTTGGATGCGCCGCTGGAGAGGATGTCCTGCGCGCCCAATTCGATCTCGGCGGCTGTCGCCTCGTCGACCAGCAGCGGCGACCCTATGGAGGTCACGCCGCTGCCGGCGCGCCGCGCCCGCGACGTGGCCAGCAGGCGGCTGTTGCGCCGCCGATGATCCTTGGCCTCGCGCGCGGCGATCTGCCGTTCCCGCTCGGCCTGCTGCTGCGCCATCTCCGCATTGAACTCCGCGGCGTTGGCCTGGGCCTGCCCGGCGGAAATCGCCGCGACGGCGCTCAGCACGCCGCCGATCAGTGTCAGTGCACCCATAGACGATACCTCACGTAGTCTTCGGTGGTTCCCGCGAAGCGCGGAAGTCTCTCTTCGTGCTGGAAGCCGAGCCGTGCCAGCCACCGCCGCGCGGCCGCGAACTCGGCATGCGCCTCGGCGGTGAGGCTTCTCACCTCATAGTGCTCGGCCAGGGCCGGCAGCGCGCGCTTCACCGTGCGGTGCAGCAGCAGGGGACGCCGCCGCAAGGCGTCGGAAAGGAAGGCCCAAGCCCGACCCTCCTCGCCCTCGATCATCAGGCCTGCGCAGCCCAACGCCCGCCCGCCTTCCATCAGGGTGAAGGCCGGGCCGGCGGGCAGGTAGGCGGCGGCGAAGCGCTGCATCTGTCCGGGATCAAAGACCGGTGGGTCGAGGTCCGCCAAATGCGCTGGCTCGAAGGGGACGATCCGGGGGCCGCCCATCAGATCAGCTCATTGGTTTTCAGCTCCGGCGCGGCGGCCAGCAGCGTGAAGGGCAAAGGTGCGTTACCGCTGATGACGATGCGGGCGTCACGCTCGAAGTCGCCCTCAAAGCTGACAAAGCGCTCGCCGGTGAACAGCGGCACCGCCGTGTCCATGGCGTCTCCCACCTCACGGAGGGGTACGTCTTCCAAACGGTCGATCGAGGGGCCGATACGTAGCCCCAGGGAGTGCAGCAGCACCAGGGCGATGCCGTGCACCCGCTTCACCTTGCCCACGGCGGTGCCCGCGGCCGCTCCCGCCTCCAGCTTCAGGGAGGCGAAGACATGGCGGTACGGCAGGCCGACGTGTACGGCACTGGCGGGCGCCTGCAGGGTGATGGCGCCGCCCATGACGATTCGGTCAGGGTGCAGGGCGCCGTCGGCCAGAATGGCGACGGTCTCCCCTTCCAGATGGTCAAGGCCGGAGAGAGTCTGCGTCGGTGCCCCGTCGTAGCTGAGCCCGCAGTCGACATAGAAGGCGTCCCGCTGACGTGCCAGTACCGCCGCATCGAAGACCGTGGGATCGTCGAAGGCCTCGGGATTGGGTCCCTCGAAGGAGCTTTCCATGACCTCGATGCTACGGAAGGTATTCCCGTCGACTGTCCGCTTTACAGCGATCCAAGCCTCGTCACGGTTCTGGCTGCCGGCGGCCGCGCTGCCGGGAATGGTCGCCACGCTTTCGACCACGGGCGCGCCGCCCTGGAAACTGCCGCCGAAGATGTGCCGTGACCAGCCGACCACGTCCTGGTCGCGCTGATAGGTCAGGGTGGCCAGAACGCCGTCCTCGCGCACGCAGTGCACCTGGCTGTCCGGCTCCTGCTGATAGACGATCTCGCGCAGGCCGCTTTCGGTGATGTGCTCGGCCAGGATGGTCAGGTCCGGCGTGCGGAAGCCGTCCGTCTCCAGGCTGAAGACGAGCTCCCGCAGCTTGCGCCGTGCCCGCTGCACGAAGAGCACGATGGAGCTGATTCGGAGCGGTTGGATGTCGGCGCTGCCGTTGGTCGACTCGCGCTTCACTTCGATGTCCAACGGCGTCACTACCGGCCCGTCGGAGGTCACCGACCATTCACCGCCGGACGTTCCCAGGATCAATTGGCGGCCGGGCGACATCCAGCGGATGGCGTTCACTTCGTCGGCGGCGATGGTGAAGTCCAGGCCGTCGTCGTCCTGCACCTCGACCGCCCCGCCCTCGTAGCTGTCAGGCCGCATGTTCTCCAGATCGCCCGACTGCGACATCCAGAAACTTTGCGGCTGAGTGATGGTACTGGCCCAGGCCGTGCGCTGCTCGAAGAATGTCGCCACACCGGGATAGCCCCGCTCTGAGGACCAGGCGCCGAGACGCCAATTCGCCGTTGCCGCCGTGCTGCCGAAATTCCGTTTCACGTCGGCGCGCACCTGCTCTTGGCTGATGAACTCGGTGATCACTGCCCAGCCCGGCTCGCCGGAGGGGCGCAGCCGAACGGATCGGCCCACGTCACCCTCGGTGAACGGAGAGTGTCCCGTGGCCGAGATCGTAATGCCGACCCCGCTGGTCGCGCTTGCCTTGAGCGTCTGGCCACTCTCCGCGTTTTCATCCAAATAGGGTCCGTCGTCGAAGGCCACCTCCGTCAGGGACCAGGTCGTATGCCCTCGCCGTTCCAGCTTGTGCGGTGGATGGGAGCTATGCGCGAAGTACATGACATCGGCCGACTGCGCCCACTTGAGCCCCGCCAGGTCGGTTTCGCTGTAGGGTGCCGCCAGTTCGAGCGAAGCTGCCTCCCCGGCTCCGCTCCCGATCAGTCGTACGTCGTCGATATAGACCGTCTTGGCCGCCTCGTTGCGGAACTGGACGAAGAACGGCCCGGCATCCGGCGTGAAACTGATGATGTGTCGGCCCGTCGCCTTCTCCGTGTCGGCCAGGAATTGGTCGCCGCCACTGGTGCGCCCGATCCGAACCTTCACCACGTCACCCGGAACGCCGACGACCCGGAAGGCCAGAACGTGTTCCTGGTCGATGTCCGTCACCGCCACATCCTGTTCGGCTGCCGCTACGCTGCTTCCCGCCCCGACAAGAGCTAAGACGCCGTCCGACGTGGCGCTTTCGATTTTCACTTCGGCTCGTAGGTCGCGGGTCGAGGCGAAATTCACCGCGTCGGCAATGCTTGTGATCGTGTCGTGCGACCCGGACCTGAAGTTCGCCCCTTGGTCTGCACAACGCCCGACATTCACCCGGCCTGTGCCGTCCTCCGTCACGTCGCTGAAAACTACCCAATAGTCGGTCCCTGCAGCCACGGCCGGCTTGGTCGTCCAGGTGAAGGTGCGGACTCCAATGGTGTCCATAGTTAGTTGGGCGCTGTCTCCACCAACCTGCGTCCCGGGGCTACCCGCATTGTCGGTGTAGATCCGCGCCACGGCATCGAACGCCGCTATTACATCACTCACGTCCAGCGACGCCTCGCGCACATTGCCGCTGAGACCCACGGTGAAACGCAGAGCGACGTGGCGGCGGTTCGCGTCCAAGTCGCCCCAGGCGTTCTGGTCGAGACGTGCAAAGCGCAGCAGGTCCGCCTCATCGCCGCCCAGCAGCACATGGTCAATGAGAGCGGAGCCTGTCGAAAGGTCGTCCCAATCGCTGATATTGCTGTCGAAACTGCCATTCGCGATCACAGCATCCGTTGCTGCCACGACGATCCGCCCCCCGTCGCTGAAAAAGCGGAACTGTCCGTCGCCGGCCTCCAGCACGTAGGCCTGCTCGGTGGAGAACTCGAAGGGAATGAGCCGGGGCCGCTTGTCCTGGTCTGCCGCAGCAGCGACGAAGCGGGTGCCGGGCCGGCGCGTCAGGCCGCCCTGCGGCAGCGGCGTCATGTTCTCGACCCGGGCGCCCGCATTACGGTACTTGGGGAAGTCGACCCGGGCCGCCAGGCGCGGGCCGATCTCGCCGGCGTTGAAGGCGGCTTGCAGGGGATTGGCGCGGGGCATGGCTCAGCGCACCTCCGCCCAGGCGCCGAGCGGCAGGGGCTCGAGCTGGTCTTCCAGACCGTCTGTCGTGCGCGCACGGCGCAGGCGGGTGCGAAAGCGCGCCTCCAGCTTCTCCTCCAGGGTGTTGGACTGGGCGATGGGCACCGCCAGTTCGCGCGCCAGCAGGCAGGCCAAGACCTCGCGGAAGTCCGCCGGCATCAGATTGGCGTCCTCCGCCCGCCGCACGTAGCGCAGATAGACGTCCTCCGCGTCGCTCAGCAGGCAGTCGCCCTCGACCCGGTAGACGATGCGGCAGCTCCCGGCCTCGTCGCCATAGGCGTCGACGCAGCGCATCCAGTCCGCCGGCAGGGCGTAAGCATAGGCAAAGCCGAAAACCGGCGTCCCGGCCTCGCGGGCCAGCTTGGCGCGGGCGGTCGCGAAGTTCCAGCTATGGGCGCGCAGCAGGTCGTCGCGGCAGCGTTCGTAGAGCTCGGCGCAGAGGTTGGCGTTTTTGCTGCTCTCCTCCAGCGCGGTGATCCGCGCCGCGCCGATCTTGGCGAGCGCGGAGTTGCAGATCCCCGTGACATCGGCCATGGCGTCTCTCCTCAGGCGGCCTTGCGGCGGCTGCGCGCCGCCTTCTTCGCGGGCGCAGCCGGCTGTGGGCTACGCAGGAAGGTCAGGCCGTTGATGGTGTCGGGGGTCAGGCCGGCGACATTCTCTAGGATCACCTCCTCAGAACCGACGCGGCTGACCAGGAACAGGCCCCAGGCCGGATTCCGCTCGGCATCGGCGCAAACCAGGATCAGGTCGTTGGCCATCAGGCGCGCGCTGCAGCTGACGAAGTAGTCGGGGCTGGCAAGCGCCGCCAGCGGGTCCTCGGTCTGGTAGCCGAAGACGCAGAAGCTCTGCAGCGCGGCGATGGTTTCCAGGTTCTGCGACAGGGCCTTGGGCATGGGGCACTCCCTTGGAAAAGGTTGCTAAAAAGGCAGCGGGCGGCCCCAAGAAGAGACCGCCCGCGCGAGGTTCACCGTTTGGAGCTAATCAGCCGGTGTTGCCTTAGTCGGTATCGGAGGTGGCGACCGCCGTGGCGTTGGAGACGTCCACCGTGGCGCCGTCGTTCGACAGCACCAGGTGCCAGCCCGCCGCGGTGACGCCGGCCGGCGCCGCCGGATCGTCGACCTGCTGCACGAAGACCAGGTCCCCGACCTTCAGCATGCCGACCGCCTCGCCGGTGAAATAGCCGGCGTTGTCCACCGTGGCCGGCGTATCCGCCGTTCTGTAGGACCACCACTGCTGGCCGGCACCGTGGGCCATGAGGGTCAGGTACTTAGCGTTATATGCCATGGTTCAGCTCTCCTTAGGCCGGGATAGTGGCGGTGTCGTCGACGCGGACCTCGATCACGCCTTCCGGATCGATCAGGCAGGCGCCCTGGCTCATCATGTTGTTGACGAAGTGGGCCGCCCGGTCGCCGTGCCAGGTGATGTCGCTGGTCACGTCGGCGCCGCTGCCGTGGCCCAGAGCGTTTTTGTGATAGGTGAAGCACACCGCGTTGGCCGTGCCTTTGCCGGGCAGGCCGGTGTGCCGCATCCAGTTCACGCCCAGCCAGGAGCGGGTGCGGTTACGCTGCATGTAGGGCAGATCGTCGCCCACGAAGTCCGCGCTGGCGAATTCCGGGATGGTCAGCGCGATGGACCACTGCCGGGGGGTCAGCAGGCCCCAGCGCATGCCGTCGTCCGGCACGTCGTTGTCGTCCAGGGCTTCCACCGCCTGCAGCAGCAGGGTACGGGTCAGTCCGCCGGTGAAGGTGCCGACGAAGGAAGTGGTCTGGTCCGCCTGCGCGATGATCAGCTCATCGGTCTTGCGGCCCAGGCCCCAGGCGCCGGCGTTGGCGATGACCATGCGCTCGTCATGATTGATCTTCGCCTCGTCCAGCTTGTCAACGTAGTCGCCGGCATAGAAGTCCTGCAGGGTGCACTCGATCGGTGTGTGGTCGACGTTCATCGGCGTGACCTTGCCGTGGCGGGCCTTGGTGGAGGCGACGCCCTTGCCGATCTTCTGGAAGGTCGTCGAGGCGCCCTTCACGTTGTTCTTGGAACGCACCGTGGCCCGCAGCAGCGAACCCTGGCGCTGATAGGCTTCGTGAACCTCGCGTTCGAACTGCTTCACGAAGGAAAGGTCGATGGAAGTGCTCAACGCACATCTCCTCTATAAAGGAAGTGGGGGTGAGCGCTCCGGTCGGTTATCCGGGAGAGCGGCTAGGTATGCGGGTCCCTGCCCTGCCCCGGGAAGGCGCAGGATCAGGCCGCCTCGGGCCGCTTAGAGGGCCTTACGGATTGCGGAAAGATGCCAGGCTGCAGGGGCCGTCAGGGTGTCCCTGTATCCTGTATGACTCTGGGTATCCTGTATGACTCTGGACCTGGGGTCGGCTGCGGCAACTCGCGAAGGGCGAAAGAAGGCATATCAGACGCGGGAGCAAGCGGGCCGCCGGCATGTTGGCTTTCGGCTACTCTAGCCGCAGCCTTTTCCATACCCTCTGCCGCTACACCGAAATTGCAATGGCGACATTGCAATAAAGTGCAGATAACATATCGGTTGCGATTGCACTCAGCTGCTTTCGGTGACGCCGCGCTGCTTGGCGGTGAAGGCCATCGCAAAGCGCGCCTATTGGAGCGCGGCCTCCGATCCGGGCAGTTGCCCTTCACGATCGCCCGGTCTCATTGGTACCTCGGACAGGGAGGACCTGAACGATGAGCCTCAAGCATCTAATTTCCATTGCTTTTCTCTGCACTGCCATGGCCATTGGCGGCGCCGCCCAGGCGCAGCTCAAGAGCAACACCTCGCCGGCCGAACCGCCGCGCCCGACGGCGACCGGCCCTTCGTCGCTGAAGTCGGTCCCACCAGGCAAGCAGCGCTTCGAGGCCTGCTGCTCGGCCTGTCCGGCAGGCGGCTGCACCGGTTGCAACGCCTATCCGAACACGCCACAGCTCAACTGCGGCTCCGGCCTGATCAAGGCAAAGTGCCAGGTCGTCGACAACAAGGCGACCTGCATCCGCGACGACGGCTGACCGTCGTCTGGCCGCACTGACAAGGACCGAACCATGCCTATCAGAATCGGACTCTGCGCCGCTCTCATCGGCGCGCTCATGTTCCTGACCAATGTCGCTCAGGCCCAAGAAGGCCCCGTGATGTTAAAGGCGCCGCCGCCCGGGCAGACCGAGTTTCCCGCCTGCTGCAAGTGGTGTCCCGCCGGCGGCTGCACCAACTGCAATTCCGGACCGCAAGGGCTGAACTGCGGCCCCGGTCTGATCAAGGCCGAGTGCTCCATGAAGGACAACGTGGTGCACTGCAAAAAGGCGGACTCGAGGTCCGGGGCCACGCCATCGACCAGACTGAAAGGCAATTAGGAAGGCAGCTCCGGCCCTTTCTTCACAGCCGCCGTCCTTCGCTGCCCACTACCGGCTGGCCGCCGTAGAGGCGGGCGTAGAGCGACTGCAGCTCGCCCTGCACGGCGCGGGAAGCGTACTTCTGCGGGTCGCTGTCCTGCAGGGCGTGGAGGGCGTCGATGCGCGCCTGCAGGCTGCTGCCGCCGCTCGCCCCCGCGCCGCTCAAGGGGACGTCTTCACCCATGGCCCGGCCGATGGCGGCGAAGGCGCGCACGAAGGCCGGGTGGTCGCCCAGTCTCACGCCCTCCACCTCCTGGCTCTCCAGGAAGTCGACGAAGCTATCGTCGCCGAAAGACTGCACCGCGCGCTGGGCGAAGGTCAGGTTGCGCTCGTGGTCCCCGCCCCACTCGTGGCGCAGGCTGGCTTCCGCCTCGGCGCGGCGTTCGGCCACCGACTGCGCCTGCTGGGTCAGGCTTTGCGTCACGTTGCCGTAGTACCAGTCGAGCGCCTTCTGCACGACCTCGTTGCTGGCGCCGGCCTCGTGCATGGCCTGCAGGAAATTGCGCTGCAGCGCCGCGCCCGCCGGATCGGCACGCAGTTGCTCCGGCAGGTCTTCCGGAAGGCTCACTTGGTAGCCCGCGGAGCTTTCCGGCACGCCGAGCTGGCGACGGTAGCTGGCTAACTCCTCCGCGCTTGCATCGGGTCCCGGTTTCACCACCGAGCGGCCGAGCCGGCTCTGCAGGGCGGCGTAGGATTTCACCACTTCGGCCGGCGAGGTGAACTTCTCGGCCACCCGCCGCAGGCCCGGGTCGGCTATGGCGCCGCGCCAGTCGCCGCCGCCGGGTGTGCCGGGCTCGCCGCCGGAAGTTAGTGTCTCGGGCTCGCCTGCCGTTACCGGATTGTCGCTCATCGGGTCCGTCCTCTTTTGCTTTTTCGAGACTGTGAAACGCTGGGCACCCCGTTCCCAGATCGGGATCGCCTCAACCTATGGGTCCACTCTGCCCGCAGATTCCGGGGGAATGACAAATTTACGCCTTAATTCGATTACAATCTTGCGTAGAGATAAGAGAGGAGACTGAAACCCGCCGCACAACACGGAGGAAGACCATGCAGACGACGGAAAGCCAGGTTCCCACGGGCCAGAGGCGCAAGGCGGCCCAATCCGCGGCGGCGGCGGGTGCGGCGCTCGGCCTCGTTCCCTTCAGCAACACCCACCTTGCCGAGTTGGAGCCCGCGCCGATGCTGCGCCGCTCCCTGCAGCGCTTCGCGATGGCCTACTATCGTAACGGGCCTGCCCTCACCCTCCTGTGGAGCGGCGAGGTCGTGGCCTGCGTCGGTCTGGTGATCGAGGGCCTGCAGGCCAAGGCCTGGGCCTTCCTTTCGGCGCCGCTCTGCCGCCGCACCCGGCAGAGCCTGTTCCGCGCTTTCGCCCGCGCCTTGCCGCGGCTCATACGCCACTACGGTCTGCACAGCATTGTGGTGGAAGCCCACCCCGACCATGCCCCCAGCAGGGAGTGGCTGGAGCGCCTCGGCTTCCGCTTCGACGGTCTGGGGCCGCCCTGCCCCCTGCGCGGCGAGCGCCAGCTGCGCTATGTCTACCGCTGAGCGGTAGTGTTGAAGGTTGCGGCGGCGCTCTCTATCTTCACCAAGTGCCTCGCTCCCACGGTGGGACAGCTAAGACGTAGGCCCATCGTGCGTAGGCCCAACGGAGTCAAAAGCCTCCCTGGGTTCACCGGGGCACACCCCTTCCCCTCTAGTTCGCTTTGAAGAACAGCGGCCCCGTGAGCTGGCTGAGATCGAAGTTGATGTCGGTATCGCCCTTTTGGTATCCGGTCAGTAGCCAAGACTCGTGCTTGCCGCTGCCAAAATTGAAGTGGGAGAGGATCACGATCTGATCATTGTGTTGAATGATCATTCGTTGATTGACGCCACTCCCTACAAATGTATGCCTCCCCTTCGAAATCGTCTCGATGACCTCGGGCATCACCTCGGGGCCGTGCTTGGCGATGATGTGGGCCAAGCCGCTGCCGCCCCTGTACTTCTTCGCCGCGTTGCCGGCCTCGCCGAAGTAGAAAGTGATGGGACCGGCCCCATGACGATACATGGCGTCACGCACCACGCTCTTCCCGCCGTACAGTGCCTCTGTCACCGCCATGTCCGTCGCCGCCAGCCCGCGCCGCTCTATGGCAATGGCGTTGCGCGGTGGAAAGCGCGTCGCCTCGAAGGCGCGCTCGGCTGACTGCTCGAAGAAGCCGCCGGAGTGGCGGCGCCGCACCTTCTGGCGCAGGTCCACCAGGCGCGCGGCCTCGTTGCCGCCCGGCGTCTTCTCCAGTGCCTTGAAGGGCCCCCGGCTCTGCTTTGACCGCTTGACCAGCGGCGCCAGTTCTTCGGCGCTTCTGGCCATGGCGGCCACCACCGGACGGGCGCCGGTAGTTCGGCCCACCTGATATAGCAGGTTGGCGACCTTCACCGCCCCCTTGCCGAGACGCAGCAGCTCGCCGAAGGCCGGCACCGCGCCGGCGGCGTTGAACAGCGCCTCGCCGCCGTTCAGCAGCGCCTCGCCCCAGTCGCCCTTCTCCATCGCCGTCGCGGCGGCCTTGAAGGCGATGTAGGCCTCGCGCGAGCTGAGTACGTTGCCGGTGCCGGGGGCCACTTCCGCCGCGATGCGGGCAAGCTGTTGCCAGGCCGGATCGTCCGCGTCGCGCCCGCTGTCCAGCACCGCGACGATGCCGTCGAAGACGTCGTCCAGGGTCGTCTGAGCGATCTCGTAGCGGCCCGCGCGGCGTCTTTCGGCGGCGGCTTGCATACCGCCCTCGCCGAAGCCTTTGGGGGTCAGGACCAAAACGCCGCTGCCGTCTTCCGCCTCTTCGAGCTGGTAGAACCCGGAGGGGTCATAGCTCTCGGTCGGGATATCAAAATCGTCGGCGGGATAGAACTGCTCCAGGGCGCTGTCGATGCCGGCATCACCGGCCAGGCTGTCCGCGCCCTCGCCCGCAAAGAATCCATCCCCTGCCGCCATCTCGGGATCGGGATTGGGCACCACATAGATGAGGCCGTTGTTCTTGCGGTCCCGCACCCAGAAGCCACCCTTGGCCCTGGGGTCTTCGGCCTGCAACCTGCGCCCCTCTTCCTCGGCCACCGCGGCGATGCGTCCGGTGTCGATGATGTCGCGGCCGTAGCGCCTGGGCACCGTGAAGCTGTCGAAGACGTGCTCGTAGCGCCAGATGGCGTCGTAGAGCCCGCGTTCGGCAGCCCCCTCAACACTGCGGCCCTCGCGGTGGTAGATCGCCCCCAGGCGTTTGGCGAGCTCGATCTGGTCCTCAGGATGCCAGGCCATCTGACCCGCGGCCTTACGCGCCTGCTGCGTGCGGCGATAGCGGCGCTTGGCCTCTCGGTCGCGCCGCCAGGCCTCGACCGGCGCGTTGTTGGCTTCCCGGAAGAAGACGTAGCGCGACTTGCCATCGCCGTCGCGGTAGGGCGCCGCGCCGAACCGGATCGCCCGTTCCATGGCGTCGCGCCGCGCCTGGCGTTCCGCCGCCGTCGGCGGCGGTACCTTGCGGATGACGAAGCGCATATCGCGCGCAGCAGGAAGCGGGCCGCCGGCGGTCTCGCCGGCAGCCTCCGGGGAGGCATCGTCGGTCATGGCTTACTCCTGGGGCGGAATCGGCTCGTCCGGTTCGGCGTTCAGGGTCATGAAGATCTTGAGGCCGATGTTGCGCTCGCCGTCACGGCGGTAGGTCTCGTGCGGGTCGCCCGGCGCGCTCACCGGACGGAAAAGGCGGCACCATTCCAGGATCTGCCACAGCACCCGCTTGCCCTGCTGCGGCGTCGACTCCCCGAAGAACACGGCGCGGAAGTCGCGGTAGCGGTCGATGGCGGTGTAGCGCTCGCCCAGCGAGGCCCGGCGCAGCGCCGCGAAGAAGGCGTCGGGGTCCGGCCGGCCGGGCGGTCCCTTGCGGAACAGACGCAGCATCGGGGTCACTGCGGTGCGCCCCCTTGCAGAAGCTGTTGCAGCACGCCGCCTCCCCCTGCGCCGCCGCCGGCGGCCTCCGCCGCCCCTTGCAGCAGGGCGTCTGCCTGGTCGGCCTGCTGGCGGCCTTCGCGGCGGCCGTCGACCTCCTCCTTGGGACGCAACCAGCGCTGCGGCATGCCGAAGATTTCCGGCGTATCGCGGGCGATGGCGTCGCCGTCGAAGTTGTCGAGGATGCTCGGGTCGGCCTGCACGAAGGGCGCCAGCAGCTCCACCGAGCGCGCCGCGCCCGCCGCCTCGATCTGGCGGCGCGCCTGCTCCACCGGGCTGGCGTAGTCGAAGACCACCTCCTGGCCCTGCAGGATCTCCGGCGGCTGCGGAAAGGCGCCGGCGCGCAGCAGGATGTTGAAGCTGCGCTCCACCACCTGGCCGATGTAGTCGCTCTCCAGCCGCCCGAAGACCGGTCCGATGGTGCGGATGAACTCCTCCTTGCGCTCCAGGACCTCCGTCGCCGTCATGCGCGGCGCGTCGACGGGCAGCTGCAGCACGTTGCGGAAGAAGGCGGCCCAGATCTGGTCGCGGGCGTCCTTCTGCATCTCGCGACCCAGCGGCAGGTTGAAACCGGTCTGCAGCGGCTCGATGGGAATGCGGCCCAGGTCGCGCGCCGCCTGCATGTCGAAGGTGGTGATGCCGCCGGGGAAGGTCTTCGGCGTGCCCAGCACGGAATCGTCGCCCACCAGCAGAGGCGGGTCGACCGCCTTGTGCCCGGCGACCAGCAGGGTCTTGCCCATCTGCTGCAGGGTGTTGGCGTCCGGCAGGGCGATCATGCCGGGGGAGCGGCCGTAGACCTCGCCCGAGCTCGTGTCCCAGCGCGGCACCGCGAAGGGAAACTCGTGGTAGCCGCTTTCGCTCACCAGGTGCTCGGACTGCACGTCGACGATGAGCGAAGCATAGGGCAGGTTCTTGTTGTCACGGCGCCTTCGGTCGCGCTCTTCGCGCGGCATGACCGCCTGCAGGAAGGTGAACTCCTTGTCCGCCTCCCCCGCCTTCAGCGCCTCGCGGGTGTCCTTCCCCAGCGCCGCCTCGCCGAAACGCTGCGCCGCGTGCCGCGCCGTCAGGCGCAGGGTGATGAACAGGCTGTCAATCTCGCCGTCGGCGTTTTCGCTCAGCACCACGTCCTTCAGGTGGTAGGAGCGAAACAACAGGCGGTTCAGCTCGCGCCCCTCGCCGATGAACAGCACGCCGCTGCCGAAGGTCACCAGGTCCTCGTCCACCTCGCCGGAGCGCTGGATGAAGCGGGCGCGGCGGCTGTAGATGGCGCGGTAGAGCCGCTCCTCGGCGATCTCCAGCCAGCGCTTCACGCCCTCGTCCTCGCCCAGGGCATCGTCCATCGTCTTTACCCGGAACCAACGGGCGGTCTTGGGCTTCAGCAGGCCGTCGATGGCCGCCGCCAGGCCGCGCCGCGCCAGCATCGGTGTGCCGTCGAAAAGGTGCTGGGTCCGCCGTTCGCCGTCCGTCTTTTGCGTTGTGAAGTCGGCACGGCGCGGCAGCATCACCTCCGCCAACTCCTGCCAGTGGCTTTCCCAGACGCGGCGCTGGTCCTTCAGGCGCTTGTGGCGCGCCAGCAGATCATCAATTTCGCGAGGCATGAAGGGATCCTGTCTTGATGGAACGATGAAGGCTCACCCGAGTAGCGTCGGCTGCTGCACCCTGGGATCGCCGGTGTCACCCAGGCCGCTGGTCAGGATCGTCGCCTGGCGGCCGCGCCGGCGCTTCGCCGCCTCCCGCTCGCGCTTGCGTGCTTCCTCGATGGCGGGGTCCGTCGCTGGATCCGGCGGGGGTGGTGGCGGCGGCGGGGCTTTCGGCTTGGGCGGGCTGAAGATGCTTCCCATGGTTTTCTTTCTCCAGGCATCGATAGAGTTGATAGGGCGTCCAGAGCCACCAGCCGTGGACATGGAGGATGCGTTTGACCGCCTCGACGCAGGTGAAGGCCCAGGGCAGACCGTAGCGGCGGCCGCCTTGCGCGACGGCTGTCTCGACGACACTGCAGCCGAGCCCACGATAGTGTGCGGCCAGATCCACCGCCCCGGCGACGTCCGCGCTGATCCACGTGCCGTCGCTGCAGGGGTCGATCACGATCCACGCACGGCCGTCGTTTACCGCGACGAAGCAGTGGCGAAAGCCTAGTCGCCCGAAGAAGCGCGGCCAGAAGCCGGCCCCCTGGTCATGGAATACGGCAAGCGCGCGCAACGGCGCGCCAGCGCAGAATTCGTGGTCGGTCATCGAAGCTACTCGGCTGAGAAGGCGTCGGCGTTGCCGGGACTCATCAAAGGCCGCAAGCGTCGGCTGAACCGGCCCGCCGGCGGCGCCTATGGTGTCCAGGTGCCTCGCTCCCAAGGTGGGACGACTAAACGTAGGCCCATCGTGCGTAGGCCCAACGGAGTACTAACCTCCCTGGGTTAACCGGGGCACACCCCTCTCCTAGTTCGACTTGAAGAACAGCGGGCCGGTAGTTCGCTGAGATCGAAGTTGATGCCGGTCGGATCGGTCTTGAAGCCGGCGCGGCGCGCCCGTCGTTCTTCCGCCGTCGGCGGCGGCACGCTGCGGATGGTGAAGACAGGTTCTGTTCGCGCAGGCGCAAGCGGGCCGACGGCAGCCTCGCCGGCAGCTTCCCCCGCAGCTTTTGGGGAGGCATCGTCGGTCATGGAAAACTCCGCTCAGGCGGGAGGAAGGCCGCTAAGACGTTTCCAGAGCGTGCAGAACTCTGGTGCCTGTCAAGTCATCCGATATGAGGCAAAGTCATCACGTCGCCTCCCGGCGATATCGTCGGTGGGAAGATGCGATCGCCCAAAGAGAGGCCACACTGGTAATGAAGTAGTAGAAGGCATAGGAATGCTCGAGCCATCCGCCCTTTGCTACGCCATAATCATCCCCCATCATCAGGCTGCAGGCACTGCGACCCTCGATGCTCACAACGACAAACAACTCAACGGCCCACACTCCCTGCCGCAAGAGCAGAAAAATAAGTGGAACCGCCAGCAGCAGCCCGAACATACTCAGACCATGCTTTGGCAAAGTTGTGATTGGAGCCAAGAAAATCAGAAAGGATAAGATCATGGCACCACCGAGCGACTTGGCATCTCCCATGGTGCATGAGGCCATGAAGGTTCCTCCCCATGCGACGTACCAGGCAACATAGAGGAACATCATCAAGAAAATAGCCATATCACCTACCGCCTGGCCCCGCAGCTGCCGATCAAGTCCGTCAATCTTTCCGGCTGCCATGGCAACAATGCGCCACGCGCATGGAAAAATGACGGCAGATAATGGCAAGAATTTGCTTTAGAGCTGCCGGATGGCTCACCGGTCTCCTGATCTTGCGATTTTCATCTTTTCCACGAGCAACCGCCTACGCAGCTCTTCGCGACGCTGCCGCAACTTCTCCCAGAAAGACCTGGCTTGGCGCGGAATCTTCAGGTTGGGCTCGTCCAACGCACGTAGCAGGTTTTCCCACGGCCTCTGTGCATAGAATTGACTTACTCGAGCACCGTTGTCGTGAACTTTTTCTCTGCCAGCGATGTGATATATGGAAGACACTTTGGCCACAGTAGGCGCAGCAACTCGCTCTTGTATGCGGCGCAAAAGCATCGTGCCTGCCCTGATATTCAATAGCGGATCCGAGAAGTCCGCATCAGGCCCGAGAAGGCCTCCCCAGGTTTCCTGCTTGATGTTCATCGGCAGGATCGAGTCAGACCGGTCGAGAGCTTCAGAGAGATGTCCATAGGAGCCTCCTCTCGCATTCTCGAAATAGATTGTGGCCTTGATCAAGTTCGGATCGACACCTTGACGTTCTGCCTCAAACTCAATCAGATCTTGGTATAACCAAACAGCCCAGGCACCATATGGTCCGAGTTCGTAGATCGGAGCGCTCGGGATCGCTTTGCTCCAGTCGGTGATCTCGAAAATGGCAGGGTCATTGCTGAGGATATTTTCAATTCTATCCTTTTCCATGTTAATGACCGGCAATTGCTCTCGATCCGGTGGGGGCTCTTTTCCTGTCTTCCACGTCTTGTTCGGCGGTGGCAAGGAGATGTCAGGATAGTGCAGCGTCTGCTCGACAGCGGATTCTTCTTGCTCCTTTGAAGGATTTTGCGCCGGCTCGGACGCGGCATCGTCCTGGCCCGGCAGGACGCCTTCGCCGCCTCCGCCCTCGAGGATCTCATCCTCGGGCGTTGCCGCTCGCTCGGCGGACCCGGCATCGGCGCCTGCCTCCGGGTCTGAATTGGGGACGACATAGATGAGGCCGTTGTTCTTGCGGTCGCGCACCCAGAACCCGTCAGTGGCCTTAGGGTCTTCGGCCTGCAGCTTGCGCGCCTCCTCCTCGGCCACCGCGGCGATGCGCCCGGTCTCGATGATGTCGCGCCCGTAACGCCTGGGGACGGTGAAGCTGTCGTAGACGTGTTCGTAGCGCCAGATGGCGTCGTAGAGGCCACGCTCGGCGGCACCCTCGGCGCTGCGTCCCTCGCGGTGGTAGATCACGCCCAGTCGTTTCGCGAGTTCGATCTGGTCCTCCGGGTGCCAGGCCATCTGCCCCGCCGCCTTCCGGGCATATTGGGTACGGCGATAGCCGCGCTTGGCCTCACGGTCGCGCCGCCAGGCCTCGACCGGCGCGTTGTTGGCCTCCCGGAAGAAGACATAGCGCGCCTTACCCTCTGCGTCGCGGTAGGGCACCGCGCCGAAGCGGATCGCCCGCTCCATCGCCTCGCGGCGCGCCTGGCGCTCCACCGCCGTCGGCGGCGGCACCTTGCGGATCGTGAATTCCGGTACTGCGCGCGCAGGCGCAAGCGGGCCGCCGGCATCTGCGCCGGCCGCCTCCGGGAAGGCATCGTCGGTCATGAAAAAGTCGCCTCAGGCGGGAAGAAGAAGGATCAGTTTGTGACGAACGAGCGCGCCAATGCCCAAAGATCGCCGTAATTGCGGTGCACGCTGCGGTTGATCGCTTCAGGGGAGGAAATCATGAAAGCCATAAAGCTCTTCGTACCGGCTCTTGCCTACCTGCTAACTGTCACACCCGTCTTGGCTGGTGGTGACATCGTTTCCTTGCCCTTCGAGCCCTTCGATGCAGATCCGATCATCGAAGACTGCTGGCAAAGGTCAGAAGAATTGCGTGGCACGGGCTCCGCCGCGGCCTACGGAGATGGACTGGACCTCACGGCCATATGCATGGAAAAGGCCGTGCTAGCCAAAATCCGCGGCTGGCTCCTCCCGGAGTTCACAGATCGTGCTGAAGAACATCTTCATGCTCTCCGAAAGGTTCATGATGAACTGTATTACCGGATCTATGCCGAAAACCGCTATTGCCCTAGCTCCTGTGGCCTGCTGCCTTCGATGCGATACATTGAGAGCTACATAGACCTCCTAGCGAGGATCTTAAAAGATATCGAAGCAGAGACAAAGGATCGCTACTGATGCTTTATGGAAGCGAAGCTTGGGTTCTGAACGATTTGGCTCACGGATTTCGTCCGCTTATGGTTTTGGCATCAGCGTACATCTGTAAGGGCCGTCGCCAGCTTGACAGGGGCCCTGCAACTGATAGCCAGCAAGTAGTGCAATAAGCTTGAGCTCTGATTCCCTCTAGGGTGCATTCGGTGACGTCACCGGCAAGATTCGGAAGGATTCCACTCTGGGAAACCAACCGCGGTTGTCCACTTTATGCCCCTTGCTGCTCAATTCCGCCCGACGTTTGTCAACAATACGATCATTGAGTTCCACGACTTTTCCGGTAGCCACTGCCTGCGCAATCGCATTGCGTGTGGCGGGCCCGATAATCCCGTCGTAGTCGAGCAAGCCATTCTTGATAGTCCTCAGGTCAATGCCCATCACGTCAAATAGAGCCTCCTGAACGATGCGTCCGGCGTAGCCGACGCCGTGCAGCACCGCGATGTCGAAGATCTGATCGGGCAGTTGAGGCGCGAGCGTGAGAAGATCGGGGATCTGCGCAATCTTCCACATGTGGAGAGGATCGAAGTACTCCTTGCGGAGGATGGTTTCGATCTGGTCATCGGTCAGCGCGAAGGGATCGGTCGGGTAGTGACCGTATTCGGCCGGCTTGTTCCGCTGCAGGCGATCCAGTGTTTTCTGCGTAATTCCCTTATTCGTCTTGCCACCTGGATCCACATGAGCCGGACGGTTCGCGCGGCCACCCTCTCTTGGGGCGAGATTGTTGTGGAGGATCGCAAAGTAATCGTCGGCTGTTGCCGGCATTGGCGCTGGTCCACCGGAGGACGCAGCAGGAGGCATGCCACCTGAAGGGGACGGCGACGGCCGCCCTGGCGCGATAGGCTTCCGCCTCGGCAGCGGCGGTGGCGATGATAGTGCGTTGGCCTGCCCGATGAGAACGTCATCGCCTCCCCCATCCATGACTTCCTCGCTGCCAGCCGCCGCCGGATCCGGATTGGGGACGACGTAGATGAGGCCAAGGTTCTTGCGGTCGCGCACCCAGAAGCCGCCCTGGGCCCTGGGATCTTCGGCCTGCAGCCTGCGGGCCTCCTCCTCCGCCACCGCGGCGATGCGCCCGGTCTCGATGATGTCGCGGCCGTAACGCCTGGGGACCGTGAAGCTGTCCCAGACGTGCTCGTAGCGCCAGATGGCGTCATAGAGCCCGCGCTCTGCTGCACCCTCGGGGCCGCGGCCCTCGCGGTGGTAGATCACGCCCAGCCTTTTCCCGAGTTCGATCTGGTCTTCGGGATGCCAGGCCATCTGGCCTGCGGCCTTGCGGGCGTACTGGGTGCGGCGGTAGCCGCGCTTGGCCTCGCGGTCGCGGGTCCAGGCCTCGACCGGAGCGTTGTTGGCCTCCCGGAAGAAGACGTAGCGCGCCTTACCCTCTGCGTCGCGGTAGGGCGCCGCGCCGAAGCGGAAAGCGCGTTCCATCGCCTCGCGGCGCGCCCGTCGTTCTTCCGCCGTCGGCGGCGGCACGCTGCGGATGGTGAAGGCAGGTTCTGTGCGCGCAGGCGCAGGCGGGCCGCCGGCGTCTTCGCCGGCAGCCTCAACACAGGCCTCGTCGGTCATGGGAAACTCCGCTGAAGGCGGGAGGAAGAAGGATCAGAGAGCCACCCGGCGGGGTGGCCCGGCGCGGTTCGGCAGGGAGGGCGGGACCGAACCTAGGGGATGCGCCGGGCCGTTGCCGCCGCGGCAAGGCGGTTCCGGAAGGGGTGTTACCAGTCGTGGATGGCGTAGGCCGTCAAGCTGCGTTCCGCCGCGGCGCGGCGCTCGCGGCGCAGCGGCTCGGCGAAGGTCAGCGCCAGAGCGTCACCGGCATCGGGCGAGAGGCCGAGGCGCGCCTTGATGCGGTCCTTGGCCTCCAGCACGATCTGCTGGTTGCTGTTGATCTGGAAGCCCGGCGCGCAGAGGTGGCTGTGCAGCAGCGGGTCGTCGGGCAGTTCCGCCCCGCCGGGATCGGCCAGCCAGTCGCGCAGGCTGCCCCAGATTTCCGCGCGCTTGTTGGCGTACTGCCGCGCGTCCTGGGCGCGGCCGCCGAAGTTCACGCCGCTGATGCATTTCCGGTAGCCCAGTTCCAGCAGGCGGTCGTAGACCGCGGCGCCGAAGGAGCCCATGTCGATGAAGGTCATGTCCGGCTGCAGGCGCTCGATCTCCCGCGCGATGAGGCCGGCCAGCTCCATGGTGTCGGCGCAGTCGATGGAACGGTTGACCTGGCGTCCGGCGGCGCGGCCTTGCCGGTCGATCAGGTGCGAGCGGTCGCCGCCGCCGCGCGCCACGTCGACGCCCAGGACGAGCGGTGCGTGGGACTGGTCCTCCGCCTTGCGGCCTTGCGCGCGCACCACCAGCTCGGGACGGATCAGGGACGTCTGGCCGCTCACTTGGAAGGCCTCCTGTGCGGTTGCGGGGTATTCCTGGCGGAAGCGCCAGGTGAAACTGTCGGAGGCCTCGCCGCTGGCCGCCGCCAGCTCGGCATTCTTGGCCCAGGCCCAGTGGAGCTGCACGGGTGAGAGGCCGTGCAGCGTGGCGTATTCCTCGAAGGTGCTCGGCGGGCGCCAGCCCTTTGGCGGCGCGCTGGCGTAGTCGGCATGCAGGAACCAGGGAATGAAGATCGCCTGATAGTCCCCTTCCCCGCGCACCGCCGCCTGCCAGAGATTGTAGAAGAGGCCACCCACGCCGTTGGCCGTACTCTCCAGGATGATCTCAGTGCCCGGCTCGCGCGGAACCGCCTGCAGCGCGCCGGCGGCGTGCTCCTCGGCATTGGCCCAGTGGGCGACCTCGGAGCCGTGAAAGAACTGGATGGTGTCGGAGCGCCCGACCCCCGCCGCCTTGGCGGTGCCGACCTGGTAGCCCGAGTCCAGCAGGCCGAAAGTCAGCTCCTTGGCGTTGCTCGCCTTGGTGAGAGGTTTCACCGGCGGCGGGCAGCCATCGTGAAAACGTTTGGCCATGGCGAAGAGGTTCGCCGTGGCCTGGTCGCGGTGGGTCAGGATGAAGGCACGCAGGCCGCGCCCGTGGGTCACCTTCCAATAGAAGCGCGCACCGACGTAGGTGGAGACGCCCGGCTGGCGCGCCTTCAAAATCAGCGCCCGCACCCGGCCCGTCTCGCGGCGCTGTCCTTCCAGGCGCCCATGGATATGCCGCTGCACGGCGTTCAGCACCAGAGCCTCCAGGCGTCCCGCCTTGCTGCGGATCTTCAGGCAGCGTTCGGCATAGTGCGGCAGGTCGTCCTTCAGCCGCTGGCGGATCGCCCTTTCCCTCGCCGCCTTGGCGGCGCTCACTTTAGCGCCTCGAGCGCGTCCTCGTGGCGCAGGGTTACCTCGCCGCCGTGCTCGACCGTCTGCAGGCGCGGATGGATGTAGGGCGCCGCCTTCTCCGCCGCCCACTTGCGCTCGGCCGGGCTGGCCTCCGGATCGCGCAGCACCTGCAGCATGTAGTCCAAGGGCGAAAGCTTGGTGGCGTCGGTCTTCTTCGCCTTGCGGGGCGTCGCGGCGCGCTTGGGCGCGGCAGGCTCCGCCGCCGCGGTGCTGCGCTTCGGCATCGCGTCGGACCCTCGAAGGAATGTCTGGGAAAGCTCCGCCCGACAGGGGCCGGCCCCTCAGGGCCGCAACGCCAATTCGCGGACGATAGGCTCACAAGATGCCGAAACTGTGCGAATTGTGCAACCAAAAAAATTGCGTCATTCGCAATTTTTTCTCACCACGTGGCATATGAGCAAATCTGATTTCCGATTTCCGCTAATTCGGTCCCCCGCAACCACCCGCGGTCACATGGAGATACGGAGGTTCGAAACCTGCACCGCGATGTCGCGGAAGGCCTGCTTCAGCTCGGTCCCGGTGGACGGCAGATAGACATGGTCGGCGTTAGTGGCGCAGTTGTTCACGAAATCCGTGGCGCCGGTCGTGCTGGCGACGTCGAGGCCGACGGTGTAGACGATCACCCCCTCCGCCTTCATGTTGTCGCAAAGCGCTTCAGCCTGCGCGAAGGCGCTGCCGTTCGAGCCGTTCTCATTGATCTTGTAGTTGTTGCTGCCACTGCCGCTGGTCGAGTTCTTGGCGATCACGCCGTCGGCGTAGATCGTGTTGAAGTCACCGTCGGTCATGACCACCACGACCTTCAGCACCTCTTGGCCCAGGTGAATTTCACCATAGTCCTTCGGCTGGCTCGCGGCCGGCCAGAGGTAACCGAAGTTCGGCGAGACTAGGTACCAGCCCCAGGCGACACCGATTTGCCCTGCGGTCGAGCCGGACGCCTCCAAGGCGTTGATGGCGGTGTGCAGCGCGGTCTTGTTGCTCGACAGCGGCGTAATGACCGGGTCGGGACAGGGGTTGTAGGTGGCGTGGGAATACTGCCGGCCCAGCAGCGCCACGGTGGGCGCGGCGTCGGTTGAGAGCTGCGGGCCCGAGCGCTCGCTCACGCAGTTGGTAATGCTGTAGGTGATCATGTCGCCGTCGCTCGCCCGCGGGAATTCAAAATCCTCGCAGGTCGGCGCGGTCGGGTAGGTACAGGTGCCGGCAGTCGCTGCGCCGCGCACGGCATCGGCATAGCCGCCGACGTTGACGGAATTCGAATAGGGTACCAGTGCCACCTTCGAATAGAAGGGTTCCTGCAGATCCTGCACGACAATGTCGACCAGCTCGTTCGCGGCATCGCGAAGGTCACTGATCCGCGACCCCGACATGGAGCCGGTGACGTCGAGCACCAGGGCCACTTCGACGTCGCGCGACGACAGTGTCGCCTCGGCGGAAGCGGCGATGTCGGTGGAGTCGGTGCCCAGCACGCTCATGAAGAACGTCGGGATGGCGGCGCGCGCCGTTACCGTGACGGTGCGGGCCTCGTTATTCGTCGCGATCTCCAGCGGCTGCAGGACAGAGCCCATGTAGCCTTCCTGGAAATTGGCGTCGAAGAAGTTGTGGATGTCTGTATCGCGGTTGGGGCTGGCGAAGGCGCGCGCACCGGCCAAGGCGGCGGCATCCACCGCCGCAGCCAACTGCGAGCGCACGTTGTAGGCAATCGAGGTATCGATGGCGATACCCACGCCGCCGACGAGCGCAATTGCGCAGAAGCCGATCACGACGCTTACGTTGCCACGGGCATCGGCCAGCAGCCGCGCGCCTTGTTGCTTGGCTCGCTTCAGCGGCCGGCGCCCCGCTTCCTCGCGGTGGCCGATGGCCGCACGGGCAATTTCTGCTAGTCTACGCATCGCCAGTTTCTCCATCCCAAATCAGGGCAACTGCGTCAGCCTCCCGGGCCCTCCACGACGGAACTGCGCCGGGGACGCAGAACCGCGGTTTCTTCGATGGTGGTGGCGCCCATCACGAAGTCGAAGAATATGGGGGTATAGTTGTAGGTCACCCGAACGATGACGACTCCTTCCCCGGGTTCGCCGAGCCCCGTGGCCAGGGTCAGGGCGTCGGGGACGGTGCCGCCGTTCTTGCTCTTGGTCCAATCCAACGTCGGATTGCCCGTGCCCGGGTCAAAACTGACCGCCGCGATTCCGACACTGTGAGCGGCGGCCGGGAAAGGCTCGAAGATCAGCTCCGACGCCTTCAGAATGTCGTTCAGCTGCGCATCCGAAACCTCTCGCCGCTGGGTCACCAGATCTGCCGCCGTCTGCGCCGCAGCCACCACCTTGCGGTCCAGGCGCAGCACATTGGTCGCCTCGACCACGCCGATGAAGAGAACCAGCAGGACCGGCAGCAGAAACCCGAACTCCAGCACCGCTGTGCCGCGTTCGTCGCGCCATATGTAGCGAGCGAGTTCCATGGGTCAGTTCACGTTGTACGGCTCGTTCTGAAAGGCGACTGTCGAAATCAGCAGATGACCGCCCAGGCCGGAAGGCATCACGTTTTCGATCAGAGGTGTCATGAAGTGCCAGCGGTACATCGCCCGCACCACGGTAACGGCGCTGCTGCCACCCGGGGCGAATCCCGTGTTGATGATTTCGCCGTCCTGGTCCAGTTCGATCGGCATCGAGACTGCCGAGAAGCTCGCGAAGGTCTGCACATTGAAAATCACCTGGGTGCAGTCGATGACGCCAAAGAGGGAATCGCAGAGCTCAGCCTGGAAGGCGGCCAGCGGATCGGCAGACGCCTGGATATTGCCGGTGCGGATCTGCCGCGCGGCCTCCTTCGTCGCCCCTTCGATGACGGCGCTGGTAAAGAACATCACCGAGACCTCGAGCGTGCCGACCAGCAACAGCAGGAAGGGCGGCGCCACGAACGCAAACTCGATCAGCGCGTTGCCGCGCTCGTCGCGCAGCAGCGGACCGAGGGTCGGGCGCAGGCGGCCCCAGACTGACGACGTGAAGGCGCGCAGACTGCACGCGACACGTGTCAAGCAGGCCAGACCTACCTGTACAACCATTGCAAGTTCAAACATCGCATTCCTCTCAGCGGAGGTCCGCCCGGACGCTCGGCCTGGACGGGTCCTGATCCTCCGGCATGAGGATTCGACGCTTTTCGGTTTAACAAACACTTAAGTGCAATGGCTCTAGCGGATCAGTTAATCGTGAGCGGGCCGCCAAACGGCTCAGTTGCAATTGGCCGGATTTGAGGCAAGAGAGAGATTTGTTAGTTATCAGATGCTTATGTAGATTTTCTCGGATGCTACCTAAGCGCGATAAACGCTATTTTTGCGGTAATTCCGAAGCGATTGTTTCGCCCAAGGACAGCACAACCCGGCAGCCCCGGGGCTTGTTTCGACCCGCCGGGCGCGCATATGAATAATTGGCAGTAAGTTGTCGTAAAACGTGAGAGGTAAGACAGCCGGACCATGCGAACGGCGAAGTTCCAAATCGGCGAGATCGTGCGCCACCGCTTCTTTCCGTTTCGTGGCGTGATCTTCGACGTCGACCCTACGTTCTCGAACACCGAGGAATGGTGGGAGGCAATCCCTGAAGCGATCCGCCCCAACAAGGATCAGCCGTTCTATCACCTGCTCGCCGAGAACGAGGAGACCACCTACGTCGCCTACGTCTCCGAACAGAACCTGGTGATCGACGAGACCGGGGCGGCGGTCGGCCACCCGCAGATCGAGGAGTTCTTCGAGGGCATCGAGGACGGCCGTTACGTTCCCAAGCAACTGCAGCCGAACTGAAGCCGCTCATTCCAGCTTGCGGCAGAGCTCGCTCCGGCTGCGCAGCCAGCCGCAGATCCGAGCGATACCCCGGTCCCGCACGTCGTAGACCGTGCGCCTCGCGCAGCCGAAACGCTGGCGCAGAACCGGCACCCTGAGCCCGCAGGCCAGCCCGAAGAGGATGGAGACGTCGCGCCGGGGGTTAGCTCCGCCCGCCAGCGGCAGCCACAGCAGCACCGTGTCCATGCGGTCGATGGCCTCGGCCCGGGCCGGCGTCGGCCGCAAAGCCTGCCCCGTCTCGCGCCCTGCCCGGCCGACAGCCCCGGCGAACTCCTCCGCCGTGTTGCGCACGTAGTCGGGCCAGTGGGCGCGCGCCGCAGCGGTCAACCAGCCCTGTTCGCGGTTGGGCAGGCGCCGCAGGGTATCCGCGGCTTCCAACAGCAGTTCCCAGACCGCGTCACGCAGGCTCGGCTCCGCATGGCCGGCCTCGCGCGCCAGGCGCAGGCCTTCTGCCACGGCCGCTTCGATGCGCAGCCTTTCCTGCCCGTCCGCTGCCATCGCCTTTTCAGCCATCGAGCCTTCCTCCGCCGCTGCCCAGATGCAGGACCGGGCGCTGCCGGCGCGGCGCCGCGCGCTGCGGCGGCCGCGCCGGGACCTCCGCGCGCTCGATGCGGAGCTCCGGGGGCAACGGGCAGCCCCAGGACCTCAAGGCACGCAACAAGTCCCGCTCTCCCCAGATGGCGCGGGCTCTGTGGCCGGCGGCGCGCAGTTGGCGGGCCATCTCCGCCTCACGCTCCCCGATCTCTTCGGCGGGCACACTCTTCGGACCGCCATCCCACCAGCGGTCAGCCGGCGCCCGCACGAAAAGAAAGTGACAGCGTCCGCGCGGCGAGATCACCAGGATATCGGCGGCGGGACCGCTGGCCGCCGGACAGGCGCGCGCCCGTGCTGCCGCTGCCCCCTGGGCGAACCCAGGCGCAAGAGGTTGGCTCATCCATCCCCGCGGCAGCGCCTCCGCCAGAAAAGCCAAGGCCCGCTGCTTCACGGCGGCGGCTGTCGTCCGTCGCTGGTGTGCGACTGCCCTTTGTGACCGCATCGCTTTCCTCTCTGATCCGTCCTTCAGGCGCCGGCCCGCTGAGTTAGAAAGACTTACTTGCCGAACAACCTCCGGCGATATAAATTGCATAATTCGCAATAGACATCAAATGGCAAATTTCGCAATCTTAGGTTCATGGAAAAACGCTGGTTCCAAGATCGCCTGCGCCAGCTCGGCAAGACCCAACGCGGCCTTGCCAAGCACATGGGGCTCGACCCCTCGCGCATCACCGAGATCCTCAATCAAAGCCGCAGCATCAAGATCGAGGAAGCGGTAGAGATGGCGGAGTATCTGGAGACCTCGCTGGAAGACGTAGTCGCCAAGCTGGGGGCTTTCGTCAATCGGGAGGCCAGGGCATCCAGCCTGGTCGTCGGCTACGTCGGCGCCGGCGAGACCGTCTACTCCGTCGACGACCACGAGAAGGGATCCGGGCTCTACAAGATCGATGCTCCGCAGGGAGAAGGCGGGGGGGTCTGCGTTGTAGTGCGGGGCAATTCAATGTCGCCGCGCTTTCGCGATGGCGAGCACCTCGGCTATTCCCGTGAAGACGGGCTGGACCTGGCAAGGTGCTACGGGCGTGAATGCGTGGTGCAGACCAAGGACGGTCGCCAGCTCGTGAAGATTGTCGAACCCGGAAATGCGGCGGGTGAAGTGACCCTCGTTTCCGTCAACTCGGCAACCCCTATCGAGCAGAACGTGCCCGTCGAGTGGGTCGCGCCGGTGACCTGGGTGAAGCTGCGGTCGCGCGGCTGATGCTGTGCCTGCCTATTGCGGTATTCATAAGTTGACCGGCTTATCCCCGAGACTGCGCCTGACTCGCCCCTCACTTTAAGGTCGAATACTCTTAGTTCAGAGCGTTCTCTGATTGCGATTTGTTGCGATTTTTGCAATATAGCTTTGCTAGCCGGTGATGAATCAAGGGCCGAGAGAACAGATATGCCAGCATCGAGCCATCCAGACGACCGACCCGCCTCCTGCGAGTTGCGACGACCAGACAAGCCGCTGCTCAGTGCGGCAGCGCGTAGCGCCGATTTCGAGACCCGTTTCCTGCTGTCGGTCTTCGCCGAACTGACCGGCGGCGACCGGCCCCTCACCTCACACTCAAAGAAGGAAGTTGAATGAACACATCCGCAGGCAACAGGGAGAACGTTTGCGTGCGAAGAGAATGAAATGAATGAATACCTTGCCTTCGATAGGCTCGGCAGTTACTTCAATTAGGGCACCGGATGAGATTGTCTCAACACCGTTGCCTTGAAGACGAGAGCTAGGCAAGAGCACCATTGAAGTTCGACGAAGTTCCGCAGTCCAAGGTACTTCCTGCCGCCCGCTCGCAATTTTTGGGCGCACACCGCGCAGGAGCTTCGAGAGGAGGCGAACGCGGCGACATGCAGGGGGAAGCGCCCGAGCTGCCCGCTTCTTCAGAAACGCATGCCCTTTTCCTCGACGTCGACGGTACGCTCCTGTCCATCGCCGCCCATCCCGACGCTGTATATGTCCCCGCGCAGCTCCTCTTTCTGCTGGAGCAGCTTGAAGAAAGGCTGAACGGCGCCGTCGCACTCATCAGCGGTCGAACGATCAGCGACCTGGACGGCTTGTTCGCGCCGTTGAAACTGCCCAGCGCCGGCGTCCATGGTCTGGAGCGGCGCGGCGGCGACGGCGTGGTCCACCAGGTTGCCGGCAGCGAGCTGCTGGACTCTCTGCGCGCGCCCCTGGCGGAGTTCGTCGAGGCGCGCGAGGGCCTTCTCCTGGAGGACAAGCGGCAGTCCCTCGCTCTGCACTACCGCAATGCGCCGGCCTATGAAGCAGAGATCAAAGCTCTTCTCGTTGGGCTGGTCGAGGCCAGCCCCTCCCCGCTCGAATTGAAGCGCGGCAAGATGGTGGTCGAGGTAAAACCGGGGGGTGCCAACAAGGGCACAGCGATCGAAGCTTTCATGGCGGAACCACCTTTCGTCGGCCGTTTGCCCGTTTTCATCGGCGACGACGTGACCGACGAGGACGGCTTTCGAAGCGTCAACCGTATGGGTGGCCTGTCGATCCGCGTCGGCTTTGACGAGAACAGCGCCGCCGCCTACTGCCTGCCGGACGAAGACGCTGTTGTTGCCTGGCTGCGCCCCTGGGTCGCAACCGGGCCGGAGGGAGAAACGCATTGAGCTCACTGGATCTCGCCATCATCGGCAACTGCACCTTCGGCGCGCTGATCGACTCGAAAGCCAGAATCGTCTGGTCCTGTATGCCGCGTTTCGACAGCGATCCGGTTTTCTGCGGTCTTCTCAACGGCGAAAACTCCGGCGGCCGCGGCATCTACGATATCGAGCTCCTCGGCTTCACCCGCTCCGAACAGTATTACCGCCGCAACTCCGCCGTGGTGGTGACGCGGCTCTATGATTCCGGCGACGGCGTCGTCGAAGTGACCGACTTCGCACCCCGCTTCAAGCATCACGGCCGCATCTTCCGCCCTCCAACCATCGTGCGCCATCTGCGCGCGCTTTCCGGCAGTCCGCGCATCTGCATCAAGGTCCGCCCGACCTACGACTACGGCAAGGGCGATCCCGAGAAGACCCGGGGCAGCAACCACCTGCGCTACGTCATGCCGGGTCTGACGCTGCGCCTGACAACCGATGCTCCGATCACCTACATCAATGACGAGGTCCCCTTCATTCTCGACCGGCCCGTCACACTGATCCTCGGCCCGGACGAGAGCCTGACCGCCCCCATCGACAAGACCAGTCAGGAGTTTTTCCGCAATACCGACGAGTACTGGCGTGAGTGGACCCGCTATCTGGCCCTCCCGTTCGAGTGGCAGGAAGCGGTGATCCGCGCGTCCATCACCCTGAAGCTATGCAGCTTCGAGGAAACCGGCGCCATCATTGCTGCCATGACGACCTCGATTCCTGAAGCGCCTGACTCCGGCCGCAACTGGGATTACCGCTACTGCTGGCTGCGAGACGCCTACTTCGTGGTCCATGCCCTGAACCGCCTGGGCGCGACCAAGACCATGGAAGGCTACCTCAGTTACATTTCCAACATCGTCTCCTCCAACGTCGGCGCCAATGCCGAAGACGGGCATCTGCAACCGGTCTTCGGCATCTCGCAGGAGGTGCGCCTCGACGAGGCAGTCTGCGATTCCCTCTCCGGCTACCGCAATATGGGGCCGGTTCGGATCGGCAACGGCGCCTACACGCAGATCCAGAACGACGGCTACGGCAGCGTCATTCTCGCCACGACCCACAGCTTCTTCGACTGTCGCCTGGATCATCCGGGCGACGTCAGCTTCTTCGAGAAGCTCGAGAGCCTGGGGCAGAAGGCCCTGCAGCTTTGGGACAAGCCCGATGCCGGGCTGTGGGAGCTGCGCACCCGCCAGCAGGTCCACACCTATTCGGCGGTCATGTGCTGGGCCGCCTGTGACCGCCTGGCCCGCATCGCCGCGCGCCTGGAAATGACCGAGCGCTACGATTTCTGGGCCAAGGGGGCGAAAACGATCCGCAACGGGATCCTGGAGCGCGCCTGGAACAGACGCCTCAACAGCCTGGTCTCGACCTTCGACGGCGAGGACCTCGATGCCAGCCTTCTCTGCCTCCAGGAGATCGGCTTTCTGCCGGCCAGCGACCCGCGCTTCCTCGGCACACTGGAGCAGATCGAAAAGCACCTGAAGCACGACCTGTTCCTCCACCGCTATGTGGCCGCCGACGATTTCGGTGCGCCGGAAGTCGCCTTCAACGTCTGCACCTTCTGGTACATCGACGCCCTGGCCGCCGTCGGCCGCACCGACGAGGCCCGGGAGCTCTTCGAAACCATGCTGGCCGCGCGAAACCCCCTGGGTCTGCTGTCGGAAGACATGGCGACCGGCACTCGCGAGCTCTGGGGCAACTTTCCACAGACCTATTCCATGGTCGGCCTGATAAACTCCGCCATGCGCCTGTCAAAAACCTGGGAGGAAGCTTATTGAGCCGCCTGGTCGTCGTCTCCAATCGCGTCGCCGCGGTCAAGCAATCCCGGCCGGGTGCCGAAGGCGGCCTGGCGGTTGCGGTCCGCGCTGCGCTGCGCGAACGCGGCGGCATCTGGTTCGGCTGGAGCGGTAAGGTCCTGGAGCGGGACTACGGCCAACCCACCCTCACGCAGGCCGGCAAGATCACCTACGCGACGATCGACCTGACCCAGCGCGACTACGACGAGTATTACGTCGGCTTCGCGAACTCGACGCTCTGGCCCCTCTTCCACTATCGCCTCGACCTTGCGGAGTTCGCCCAACGCACCTGGGCCGGCTATCAGCGCGTCAACACCCTCTTCGCGCACCGGCTCCAGCCGATGCTGGAAGACTCCGACATCGTCTGGATCCACGACTATCATTTCCTGCTGCTGGCCGAGAACCTGCGCAGCGCCGGCTGCAGGCAGATGATGGGCTTCTTCCTGCACATTCCCTGGCCGGCGCTGGAGGTGCTGCTGGCCCTGCCCCAGCACCGCGAGATCGTCAAAGCGCTCTGCGCCTACGACCTGGTCGGGTTCCAGACCGTCGACCACCTCCACTGCTTCCTGGACTACATCCGCCGCGAAGCCGGCGGCGAAGTCCATGACGACGGCACCATCAAGGTCTTCGGCCGGACACTGAAGGCCCAGGCATTTCCCATCGGCGTGGACACGGAAATGTTCGCCCAGATGGCGGCGGAAAGCGAAGGAAGCAAGCAGGTCCACCGCCTCCTGGAAAGCCTCGGCAAGCGCGACCTGATGATCGGCGTCGACCGCCTCGACTACTCCAAGGGCCTGATCAAGCGTGTCGAAGCCTTTGAGCATCTGCTGACGGCCTATCCGGACAACCGCGGCAAGGTGGTCTTCCTGCAGATCAACCCGCCCTCGCGCTCCGATGTCGCCGACTACATCGACATGAGGCGCGAGCTGGAGGCCACGGCGGGCCATGTGAACGGCACCTTCGCCGAGTACGACTGGGTGCCGATCCGCTACCTGAACAAGAGCTTCAGCCGCCGGGTCCTGTCGGGCTTCTTCCGGGTCAGCCGCGTCGGGCTGGTGACACCGCTGCGCGACGGCATGAACCTGGTCGCCAAGGAGTTCGTCGCCGCGCAGAGCGAGAAGGACCCCGGCGTCCTGGTGCTTTCCCGCTTCGCCGGGGCGGCGCGGGAACTGGACGGCGCCCTCATCGTCAATCCCTACGACGTGGAGGGCGTGGCCGAGCGCATGCAGGAAGCGCTCACCATGCCGCTGGAAGCACGGCGCGAGCGTTGGCGCTCCATGTACAAGGCCATCGCCGAGAACGACGTCACTGCCTGGCGGGAATCCTTTCTTCGGACACTGCAGAAGTCGGAACACGCGCGATGACGGCGGGGGCCGGCCAGACGACGGCCCTGCTGGCCGACATCGGCGCCACCAACGCGCGCTTCGCCCTGCTGAGGGAAGGCGGCCTCGGCGAGGTTCTGACGCTCCCTGTCGCCGCCCACCCAACCTCCTACGGCGCCATCGCCGCCGCGCTGGA
Organism: Kiloniellaceae bacterium; assembly: GCA_050290145.1. Lineage (GTDB taxonomy): Bacteria > Pseudomonadota > Alphaproteobacteria > Kiloniellales > Kiloniellaceae > Pelagibius. The sequence goes on along the minus strand of JBNKHC010000307.1, from coordinate 32,041 downwards.
GCGCCTGGGCAGCGCACAGGTGCCGCAGACGGCGGTCCTGGCTTTCGCCGGACCGGTCGACGATGCCCGGGCGGCCATGACCAACGCCGGGTGGGACACGACGGAAGGCGAGCTCCGCCAGCGCTTCGGGTTCAGCCAGGTTCGCCTGCTGAATGACTACGCGGCCCTGGCGCTCAGCCTGCCCCACCTCGATGACGGCGACCGGCTGGCGGTCGGGCACGGCGGAAGGCTTCGCGCCGGCGGTCCGCCCGCCCCGCTGGCGGTCCTCGGCCCGGGGTCCGGCCTGGGGGTCGCCGCCCTGCTGCCGGCCGAGCCCCATCCGCGCCCTTTGATCAGCGAAGGCGGCCACGTCACCATGCCCGCCATGGACCGGCTGGAAGCCGACCTCTTCGCCCTGCTCAGGGAAGACTTCGGCCATGTCTCCGCCGAGCGCCTGCTCTCCGGCCCCGGCCTCTCCAACATCCACGGCGGCCTGGCACGCCTGAACGGCACCCCTGCCGAGGCTCTGGAGCCGGCGGCGGTGACCCAGCGCGCCCTGGAGGGCGGCGATCCGCTCTGTCGTCAGGCGCTGGAGCTGTTCTGCCTGCTGCTTGGCACCTTCGCCGGCAACGTGGCGCTCAGCTATGGCGCACGGGGCGGCGTCTTCCTGGGCGGCGGCATCCTGCCGCGCTTTCCGGACTTCCTCCTGGCCTCCGGCTTCCGCGGTCGTTTCGAGGACAAGGGCCGCTTCCGCAGCTATCTGGAAGACATCCCCACCTGGCTGATCACCCGGCCCAATGCCGCCTTCCTCGGGCTCGCCGCGGCGGCAGAGCAAACCTCCTGATGTTGCGCAGATAGCCGAGGCGCAAGAAGCGGATAGCCTCGAGCGGCCGCCCCGCTATGCTGGCGCCGCCGCGCTCAATCTGGAATTCATGCCATGCAGGCACCGCAAATGAAGGGGAGCGACTGGCTCCAGATGATCCTCCTGGCCCTCATCTGGGGGCTGGCCTTCTTCCTCACCGAGGTCTGTCTGCGCGACCTGGGCCCGGTCACGCTGGCCTGCGGCCGGGTCGGAACGGCCGCACTCGGGTTGCTCGCCCTGGCCTTGGTCACGGGGCAGCGGCTCCCGCGGGGCCTGGCCGACTGGGGGCCACTCGCGCTCATGGGGCTGCTGAACAACGCCCTGCCCTTTTCCCTCATCATGTGGGGGCAGACCCAGATCGACGGCGGCCTGGCATCCATTCTCAACGCCACGACACCGCTTTTCACCTTCGTCCTGGCCCATTTCCTGACCGCCGACGAGCGCATGAGCCGCCGGGGCCTGACCGGCATCGCCATCGGCTTCGCCGGCGCCCTGGTGCTGATCGGCCCCGGGGCGCTCGACGGCCTGGACGGCCGCTCCTGGGGTCAGTTCGCGGTGCTCGGGGCCGCGGTCTGCTATGCCTGCGCGGGGATCTACGGGCGCCGGCTGCGTCATCTCCCGCCGGTCGCGGCGGCGGCGGGCATGACCGCGGCGGCGGCCCTCATCCTGCTGCCCCTGGCCGTGGCGCTCGAGCGTCCCTGGACCTTCAGCCCCGCTGCCACCACCTGGGCGGCCCTGCTGACCCTCGGGCTGATCAGCACGGCCCTCGCCTACATCCTCTATTTCAGGATCCTCGCCAGCGCCGGCGCGACCAATCTCCTGCTCGTCACCTTTCTCATCCCGGTGGCCGCGCTGCTGCTCGGCACCCTGGTACTGGGGGAGCGGATGAGCCCTACCGCCCTCGTCGGCATGGCGTTGATATTCACCGGGCTTGCGGTCATCGACGGACGTTTGCAACAGCGCCTGCGGCGGGGCCGTGGCCGGCGCAATCCAGAGGCGGCTTCGGCTTCCTTCACACCCTCAGACTAAAGTCCTCGTCCCCGGTGGAACTTTGCACAGAACTTTCTGTTAGCCTTTACGTCCCCTTAACCCATTAGCCTAAAAAATGCTCTCAGAGGGCTAATCAAAACAAGCAGGGGAATCTCATGAGCCTTTCGCGATCGTCTGTCGAAACTCTCATTGATCTGGTCGAAATCAAGCTGAGCTGCGTCGAGGTCTACGACCGCGACGACTCCCGCGAGCTGACCAACTTGAAACGCTGCAAAGAAGAGCTTATGGACCTGGTCGGACTGGGTCAGAAGGCACCGGCGGAACTCATCGCCATGCCGAAGGGCCGCCGTCGCGGACGCCGTCCCTCCGCCTGACGCACCGCTTGATCAGGGGATGAGGTTCCGGCCCGGTCAGCCGGGAACCGCCATTCCCTTCTCCACCGCCGGGCGCGCGCCGATGGCGTCGTACCAGCGCTTGACGGCGGGGAAATCCTCCAGGGCAATCCCGTGCCACTCGTGGCGGGCCGCCCAGGGATAGGTGGCGATATCGGCGATGGAGTAGTCTGCGCCCGCCAGGTATTCAGCCTCGTTCAGGCGCTTGTCCAGCACGCCGTAAAGACGCCTGGTCTCGTTGGTGTAGCGCTCGATCGCATAGGGCACCTCCTCCTTGGCAAAGCGCCGGAAATGGTGCGCCTGCCCCAGCATCGGCCCGAAGCCGCCCATCTGCCACATCAACCACTGCAGGGCCGTGTAGCGTGCCCGCGCATCCGTCGGCATGAACTTGCCGGTCTTCTCCGCCAGATAGATGAGGATGGCGCCGCTCTCGAACAGGGAAATCGGCGCGCCGTCCGGGCCGTCCGGATCAACAATCGCCGGTATCCTGTTGTTCGGGCTGATTTTCAGGAACTCCGGCGCGAACTGCTCGTTCTTGGTGATGTTGATCGGGTGGACGCTGTAGTCCAGCCCCATCTCCTCCAAGGCGATTGAGGCCTTGCGGCCGTTCGGCGTGCTCCAGGTGTACAGTTCAATGGTCACGGACCCACTCTCCCCTCATCTCGACCTACCCACAAAATGGAGCCCCGCGCGTGGCGGGACCCTCATCGCTGCCAAGGCGAATACCCGGCAGCGAATATATCGGTTCGCGACGCCACCGGAAAACCGTGTTGATTTAGCCAGAAGGCAAAGGAACCTAATGCCGGGCGTACTGCGTGGCGCCGAAGAGAATCTCCTTGGCCTTGGCGTCGAAGCTTTGCGTGCGCCGGTCGGCCAGCACTTCGACGCCGCGCTTGACGGCCGGGCGCTCGGCAATCTCCTCGAACCAGCGCTGGAAGTTCGGGTAGTCGGCGCGCTCCACGCCCTGGCGTTCGGGAAAGCGGGTCCAGGGCCAGGCCGCGATGTCGGCGATGGAGAACTCGTCGCCGGCCAGGAAATGCGCTTCGCTGAGACGCTTGTCCAGAACGCCGTACAGGCGGTTGGACTCGTTGGTGTAGCGCTTGATCGCGTAGTCGATCTGCTCGGGTGCGTACTGGCGGAAATGGTGCGCCTGGCCCAACATTGGTCCCAGGCCGCCCATCTGCCACATCAGCCATTGCAGCGCGGTATAGCGTGCGCGTGCGTCCGCCGGCAGCAGCCTGCCGGTCTTCTCCGCCAGATAGATGAGAATGGCGCCGCTTTCAAAGAGGGAGATCGGCTTGCCGTCCGGCCCGTCCGGATCGACAATGGCCGGCATCTTGTTGTTGGGGCTGATTTTCAGGAATTCGGGGTCGAACTGATCGCCCGCTCCGATGTTGATCGCATGCACATTGTAAGGAAGCGCCAGTTCCTCCAACATGATGTGCACCTTGTGGCCATTCGGCGTTGCCCAGGAATAGAGTTCGATGGTCATCCGGATCTCCCTTGCCCCAATCAACGGCGGCACTTCGCCGCCGCACCTTGCACAGATGCGCGCGCCGGGAAAAGATTGCAAGGGGACTAAGGGCCACTTGTGGATCAAGCTCTCGTGACCCATCTAGCACCTACCTATCTAAAGGTAGACAACGGGAGAAAGCAGAATGAGCGACAGCCTCAATGCGGATTTCAGCCGCCCGGCCGCCATGGACACGGCCAGGATGGAGTGGCAGGCGAGCCCCAGCCCCACGGTCTGGCGCAAACGCCTGGACCTTCTCGACGGCGAGTTCAGCCGCGTCACCTCGGTCGTGCGCTATGATGCGGACTCGGCCTTCCATGAGCACGGGCACCCGCAGGGTGAGGAGATCCTGGTTCTCGACGGCGTCTTCTCCGACGAGCATGGCGACTACCCCGCCGGCACCTTTCTTCTGAACCCCCCGGGCTTCCGCCACGCGCCCTTCTCCAAGGACGGCTGCATCATCTTCGTGAAGCTCTGCCAGTTCGCCGGCGACGATCGCGAGCACGTGGTCGTCGATACCGCGCACAGCGAGTGGCAGGGCACGGCCCCCGGCGTGGAGGTGCTGCCGCTCTATCGCGACGACCGCTATCCCGAAGACATCACCATGCTCCGCCTCGCTGCTGGCACAGCCCTGCCGGCCGGCTATATCGATGCAGCGTCCGCGGCGAGGGGCTTCGAGATCTTTGTCGTCTCCGGGGAACTGGAGGAAGGCGAGGAGCGCTACGGCGCCGGCGCCTGGCTGCGCGAACCGAGCGGAGCCGACCGCAGCTTCGTCGCCGCGGCGGACACCACGCTCTACCTGAAGCGCAATCACCTGGCGGTATAGAACACGTACTGTCGACCTTCTAAAATTCGATATAAAATTCGCCCAACATCTAGATAAATTCGGCTAAATATCGGAACGATACTTTTTGTCGCCGGTAAAGGATTCATTTATCATTTCACCATTGATAAACCTTATTTGGCCGATACAACAATGTCTCTCGCAAACGCTGCACCTCAGATCCAAGAGCGCGGTGAACCGGCAGCCGGGCCCCAGGGGCGCGGCGAGCTGATTTACGCCCGCTGGGGCACTTGCCGGCCCCAGCTGGCTGCCGGCCTGGGTAAGGCCATGGCCCAAGGCGAGCTGACGGCGGAAGAGAAGGCGGTCGCGATCGAGGTCCTCAAGACCCTCATCCGCGACACCGAGATCGAGGTGCGCCGCACCCTGGCCGAGCACATCAAGTCCAGCCCCCTCCTGCCCCGCGACATCGCCATGCGGCTGGCGCAGGACGTCGAGGCGGTGGCCATTCCGATCCTTCAGAGTTCTCCGCTACTGACCGACGAGGACCTTATTTCGATCATCTCCGGCGGCAATGCCGCAAAGCAGCGCGCCATCGCCGGGCGCGACGCGCTCAGCGAGGCGGTCTCCGGTGCCCTCATCGATACCGGCCACAAGAGCGTCATCGAGATCCTGCTGGCCAACGACAGCGCCGCGATCTCGGATGAGTCATACCGCAGCCTGCTCGATGCCTTCGGCAGCGACACCACGGTTCAGGAGCTGATGGTCGAGCGCCCGGTGCTTCCCTTCGCAGTGAAGGAGCGGCTGGTCTGCCTGGTCTCCAAGGCGCTTCAGGCCAGGATCATCCAGAAGCACGCCCTGCCGCCGGCCCTGGTCGAGCAGCTCGGCCAGCACGGTCGCGAACGGGCCCTGCTGCAGAACCTGGCGGCGCTGAAGGGTGGCCGGGAGATCGATGCCGCGGTCAGCCGCCTTGCCCGCACCAAGAGCCTGACGCCTACCCTGCTGTTACGCGTGCTCTCCGCCGGCCTGCTGGAGCTCTTCGGCGCCGGCATGGCGACCCTAGCCCGCGTTCCCAGCGCCAATGCGCAGAATGCCCTGCGCAAGGCCGGCACGCCGGCGCTCAATAGCCTCTATGCGCGCACCCAGCTGCCCGCGCAGCTACAGCCGGCGTTTCAGATCATGCTGGAAGAAGTGCTGGAGCGCCGGCGCGCCGGCCAAACCGGGGCGCAGCCCGAGATGGAACAGCGCATCATCTCCAACCTGGTGCACTGCTATCGTCAGATCAGCCCCGACAGCCTCGAGAGCGTGATCTACCAGCTCGGCCGCCTCAAGGCCGACGACCCCGACGCGCTGCGCGCCTAGTCTCGGCGATCAGGCAGGGCGTCAGCCCAGCTTGTCGCGCAGCACTTTGTTGACCATGCCCGGGTTGGCCTTGCCCTGGGTGGCCTTCATCACCTGGCCGACGAACCAGCCGAGGATCTTCTCGTTGCCGCCCTTGAACTGCTCGACCTGAGCAGGATTGCCGGCGATGATCTCCTCGACCAGGCCCTCGATCTCCGAAGAGTCGCTGATCTGCTTCAGGCCCTTGGCCTCGACGATGGCCCCGGCGTCTTGGCCGCTGTCCCACATCTCCTCGAAGACTTCCTTGGCGATGCGCCCGGAGATCGTGCCGTCGGCGATGAGGTCCAGCAAGCCGCCCAGCTTCTTGGCGTCGACCGGCGCCGACTCGAGGTCGGCGCCGCTCTTGTTGAGCGCCCCGAAGTAGTCGCCGATCACCCAGTTGGCCGCCAGCTTTGGATCGCGCCCTTCGGCCACCGCCTCATAAAAGGCGGCGGTGTCGCGGTCGGCGACCAGCACCCCGGCGTCGTAGACCGGCAGGCCGAAGTCCTTCACGAAGCGCGCCTTCTTCTCGTCCGGCAGCTCCGGCAGGCCGACCTTGATGTTCTCGACCCAGGCTGGGTCCAGCTCCAGCGGCAGCAGGTCGGGATCCGGGAAGTAGCGGTAGTCGTGTGCTTCCTCCTTGGAGCGCATGGAGCGTGACTTGCCGGTCATGCCGTCGAAGAGGCGCGTCTCCTGCACGATCTCGCCGCCCTCCTCCAGCACCGCGATCTGGCGCTTGGCCTCGGCCTCGATGGCCTGCTGCACGAAGCGGATGGAGTTCACGTTCTTGGTCTCCGTGCGCGTGCCCAGTGCCTCGCCCGGCCGGCGCACCGAGAGGTTCACATCGGCGCGCATCGAGCCTTCATCCATGTTGCCGTCACAGGTGCCGAGGTAGCGCAGGATGGTGCGCAGCTTGCGCAGGTAGGCGCCCGCTTCCTCCGCCGACCGCATGTCCGGCTTGGAGACGATCTCCATCAGCGCCACGCCCGAACGGTTCAGGTCGATGTAGGACTGCGTCGGATGCTGGTCGTGGATCGACTTGCCGGCGTCCTGCTCCAGGTGCAGCCGCTCGATGCCGACCTCGCGGGTCTCACCGTCCTCCAGGTCCAGGATGATCGTGCCCTCGCCGACGATGGGCTGCAGGTACTGGGAGATCTGATAGCCCTGCGGCAGATCGGCGTAGAAGTAGTTCTTGCGCTCGAAGACCGACGTCAGGTTGATCTGCGCTTTCAAACCAAGACCAGTACGCACCGCCTGCTCGACCACGTATTTGTTCAGCACCGGCAGCATGCCTGGCATGGCCGCGTCGACCAGCGAGACCTGGGTATTCGGCTCGGCGCCGAATGCCGTGGAAGCGCCGGAGAACAGCTTCGACTTGGAGATCACCTGGGCATGGACCTCCAGCCCGATGACCATCTCCCACTCGCCTGTCTTGCCTTTGATCGTCGTTGCCATCTTTCTTCTCCGCAACCGGCTCTTCAGAGAGCCCGCTCGTAAATAATCCGTCCGGTATCAACAAAGCCCCGCGCCTTGTACCAGGGCGCCAGGTCGTTCTTGGCCTGCGCGTGCGGCGTCAGCACGATCTCCAGGTCGTCGCAGCCCCGCGCCTTGGCCCAGGCCGCCGCCGCCTCGACCAGGGCCGACGCGATACCGTGGCCGCGCCAGGCCGGATCGACGAAGAGGTCTTCCAGCTCCGCATAGAGCCCGACCTCCAGGCCGAAAGCGCTGCTCATCGCCGCCGCGCCCACCACCTTGCCCTCGACCCGCGCCACCAGGGCGGCGGTATCGTCACGCGACAGGATCTGGCGCAGGTTCTTCGCGACGCCGCCCACTGCACCCTCAAAGCCTTCCTCGCGGTAGAAGCGCTCGAACAGCGCCAGCAGGTCGTCGAATTCCGCCGGCCCGGCCGGCCGGACATCCAGTCCCGCGATGGCTGCATCCGCCGCCATTGCCGTCAGGCCGCCAGAAAGGCCGGCGTGGCCTCGAAGCCCGCCGCCTCTTCCAGCACGCCGCCGACCTTGAACACCGTCTCTTCGTCGAAGGCCTTGCCCAGCAGCTGCAGGCCCAGCGGCAGGCCGTCCTGCGACAGCCCCGCCGGGATCGAGATGCCCGGAAGCCCGGCCAGCGAGGCCGGCACGGTGAAGACGTCGTTCAGGTACATGGCGATGGGATCGTCCATCTTGTCGCCCATGCCGAAGGCCGGCGAGGGCGCCGTCGGCGTCAGGATTGCGTCGACCTTTTCATAGGCCTGGGCGAAGTCCCGCGCGATGAGGCTGCGCACCTTGCGCGCCTTGTTGTAGTAGGCGTCGTAGTAGCCTGCCGAGAGCACGTAGGTGCCGATCAGAATGCGGCGCTGCACCTCGGCGCCGAAGCCCTTGCCGCGGGTCGCCTCGTACATCTCGTCCAGGGTGCCGTCGGCGCCCTCGCGCAGGCCGTAGCGCACGCCGTCGTAGCGCGCCAGGTTGGACGACGCCTCCGCCGGCGCGATGATGTAATAGGTCGGCAGCGCGTAGTGCGTATGGGGCAGCGAGATTTCCATCACCTCGGCGCCGGCTTCTTCCAGCCACTTGATGCCCTGCAACCACAGCTGGTCGATCTCCGCCGGCATGCCGTCGATGCGGTATTCCTTGGGAATGCCGATCTTCATGCCCTTGATGTCGCCGGTCAGCGCGGCCTCGTAGTTCGGCACCGGCACGTTGACCGAGGTCGAGTCCTTGGCATCGTAACCGGCCATGGCCTCCAGCATGATCGCGGTGTCGCGCACCGTGCGTCCCATCGGCCCCGCCTGGTCCAGCGAGGAGGCGAAGGCGACGATGCCCCAGCGCGAGCAGCGCCCGTAGGTCGGCTTCATGCCGACGATGCCGCAGAAGGCCGCCGGCTGGCGGATCGACCCGCCGGTGTCCGTGCCCGTGGCGCCCAGGGCGCAGCGCGCGGCGACAGCGGCGGCCGAGCCGCCGGAGGAGCCGCCGGGCACCAGCGGCCGGTTGTCGCCCGACTTGCGCCAGGGGTTCTCGACGCCGCCGTAGTGGCTGGTCATGTTGGAGGAGCCCATGGCGAACTCGTCCAGGTTGGTCTTGCCCAGCAGCACCGCGCCCGCGTCCCACATGTTCTGGCTCACCGTCGACTCATAGGTGGGGTGGAAGCCGTCCAGGATGTGGGAGGCCGCGGTGGTCAGCACGCCCTCGGTGCAGAACAGGTCCTTCATGCCGATGGGCAGGCCTTCCAGGATGCCGGTTTCGCCCGCCTTGCGCCGCTTGTCGGAGGCCTCGGCCATCTGCAGCGCCTTTTCCGGCGTCTCGGTGATGAAGGCGTTGAGCGAGCGCGCCGCCTCGACGGCGGCGATGTGGGCCTCGGTCAGTTCCTTGGAGGAGGTCTCGCCCTTGGCCAGCAGGTCGCGCGCCTCGGCGATGGTGAGGTTGGTCAGCTCGCTCATCATTCCACCACCTTCGGCACGGCGTAGAAGCCATGGGCGCCCTCGGGGGCGTTGGCCGTCACCTTGTCGGGATAGCCGCCGTCGGTCACCTCGTCCTCGCGCAGCGGCAGCTTCATGGACACTACGGAGGTCATGGGCTCCACACCCTCGGTGTCCAGCTCGGAAAGCTGCTCGATCCAGCCCAGGATGTTGGACAATTCCTTGGCCAGCGACTCCTTGTGGCTCTCATCGACGCGAACGCGCGCCAGTCTCGCGATTTTCGCGACAGTTTCCTTGTCGACCGACATCGGCCTCAACCCTCATTTCCGGAAAGTGCTCCGCCCCGCCGCTGCGGTTGCCGGAGCGATCAAAAACCGCCGGAACCTAGCACCGGCCCCCGGATGCCGCAAGATTGGGGCTCCTTGCCGCCCCGCCGAGGGCTGCCTATAAGGGATTGTTTTTCCTGACCCGGGCCGAGAGAGGATTTCACGGCCAATGGACCTTGCCGTCACTGATCTGGCCGCGCGCCTGGCGCCGGGCGAGCGCCTGCTGGGCCTCGACCCCGGCACCAAGACCATCGGGCTGGCGATCTCCGATTCGGCGCTCAAGGTCGCCTCGCCCCTGGAGACCATCAAGCGCGGCAAGTTCACCCAGGACGCCGAGCGCCTGGCCGCGGTCTGCAAGGAATACAGGGTCGGCGGCCTGGTCATCGGCCTGCCGGTGAACATGGACGGCTCCGAGGGGCCGCGCTGCCAGTCGGTGCGCGCCCTGGCCCGTAACCTGGTGGAGAAGGCCGGCTTCACCCAGCCCATCGCCTTCTGGGACGAGCGCCTCTCCACCGCCGCCGTGGAGCGCTTCCTGGTGGACGAGGCCGACATGACCCGCAAGCGCCGCAGCGAGGTGGTCGACAAGATGGCCGCCGCCTACATCCTGCAGGGCGCCCTCGACGCCATCGCCCGCCAGCGGCAGAGCTAGGCCCCATGCAGGCCCTCGCCACCGCCGTCCTGCCGGTCTTCCTGCTGATCCTGCTGGGCTACGTCATCCGGCGGCGCGGCTGGCTCCCCGCCGGCTTCTGGGAGCCGGCCGAGCGACTCACCTACCTCTTCCTGCTGCCGGCGCTGCTCGTCACCACGCTGGCCCGCGCCGACTTCTCGGCCCTGCCCGCCGCCGCCATGGCCGGCGCCGTTCTTCTGGCCATCGCCGCCATGACCGCCCTGCTGGTCGCCTTCCAGCTCGTCACCCGCAAGAACGGTCCGGCCGTCACGGCGGTGCTGCAGACCTCGATTCGGCCCAACAGCTACATCGGCCTCTCCATCCCCTTCGCCCTCTACGGCGAGACCGGCCTCGCCATCGCCGCCCTGGCCGTCGCCGTGGTGGTGCCGGCGGTGAATGTGGTCAGCATCGCCGCCCTGCTGCGCTTCGGCGCGCGCGCCCCGGGAACCGCGAGGTCGGGGCCGGGCCTCCTGCGGTCCATGCTGAAGAATCCGCTGATCCTCGCCTGTCTGCTGGGCCTGGCGCTGAACCTCAGCGGCCTCGGCCTGCCGCCGGTCGCCGGCGAGACACTGACCATCCTCGCCCGCGCCGCCCTGCCGCTGGCCCTGCTGGCGGTCGGCGCCGGGCTCGATTTGAGCGCCGCCCGGACCAGCGGCGGCTGGGTCGTCTCCGCCGTGGCGCTCAAGCTCGCGGGCCTGCCGCTGCTCACCGCCGGCTTCTGCCTGCTGCTGGGCGTCCACGGCCTGCCGCTCACCGTCGCCGTCATTTTCAACGCCCTGCCCGCCGCCACCTCGTCCTATATCCTCGCCCGCCAGATGGGCGGTGCGCCGGGGCTGGTCGCCAACATCCTGACCGTGCAGGCCCTTGTGGCCGCGGTGACGCTGCCGCTGCTGGTGCTCTTCATCATCTGACACCCTTCCAGCGGCGGCACTTGACCGCCCGCGCCTGGAGCGGCAAAACCCAGGGCAGCCTGTATCGCCGCATGGGATTCCCGCCCGATGACCGCTCCGCTTTCCGGCCTCAGGGTCTTTGACCTGACACGCATCCTGGCCGGCCCGACCGCGACCCAGCTTCTCGGCGACCTCGGCGCCGAAGTGATCAAGATCGAACGGCCCGGCCAGGGCGACGACACCCGCAAGTGGGGCCCGCCCTTCGTGCCCGGCCCGGACGGCGAGGACACGACGGAGAGCGCCTACTTCCTCTCCGCCAACCGCAACAAGCGCTCGGTCTCCATCGACATCTCCAAGCCCGAGGGCCAGGCGCTCGCCCGCGACCTCATCGGCTTCTGCGACATCCTGGTGGAGAACTTCAAGGTCGGTGGCCTGGCCAAGTACGGCCTGGGCTACGAGGACCTCAAGGACCGCTATCCGGGGCTGATCTACTGCTCGATCACCGGCTTCGGCCAGACGGGGCCCTATGCTCCGCGCGCCGGCTACGACTACCTGGCCCAGGGCATGGGCGGCATCATGAGCCTGACCGGCGAGCCCGAGGGCGAGCCGGTGAAGGTCGGCGTCGGCATTGCCGACATCATGTGCGGCATGTACGCGGTGAGCGCCATCCTGGCGGCCCTGCACTACCGCGGCATGACGGGCCTGGGCCAGCACATCGACCTCGGCCTGCTCGACAGCCAGGTGGCCTGGCTGACCTACGAGGGCCTCAACTACCTGACCTCCGGCGAGGTGCCCAAGCGCCAGGGCAGCGAGCACCCCAATATCGTCCCTTATAAGGTGATGCCCTGCGCCGACGGCTACTTCATCCTGGCCGTGGGCAACGACCGCCAGTTCCAGCGCTTCTGCGAGTTCGCCGACTGCCCGGAGCTGGCCCAGGACGAACGCTTCAGGACCAACGCCGACCGGGTGCGCAACCGCACCGCCCTCTACGAGCTGCTGCCCGAGATAACCCAGCAGAAGACCCAGAAGTTCTGGGTCGACGGCCTCGCCGAGCTGGCGGTGCCGGCCGGCCCGGTGAATACCCTGGACCAGGTCTTCGCCGACCCCCAGGTGCTGGCCCGCGACATGAAGATCTCCATGCCCTACCGCGGCAGCAAGAACGGCAAGGTCGACCTCATCGGCAACCCGATCAAGTTCTCCGAGACGCCGGTGGAGTACCGATTCGCCCCGCCGCGCGCCGGCCAGGACAGCGATGCGGTGCTCGAGGAGCTGCTCGACATGAGCCCGCAGGAACGCGCCCAACTGCGCGGAAAAGGCATCATTTAGGCGACTTACCCATGGCCTTTGTCCCGCAGGTGGCAGACTGCCGCTTGCCGCCGGGCAAGGGCGGTGTCATAACACGGCTTTAATGACTTCGACCCACGGCACGACGGCCTCCTACGAAGGCTACCGGCACCGTCACCTCCTTGGTATCGAGGGGCTGACGGCGAGCGAAATCCTCTTTATTCTCGACCTCTCGGACGGCTACGTCGCCCTCAACCGCGGCGCCGACAAGAAGAAAGACCTCTTGGCCGGCCGCACGGTCATCAATCTTTTCTTCGAAAGTTCAACGCGTACGCGCACGTCCTTCGAGTTGGCTGCGAAGCGCCTCGGTGCCGACGTCATCAACATGTCGGTGGCCTGGTCGTCGATCAAGAAGGGCGAAACGCTCATCGACACGGCCATGACGCTGAACGCCATGCACCCCGACGTGCTGGTGGTCCGCCACCCGGATTCCGGCGCCGTGCACCTGCTGGCCGAAAAGATGAACTGCGCCGTCATCAACGGCGGCGACGGCAGCCACGAGCACCCGACCCAGGCCCTGCTCGACGCCCTCACCATCCGCCGCCGCCTGGGCGCCATCGAGGGGCTCCAGATCGCCATCTGCGGCGACATCGCCCACAGCCGCGTCGCCCGCTCCAACATCCACCTGCTCACCACCATGGGCGCGCGGGTCCGGCTCATCGCGCCGCCGACGCTGATGCCCGGCCAGATCGACCGCATGGGCGTCGAGACCTTCTCGGACATGCGCAAAGGTCTCAAGGACTGCGACATCGTCATGATGCTGCGCCTGCAGACCGAGCGCATGCAGGGCAGCTACGTGCCCTCGACCCGCGAGTACTTCCACTTCTTCGGGCTCGACCAGGAAAAGTTGCAGGCCGCCAAGCCTAACGCCCTGATCATGCACCCCGGACCGATGAACCGCGGTGTCGAGATCGACAGCGAGCTGGCCGACGACATCCACCGCTCGGTGATCCGCGAGCAGGTGGAGATGGGCGTGGCCGTGCGCATGGCCTGCCTCGAGACCCTGAACCACAACCTGCATGCCGAGCGCAGCCAGCAGGAACAGGCTGCCCAGTGAGTAAAGATCCAGTGACCGTTCTCCCGCCCAAGCACCGCACCGCCTACGTCAACGCCCGCCTGCTGGATCCCGCCAGCGGCCTGGACGCCCCCGGCGGCCTGCTGGCCGAGGACGGCAAGATCACCGACCTGGGCCCCGACCTCTTCAAGGACGGCGTGCCGGAGGGCGCGCAGCGGGTCGACTGCGGCGGCGCCTGCCTGGCGCCGGGCCTGGTCGACATGCGCGTGCAGATCCGCGAGCCCGGCGAGGAGCACAAGGAGACCATGGACAGCGCCGGGCGCGCCGCCGCCGCCGGCGGCATCACCTCCATGGTCGGCCTGCCCAACACCGACCCGGTGATCGACGACGTCGCCGGCGTCGAGTTCATCGCCCGGCGCGCCCGCGAGGCGAAGGGTGTGAAGGTCTACACCTATGCCGCCCTGACCAGGAACCTGGAGGGCAGTGAGCTGACCGAGATGGGCCTGCTCGCCGAGAGCGGTGCCGTCGCCTTCACCGACGGGCTGAAGCCGGTGGCGGACGCCCAGGTCATGCGCCGCGCCCTCGCCTACGCCAAGACCTTCGGCCACCTCATCGTGCAGCACCCGGAGGAGCCGAGCCTTTGCGGCGGCGGCGCGATGAACGGCGGCGAGCTGGCCACCCGCCTCGGCCTGCCCGGCATTCCCAAGCTGGCCGAGGTGATGATGATCGAGCGCGACCTGCGCCTGGTCGAGATGACCGGCGGGCGCTACCACGTCGCTCACGTCTCCACCGCCGAGAGCGTGGAGGCCATCCGCCGCGCCAAGGACCGCGGCCTCGACGTGACCTGCGATACCGCCCCGCACTACTTCGCCCTCAACGAGCTGGCCGTCGGCGAGTACCGCACCTTCGCCAAGGTCTCGCCGCCGCTGCGCAGCGAGGACGACCGCCTGGCTATCCTCGAGGGCGTCGCCGACGGCACCATCGACGCCATCGCCAGCGATCACAGTCCGCACGACCAGGAGTCCAAGCGCCTGCCCTTCGCCAACGCCGAGCCGGGCATCGTCGGCCTGGAGACCCTGCTGCCGCTCTCCCTGCAGCTCTACCACTGGGGTAAGGCCGGCCTGCTCGACCTGCTCGCCCACCTGACGGTGAAGCCGGCGGAGATCCTGGGCCTCGACGCCGGCCGCCTGGCCAAGGGCGCGCCCGCCGACCTGATGATCTTCAAGCCGGACCTTTCCTGGAAGATCGAGCCCGACAGCTTCGAGAGCAAATCCAAGAACAGCCCCTTCGAGGGCCTGCCGGTGCAGGGCCGCGTCGCCCGCACCGTGGTCGACGGCCGCGCCCTCTTCGAAGCGGCCTGACGGCCCCGGGAGACGACATGCCCGATCCGATCTCCTGGGAATACGCTTGGCCCTACATCACCACCGCTTTGATTGGCGGCTACCTGCTGGGGTCCATCCCCTTCGGCCTGCTGCTGACCAGATTGGCCGGACTGGGCGACGTGCGCCAGATCGGCTCCGGCAACATCGGCGCTACCAACGTGCTGCGCACCGGGCGCAAGGGCCTGGCCGCCGCCACCCTGCTGCTGGACGGCGGCAAGGGCGCCGCGGCGGTGCTCATCGCCCAGCTGTGGGGCCCGGACATGGCGATCACCGCCGCCTTCGGCGCGGTGCTGGGCCACCTCTTCCCTGTCTGGCTGGGGTTCAAGGGCGGCAAGGGCGTGGCCACCACCCTCGGCGTGCTGCTGGCACTCTCGCTGCCGCTGGGCGCCGCCTGCTGCGCCCTCTGGCTGCTGGTGGCCTTCACCACCCGCTATTCCTCCCTGGCCGCCCTGCTGTCGCTCGGCGCCGCGCCGGTGCTGAGCTGGTTCATCCTGGGCGACCTGCAGATGGTCCAGCTAACCGCCGTCCTCGCCCTCCTGGTGTGGCTGCGCCACCACCAGAACATCCGCCGCCTGCTGACCGGCCAGGAGTCCAAGATCGGCCGGAAGAAAGAGTGACTTTCGGCCGGGCCCTCGCGAAAAGCTTGACCTGAGCCGCCGGGCATGACGATTTTAAGGCGATGTCCGGAGACGAAATTAAACCCGGAAGAGATTCCCTGACCGATGCCGCGCGCCTCGACTGGCTGCGCCTCATCCGCTCGGAGAACGTCGGTCCAGTCGTCTTCCGCCAGTTGCTGGAGCGCTACGGCAACCCGGCGGCGGCCCTGGAGGCGCTGCCGGAGCTGGCCCGGCGCGCCGGGGCCAGGCGCAGGATCCGCGTCTGTCCACCGGCCGAGGCGGAAGCGGAGGCCGAAGCCGCCGCCAGGGCCGGCGTACGCCTCCTCGCCCTCTGCGAGCCCGCCTATCCCGCTCTGCTCAAGACCTTGGACGACGCCCCGCCGCTGCTCTGCGTCCTCGGCGACCCGGCAGCGCTCGCTCTGGACTCCCTGGGCATCGTCGGCGCGCGCAACGCCTCGGCCAACGGCCGGCGCTTCGCCGGGCGCCTGGCCGCGGACATCGCCGCGGCCGGGCTGGCCGTCACCTCCGGCATGGCCCGCGGCATCGACACCGCCGCTCACCGCGGTGCCCTGCCCCGTCCCACGGTGGCGGTGCTGGCCGGCGGCGTCGACATTATCTATCCGCCGGAGAACGAGGCCCTCCACGCCGAGATCCGCGAGCGCGGCGCCGTCATCTCCGAGGTGCCGCTGGGCACCACGCCCCAGGCGCGCCACTTCCCGCGCCGCAACCGCCTCATCTCCGGGCTTTCCCTCGGTGTGGCGGTGGTGGAGGCGGCAAAACGCTCCGGCTCCCTCATCACCGCGCGCTACGCCGGCGACCAGGGGCGCGAGGTCTTCGCCGTGCCCGGCTCGCCGCTGGACCCGCGCGCCGCCGGCTGCAACCAGCTGCTGCGCGACGGCGCCACCCTGATCGAATCCGCCGCCGACATTCTCGCCGCCCTCGGCGCCCTGCGGCGTCCCGCCGAAGGGGACGGGGGATTCGATCAGGCGGTCGCGCCGGCGCCAGAAGCCGCCCCTTCGGAGCGCGCGGACATTGAAGAACTGCTCGGGGCAGACCCCATTCTGGTTGATGACCTGGTGCGTCTCAGCGGCCTGCCCGTCGCCGTCGTGCATGGGGTTTTGCTGGAGTTGGAGCTGGCCGGAAGGGTCGAGCGTCACCCCGGCAACCGATTTGCGCGGCTTTACAAAGCCCCCGCCGACCCTTTATGACGGCAAGCCCTGTTGACCCGGCGCTGTTGACCGGGAGCCGTCGCGCCCCATCTAGGGGAACTGTTCGGAAGCTTTCAGCTCCCATTAGGAACTTGGTAACAAACTGAGCGAATCATCCGCCCCACATGAACGTCGTCGTCGTCGAATCGCCCGCTAAGGCGAAAACCATCAACAAGTACCTGGGTCAGGACTACCACGTTCTCGCCAGCTACGGGCACGTGCGCGATCTGCCGCCCAAGGATGGTTCGGTGCGCCCCGACGAAGACTTCTCCATGAGCTGGCAGGTCGACGAGCGCGGCGAGAAGCGCCTGCGCGAGATCGCCGAGGCGGTGAAGAACAGCAAGCACCTCTATCTCGCGACCGACCCGGATCGCGAAGGCGAGGCGATTTCCTGGCACATCGTCGACGAACTGAAGCGCCGTAACGTGCTGGAAGGGGTCGACGTCGAGCGCGTGGTCTTCAACGAGATCACCAAGAAGGCGATCGTCGAGGCTTTTGAGCATCCGCGCCACCTGAACCAGGAACTGATCGACGCCTACATGGCGCGCCGCGCGCTGGACTACCTGGTGGGCTTCACCCTCTCCCCGGTGCTGTGGCGCAAGCTGCCCGGCAGCCGCTCGGCGGGCCGCGTGCAGTCGGTGGCGCTGCGCCTCATCTGCGAGCGCGAAGCCGAGATCGAGGCCTTCAAGCCGCAAGAGTACTGGACCATCGAGGCCAAGCTGCTGAACGCCGAGGGCGCGCCCTTCACCGCGCGCCTGACGCAGCTCGACGGCAAGAAGCTCGACAAGTTCGACCTTCCCGACGAAGCCAGCGCCAAGGCGGCGGTGCGGAAGCTGGAGGCCGCGAGCCGTCTCGCCGTGGCCCAGGTCGAGCGCAAGCAGACCAAGCGCAACCCCTACCCGCCTTTCACCACCTCGACCCTGCAGCAGGAAGCCTCGCGCAAACTCGGATTCGGGGCGACGCGCACCATGCGGGTGGCGCAGAAGCTCTACGAAGGTATCGACATCGGCGGCGAGACCGTAGGTCTCATCACCTATATGCGTACCGACGGCGTGACCATGGCGCAGGAGGCCCTGGACGGTACCCGCGCGCTGATCTCCTCCGACTACGGCGACGCCTATCTGCCCTCGGCGCCGCGCCAGTACAAGTCGAAGCAGAAGAACGCCCAGGAAGCCCACGAGGCGATCCGTCCCACCGACGTCGCCCGGCGCCCGAAGGAGATGCGCGCCTACCTGGACAGCGACGGGCTGAAGCTCTACGAGCTGATCTGGAACCGCACGGTGGCCTGCCAGATGGCCAGCGCCGAGCTGGACCAGGTGGCCGTCGACATCGACGTGGACCGCGGCGTCGCGCAACTGCGCGCCACCGGTTCCATCGTCACCTTCGACGGCTTCCTGAAGCTCTATCAGGAAAGCAGCGACGACAAGGAAGGCGACGAGGAAAACGGCAAGGCCGGCGACCGCCGCCTGCCCAAGCTCAACGAGGGCGACGCGGTCAAGCGCGAAGAGATCCTGCCGGAACAGCACTTCACCCAGCCGCCGCCGCGCTACAGCGAAGCGAGCCTGGTGAAGAAGATGGAGGAGCTGGGCATCGGCCGCCCTTCCACCTACGCCTCCATCCTGCAGGTGCTGCAGGACCGCAACTACGTGCGTCTCGACCGCCGCCGTTTCATTCCGGAAGACCGCGGCCGCCTGGTCGTCGCTTTTCTCGCCAGCTTCTTCGAACGCTACGTGCAGTACAACTTCACCGCCGAGATGGAGGAGAAGCTCGACGACATCTCCGGCGGGCGCATCGACTGGCGCCGCGTGCTACGCGATTTCTGGGAAGCCTTCCACACTTCAGTCGAAGGCGCGAGCGACCTTTCCATTACCCAGGTCATCGACGCGCTGGACGAAGACCTCGGCCCGCACTTCTTCCCGGCCGATACGGAAAAGCCGGGGGTCGATCCGCGCGCCTGCCCGTCCTGCAAGGAGGGCCGCCTCGGTCTGCGCCTGGGGCGCAACGGCGGCTTCATCGGCTGCTCCAACTATCCCGAGTGCCGCTACACCCGGCCACTGGCCGTGCCCGGCGCCGAGGAAGACCACGGCATCGACCTGACCAGCCCCAAGGTGCTGGGCGACGATCCGGAGAGCGGCAAGCAGGTCACCCTGCGCAAGGGTCCCTTCGGCGTCTACCTGCAGCTCGGCGAGGCGGAAGGCGACGAAAAGCCGAAGCGCGCCTCCCTGCCGAAGAACATGGCCCCGGCGGAACTCGACCTGCAGACCGGCCTCGCCCTGCTGGCGCTGCCGCGTGAGATCGGCCCGCATCCCGACGACGGCAAGCCGATCACCGCCGGCATCGGCCGCTACGGCCCCTACGTAAAGCACGGCTCCATCTACCGCTCCCTGACCGAGGGCGACGATGTCCTGACCGTCGGCCTGAACCGAGCGGTTGCCCTGATCGCCGAGGCGCCCCAGCGCCGTGCCGCAGGCCGCCAGATCGGCGAGCACCCCGAGGACGGCAAGGTGGTCAGCCAGGGCAAGGGTCGCTTCGGACCCTACGTGAAGCACGGCAAGCTCTACGCCACCATCCCGGCCGACATCGATCCCGAGACCGTGACGCTGGAGCAGGCGCTGGAGTTGCTGAAGGCCCAGGCCGAGAAGAAAGCCGCCAAGGCCGGCACCGCCAAGAAGGCCGCGAAGAAGAAGGCCACCAAGAAAAAGGCGACCAAGAAGAAGGCCGCCACGAAGAAGAAGGCGACCAAGAAGTCTGCGAGCAAGAAGTCTGCGAGCAAGAAGGCCACGGCGAAGAAAGCCGCGCCCAAGGAAAAACCCGCCGACGAAACGGCGGCCGACTGACTTGGCCGCCAAGAAGGATAAGGCCGGCCCCAAAAAGCCGAAAGCGCCCCACTCCGCCCCCTTCCCCAGCAAGGAACAGGTTCTCGCTTTCATCAATGAAAGCAGCGAGCCCGTCGGCAAGCGCGAGGTCGCGCGCGCCTTCCGCATCAAGGGCAGCGCCGACCGCATCCGCCTGAAAGCGCTGCTGAAGGAATTGAAGCAGGACGGTCTGCTGGAAAAGCAGCCCGCCAGGCGCCTCTCCGCTCCCGGGCGCCTGCCCAACGTGCTGGTGGTCGAAGTGACGGAGATGGACGAGGACGGCGAACTGCTGGCCCGCCCCGCCGTCTGGGACGACGACAAGGCCGCCCCGCCGCGCATCTACGTGGCGCCGGACAAGCGCAGCCGTGCCGTCCTGGCCATGGGCGAGCGGGCGCTGGTCCGCCTGCAGCTTGTCGAAGACGGCACCTACGAAGCGCACATCATTCGCAAGCTGGACCGGCCGCCGCAGCGCGTGCTGGGCGTCTACGAGCTCGGCAGCGAGGGTGGCCGCCTGCGCCCCACCGACAAGCGCGCCAAGAAGGACTTTGTCCTGCGCCAGAGCGACGCCAAGGGGGCCCAGCCCGGCGAGCTGGTGCTGGCGGAGATCCTGCCCACGCGCCAGCGCCGTGACAGCCTTGGCCTGCGCAGCGTGCGCGTCACGGAGCGCTTGGGCCGCGGCGACGACCCCAAGTCGCTGAGCCTCATCACCCTGCACGAGCACGGCCTGCTCAGCGACTTTCCGGAGAGGGCCCTGGCCGAGGCCGAGGCGGCGGAGGCGGCGCCGCTGGGCAGGCGCCAGGACCTGCGCGACGTTCCGCTGGTCACCATCGACGGCGCCGATGCCCGTGACTTCGACGACGCGGTCTTCGCCGAGCCGGACCAGGACGACAAGAACCCGGGCGGCTGGCATCTGCTGGTCGCCATTGCCGACGTGGCGCACTACGTGCGGCCTGACAGTGCCCTCGACAAGTCCGCCTACCTGCGCGGCAACTCGACCTACTTCCCCGACCGCGTGCTGCCGATGCTGCCCAAGGCGCTCTCCAACGGCTGGTGCTCGCTCAATCCGCGGGAGGACCGCCCCTGCATGGCGGTGCACCTCTGGATCGACGCCAAGGGCAAGCTGCTGCGCCACAGGTTCGTGCGCGGCCTCATGCGCTCGGCCGCCCGCCTCACTTATGAGGAGGTTCAGGCGACACGCGACGGCCGGAAGGGCGGCGACAACGGCGAGGTGCTGGAGGCCATCCTGCCCTCCCTCTACGGCGCCTTCGAGGCGCTGCTGGCGGCGCGCCACGACCGCGGCACCCTGGAGCTCGACCTGCCGGAGCGCAAGATCCGCCTCACCGAGGACGGCCGCGTCGCGGCCATCGAAACGCGCACCCGCCTCGACAGCCACCGGCTGATCGAGGAGTTCATGATCACCGCCAACGTGGCCGCCGCCAAGGAGCTGGAGCGCCTGCGCCAGCCCTGCATGTACCGCGTCCACGACAAGCCGGACCCCTTGCGCCTCTCGGCCCTGGCGGAGGTGCTGCGCGACCTAGGCCTGCGCTTCAACGCCGCCCAGGTGGTGCGCCCGCGCGACCTGACGCGCCTGCTGACCAGGGTCGAAGGCCAGGCCGAGGCGCCGCTGGTTAACGACCTCATCCTGCGCGCCCAGAGCCAGGCCATCTACAGCCCCGAGAACATCGGCCACTTCGGCCTTGCCCTCACCCACTACGCCCACTTCACCTCGCCGATCCGGCGTTACGCCGACCTGCTGGTGCACCGGGCCCTGATCTCCGGCCTGAAGCTGGGCGACGACGGCCTGCTGCCGGGCAGCGAAGTCCAGTTCGAGGAGATGGGCGGCCATATCAGCTCGACCGAGCGCAGCTCGGCGGCGGCTGAGCGCGATGCCGTCGACCGCTTCACCGCCGCCTTCCTGCAGGAGCAGGTCGGGGCCACCTTCGCCGGGCGGATCAACGGCGTCACCCGCTTCGGACTTTTCGTCACCCTGGACGACAGCGGCGCCGACGGCCTGATCCCCATCAGCACCCTGCCGAACGATTTCTACCGGCACATCGAGGCGCGCCACAGCCTGGAGGGGGAACGCTGGGGGCGGGTCTACCGCCTGGGCGACCGCCTGCGGGTCCGGCTGATCGAGGCCGAGCCCATGACCGGCGGCCTCATCCTCGCCCTCGACGACTCCGAAGAAGCGCCGGAAACCCTCCGAAAACCCAGCGAATCCGCGAAAAATGCCACGCAAAAGGCGCCCAGGAAGCGGCTCGCCAAGAGCTCCCGAAAAAAGCCACAAAGCGGGGCTAGGAAGGCCAAGGGTGGCAAAGCGGGTAAGAGCGGGCGCAAGGGAAGCGCCGGCCGCAAGCGATAAGGGGCGAATTATTACTTGGGTGTTAACGAATCTTTGACTCAGGCTGTTGCCTAATAAGCCGGTATTTTTGGCCAAAGGGCTTTAGACAAACGAAATTGCGCTTTGCGCATAGTTAATGACTTCGTTTATTGTCTAAGCCGCAGGGAGCGCTAAAGGTTGCGAAGCTTGAGGACTTCACAGGGGTTATTCAGCCATCTTCGGTTGCCGGTCTTTGATCTCCACGGTCTGATCCGTCGAGCGGGCCCGCTGTGCCTCGCTTTCCTGATGGTCGCCTGCGCCTCGCAGGACAGCACGGTGCAGGTCGGCTACAACGAAGCCCGGGCCGAGCGCCTCTTCACCGCCGGCTACGGCAACGTCAGCGACATCTATATCGACGAAGTGCCGGTGCAGGACCTTGCGGTTGCCGGAATGCAGAGCCTGGCCAGCATCGATCCGGCTCTCGGCGTTCAGGTCGAGGGCGAGCGTCTGCGGGTCAGCTACGACGGCCAGGCCATGGCCAGCTTCCCCCTCGCCGCGCCGGGCGATGCCCAGTCCTGGGGTGCCCTGACGGCGGCGGTGATCTCGGTGTCGCGCTATCACTCCCGCGACCTCGAGGCCGCCGAGCCGGAGAAGATCTACGAGGCCGTGTTCGACGGCCTGCTCACCCAGCTCGACAACTTCTCCCGCTACGCCGGGCGCGAAGCGGCTCGCGAGAACCGGGCCAGCCGCGACGGCTTCGGCGGCATCGGCGTGCGCATCCGCCTGATCGAGGAAGGCGTGCTGGTGCTCTCGGTCATGGAAGACACCCCGGCCAAAAAGGCTGGCCTGCACGAAGACGACGTTATCGTCGCCATCGACGGCGAGAGCGTCGAAGGCCTCTCGCAGCACGAGGCGGTGAACCGCCTGCGCGGCCGTATCGGCTCCGAGGTCCAGCTGGCCGTTGAGCGGGATGCCGAGCCCGCGCCGCTGACGCTGGCGGTGGTGCGCAGCCACATCGTGCCGCAGACCGTCACCTACCACCGCGAGGGCAACCTCGGCTATATCAAGATGACCGGCTTCAACAAGAGCACGGTCGACAGCCTGCGCCAGAAGATCCATCAGGCCCAGAACGAGATCGGCAGCGACCTGCGCGGCTTCATCCTCGATCTGCGGGGCAATCCCGGCGGCCTGCTGGAACAGGCCGTCTCCGTCTCCGACGTCTTCGTGACCCACGGCCGCATCGTCTCGATCCACGGCCGCCACACCGACAGCCACCAGTACTACCCGGCCAAGGGCGGCGACCTCACCGAGAACCTGCCCCTGGTCGTGCTGATCGACGGCGGTTCCGCCTCGGCCTCCGAGATCGTCGCCGCGGCCCTGCAGGACTCCGGCCGCGCCGTCCTGGTCGGCAGCGGCTCCTACGGCAAGGGCACCGTGCAGACGGTCCTGCCCCTGCCGAACACCGGCGAGTTCATCCTGACCTGGGCCCGCTTCCACGCGCCTTCGGGTTACGCCCTGCACCGCCGCGGCGTGCTGCCGGACGTCTGCACCTCCTCCAGCGACGTCAACACGCCGGCCGACGTGCTGACCCTGATCCACAGCGGCGCCCTGCCCCTGGCCGCCGACCTGCGCCGCCGCGACGTCAACATCAACGACGACACCGCGGTCGAGGAGTTCCGCGCCCACTGCCCCTCCCGCGAGGGCGACGATACCGAAATCGACCTGACGGTGGCCCGCCAGCTGCTGGAGGAACCGGGCCTCTACGCCCGCGCCCTGCACGCCACCCCGGACACCGCGGCCAGCAGCCACCAGCCCCAGACGTCCTCGGGCTCCTGAAGGACAAGGTATAATTTCCTAAATCGCCTTGCGGAAGCCACCCGGGCGGCGCCGGGCTTGACAGCCGCCCAAGGCGCAGTATTTTCCCGGCAACCTCGATGAGTTCAGGTAAAGGATAGCGGACATGGCCAAGCCAGCCACGCAACTGATCAAGATGGTGAGCACCGCGGACACCGGCTACTTCTACGTGGCCAAGAAGAACCCGCGCACCATGACCGAGAAGCTCGAGCTGCGTAAGTTCGACCCGGTCGCGCGCAAGCACGTGATCTTCAAGGAATCCAAGATGAAGTAAGCAGGGGCTTCCCTGTCTTGCCACATCGGGCGGTCGCCTCCTCGGCGGCCGCTTTTCGATTCCGGAAGCGATTTTCTGGAAGAGTGCCGGCGCGCTGCCGGCAGACTGTACGTCAGTCCCCGCTGCCCACCGCCGGCAGCGAGGTGGCGCGCTGTGAGAGCTGCTCCAGCTCTGCGGAGCTGACGCAGTTGCGCCCCCGCCCCTTCGCCCGATAGAGCGCCTCGTCGGCCCGGCCGATGAGCGATTCCACGGTCTCCGTGGGGTCGCGGGTGGTGGCCACGCCCACCGAGATGGTCACCTGCTGGGCCCCCGCCGCACCGCTCAAGTGGAAAGCCTGGTCGGCGACCAGGGCGCGGACCCGCTCGGCCACGTTCAGCGCCACCTCGACGTCGGCATCCGGCATCACGATGACGAACTCCTCGCCGCCGTAGCGCGACAGCAGATCGATGTCGCGCACCCCGCGGGACACGCGCTGCGCCATTTCGACCAACACCTCGTCGCCGGCGTTGTGGCCGTAGGTGTCGTTGATGCTCTTGAAGTGGTCGATGTCGAACATCAGCACCGATACCGGCTTCACCGTCTCCGCAATCTCCATGATCTTGCGGTCCAGGTGGGCGTTCATGTAGCGCCGGTTGTAGACGCCGGTCAGGGTGTCGGTATAGGCCAAGGCCACCGAGCGCTGCAGCATCTCGCGCAGCTTGTCGTGATAGCGACGGCGGCGGATCTGGGTACGCGTGCGGGCGCGCAGTTCGTTCCTGTCGATGGGCTTGATCAGGTAGTCGGTAACGCCGATCTCCAGGCCCTTGGGCAGGCGCGGCAGGTCTTCCTCCTCCAGCAGCAGCAGGATCGGCACGTGGCGGGTGTCGTCCTGGGAGCGGAACTGGGAGCACAGCCTGAGGCCGTCTTCCTGGCCCAGGTGCAGGCTGACGATCAGCAGGTCGAAGTCCTGGTTCTGAGCCACCGCCAGCGCTTCCTGGGCCACCTTTACATGGTGCACCTTGTGGCCGTCCTCGCCCAGATAGCTCTGGACCTTGCCGGCCACGTTGTCGCTGGCATCGGCCAGCAGGATCCGCGCATCGCGCAGTCCGCCGGCGCTCTCCATGTCGGCCTCGGTCAGAATCTCGCCGTTGCCGCTGGCGGCCTGGCGGACGCGCAACTCGTCCATCATCTGCTTGAGCCGCGCCAGGGAGCGGACGCGGGCGAAGAGCGCGATGTCGTTGACGGGCTTGGTCAGGAAGTCGTCGGCGCCGGCCTCCAGGCCGCGCACGCGGTCTGCGACGTCGCTCAGCGCGGTTACCATGACCACGGGAATGTGGCTGGTCTCGGGATCGGCCTTCAACCGCTGGCACAGCTCGAAGCCGTCCATGCCGGGCATCATGACGTCGCTCAGGATAAGGTCCGGCGCCTGGCTCTGCGCAAGCTCGATTGCCGTGAGGCCGTCGGCGGCTGTTATGACGTCGAAATACTCCGCGGTCAGCTTGACCTCGAGCAGTTTGACATTCGCAGGAATATCATCGACGACCAGAATCCGGGCGGTCATATCGGAGAAAGTCCCGCCGCGGCTAGTTGAGGAACCGCTCGACGGTCTCCAGGAAGTTCGTGACGGAAATCGGCTTGGCGATATAAGCCTCGCAGCCACCTTCGCGGATCTTCTCCTCGTCGCCCTTCATGGCAAAGGCCGTAACGGCGACCACCGGAATCGACTTCAGATTGTCGTCTTCCTTGATCCACTTCGTGACCTCGAGCCCGGAAACCTCGGGCAGCTGAATATCCATCAGGATCAGGTCCGGGCGATGCTCACGCGCCAGGCGCAGCGCTTCCATGCCGTCTTTGGTCTGGAGGATGTTATAGCCATGCGCTTCTAGGAGATCGTGGAAGAGCTTCATGTTCAGCTCGTTGTCCTCCACGATCAGGACGGTCTTAGCCACACCTGCCTCTTTGACGATATTCGTTCCATTCATCATCTGATTGCCCTGCCCGATGGGTCCCCGTAAGTGAAGGGCACAGTCCTGGTGAAAGACGGCACCGACAGTCCCTGAACTTCCGGCGGCGGCCCTGCTTAATCCCTGCCAGGCCGGATCGCCGGAATCTCCTCATTGATAGAGGAATAAAGTTAATTTTTGGTAAGCTTTGGTAACATTCCTGCCCACGGCGAAACAGAATTACGTTCTGAAAAGATAGGGAATTCATGCAGATCGGAGTGGATCTCGGCGGTACGAAGATCGAAGTTGCCGCCCTGGACAGCGACGGCAGGGCGGTGATCCGCAAGCGCGTGCCGACCCCGCGCGGCGACTATGCCGCAACCCTTCGCACGATTGTCGTTCTGGTTCAAGAGGTTGAGGATAGTCTGGGCCGCCGGGGCAGCGTCGGGGTGGGGATTCCCGGGGCGCTTTCGGCAACCACGGGTTTGATCAAAAACGCCAGCTCTACCTGGCTTCTCGACCAGCCGCTGGACCACGACCTGGCCACTGCCCTGGACCGTCCGGTCCGCCTGATGAACGACGCCAACTGCCTGGCGATTTCGGAGGCCGCGGACGGCGCGGCAGCCGGTCTCGAGGTGGTCTTCGGCGTCATCGTCGGCACCGGGGTCGGCGGCGGCATCGTGGTCGGGGGGCGTCCCCTGGTCGGCCCCAACGCCATCGCCGGCGAGTGGGGCCACAATCCCCTGCCCTGGCCCCACAGCGAGGAACGCCCGGGGCAGGACTGCTACTGCGGCAAGCAGGGCTGCATCGAGACCTTTCTCTCCGGGCCCAACCTGGCGCGCGACTACCGCGAGCACGGCGGGCGCGAGGGCACGGCCAAGGACGTCGTCGAGCGCGCCGCGGCGGGGGAAGCTGCCGCCGAGGCCGCCTTGACCCGCTACGAGGATCGCCTGGCCCGCGCCCTCGCCCATGTCATCAACATCCTCGATCCCGATGGCGTCGTCCTGGGGGGCGGCCTCTCCAACATCGACCGCTTCTACAAGGCGGTGCCGGCCCTGCTGCCCCGCTATGTCTTTTCCGACCACGTGGCCACCCGGCTGCTGAAAGCCCGTCACGGCGATTCCAGCGGCGTCTTCGGCGCCGCCCGCCTCTGGCGGCCGGAGGAACTCGAGACTGCCCTTACCAAGGCCTCCTGAGCCATGCCCGGTCTCTGCCGCGACTGCCTGGAGACCTATCCCGAGCCGCCGCCGGACGAGACCCGGCCGCGCCGCTGCCCTGCCTGCGACAGCCCGCGCCTCGTCTGGCACCCGGACCTGGATCGCCTGAGCCTCGCCCACATCGACTGCGACGCCTTCTATGCCAGCGTCGAGAAGCGCGATCGCCCCGAGCTGCGCGACAAGCCGGTGATCGTGGGCGGCGGGCAGCGCGGTGTCGTCTCCGCCGCCTGCTATGTGGCGCGCATGTACGGCGTCCATTCGGCCATGCCGATGTTCAAGGCGCTCAAGGCCTGTCCCGATGCGGTGGTGATCCGCCCCGAGATGGCCAAGTACGCTGAGGTCGGCCGTGCCATCCGTGAACGCATGCTGGAGCTGACGCCGCTGGTCGAGCCGCTGTCCATCGACGAGGCCTTCCTGGACCTTTCCGGCACCGAGACCCTGCACCACGGCTGGCCCGCCCGCAGCCTGGCCCGGCTGGTGCGGGACATCGAGCGGGACCTGGACCTCACTGCCTCCATCGGTCTCAGCTACAACAAGTTCTTTGCCAAGATCGCCTCGGACCTCGACAAGCCCCGCGGCTTCGCCGTGCTGGGCTTCGATGCGGCGACGAGCTTTCTGGCCGATCAGCCGGTAGGCATCATCTGGGGGGTGGGCAAGTCGCTGCGCGCCGCCCTGGCGCGCGAGGGGATCACCCTGGTGCGCCACCTGCTGCCCTATTCCGAAGCGGAGCTGGTGCGGCACTACGGACGAATCGGCCAGCGGCTCTATCACTTCGCCCGCGGCCAGGACGACCGCGGCGTCAACCCGCGCTCCCCGGCCAAGAGCATCTCGTCGGAGACCACCTTCAACCGGGACATCTCCGCCGCCAAGCCGCTGCTGGAGCGTCTCTGGCCGCTCTGCGAAACCGTCGCTCGGCGGCTCAAGAAGGCGGGCCTGGCCGGCGCCTCGGTGCAGGTGAAGATGAAAACCGGCGACTTCCGGCAGATATCCCGCTCCCGCCGCCTGGGCGCCCCGACCCAACTGGCCGAGGAGCTCTACCGCACTGCCCGGCCCCTGGTGGAGCAGGAGGCCGACGGCCGCTCCTTCCGCCTCATCGGCATCGGCGCCGCCGACCTGGTCGTCGCCGAGCAGGCCGACCTACCCGACCTGCTGGACCCCGATCGCACCAAGCGGGCGCAGGTCGAGCGGGCGATCGATCAGGTGCGCGCCAAGCTGGGCGACCAGGCCATCGTCAAGGGTCGCGGCCTGCAGCTCCACAAGAGCGCGCCGTCAAAGGGATCGCAGCGGGGAAAGTCCTAGAGCAGCTCAGCAGTCGGGAGCCGGCAGCTCGGTCAGGTCGGTGAGATCGGCATCCAGCACGAAGTCGCCGTAATCCAGCCGCATCTCGTCGACCACGCCGTTGGCGAAAAGCCGCAGGCCCTGTTCCTGTTCCGGCTCGGCGTCCTGCTGATCGGCGTCGAAGAAAGCCAGGTCGACCCGCCAGGACGGCACCTCGTCCAGCAGCGGACTGGAGATGCGCGCCGGCGCACCGGGCGCCAGGCGCCGCGACAGCGCCGCCGAGACGCCGAACAGCCCCTCGTCGCCCGAGCCGTCGAAGACCAGGGTCCAGACCGGCACGTCGCCGGCCTCGGCGCGGGCCAGCACATGCAGGGTATGATGGGTCGGAAAGTGGGTCCCGGCGGGCAGGTCGATCTCGCGGACCTCCGGCTCCTTGAAGACCGCCCGGCCGCTGCCGTCCTCGTCCAGCTCGGCCTCGCCTCGCACCGACTCGGTCAGTCCGCTGCCGTCGAAGCGCCGGACGAAGAAGCGATAGTGCTTGCCGTCCTTCGCTTCCCAGGACGACAGGCTCCACCCGAAACTGACGGAGACCCCGTCCTCGTACAGCAGCGCGATGCGGAACTTCTGGCTGACCGCCCAGCCATCGCAGACGTCCTTCCACTCGAACTCGAAGCGGCCGGCCGCCTCGACCACGGGGCTGGACGATTGCAGGCTGCCCAGCGACAGCGCATAGACCGCCTTGTGCGGCACGAGCCTCTCGCCGGCCATTGCCGCCGCGGCCGGCCCTCCGCCGCCACAGCCGATTGTCAGCGCCACCAACAGCGCCGTGGTGATCCGTCGCATTCTTACCCCCGATGCATCTGCATCTTAGCGCAGACCGTCTTAGGAACTAAGCCCCAAGTGATTGATTTTCTGCTAAAAATCAAGCACGCGAAAGGGGGTCGCCCGGACCTGGCCGCGGCCAGCGTTCCTGTGCGAAGGGGAAAGGCCTGCCGCCGAGCCGGCAAATTCTGCCCAGTTCTCCCCGGGCATACAATTTAACCCATTGATTTATATTGATTCCATCTTGGCCTGGCCCTTGCAACTCGATCAGCGATAGCACTACGCCGCCTTTGCAGGAAACCGAGCGATGATTCCCAGCGTCCTCGACGACGTGAAGATCGAGAGCCTGATCAGCCAGGACAGCCTGCCGCAGCTCTGTTCCGCGGCGGACCGGCTGCGCCGTCTGGCCCAGATGACGCCCGACTCTCTGGGCGCCACCGGCCTCAAGCTGCTCGACGAGCTCCTGGCCGCGGCGGCGGAGGCGGATCAGTCCATGGCCCTGCAGCGGGCCCGTATCCGCTACCTCGAATCCCTCTCCGTCACCGACGAGCTGACCGGCCTGCTGAACCGGCGCGGCTTCGAGACCGAGCTCTCGCGCGCCCTCGCCCGGGCACGCCGCCTGAACGAGACGGGTCTGCTGCTGATGTGCGACCTCAACTCCTTCAAGGCCATCAACGACACCTATGGCCATCCCGCCGGCGACGCCATCCTGCGGGCCACTGGCCAGACCCTGAAGCGCAACACCCGCGAAAGCGACTACGTGGCGCGGGTCGGCGGCGACGAGTTCGCCGTCATCATGACCCACACCTCGCAGGCCCAGTGCGAGCAGCTGGCCCGCAAGCTCTCCTCCCTGGTCAACGAGCTGACCGTGACGGTGCAGGGCAAGCGGATTCCCGTCTCCGCAAGTTTCGGCATGACGCCCTACGACGCCAACAGCCAGCCGGACACCCTGCTCTTCTTCGCCGACCAGAACCTTTACAAGAACAAGGGCCCGCGGCTGCTCGATCCGCTTCCGGCGGCGCCCGGCAGAGGCGCCGCCAGCTGAACCGCCTCTGGCGGTGGCGGTCCTGTCGTGTAGGATCGCCCGGTCATGACTGAAACGCCAACACGCCTGCCGCGCACCATCCGGTTGGACCAGTCCGACCTGCATGTCTTCGAACACCCCTGCGAGGTCGGCGAATGGGCCATCCCCGGCAGCTTCGCCTATGCCGGCCTCGACCCGACGCGCCTGGAAGGCAAGTCCCAGCTCGCCTTCAAGTCCGCCTGGCTGGGCCTGACGAGCTTCGGCCACACGACGCTGGTCGAAGTGGCGGAAATCGGCGAGGCCGAGTTCTTCGCCGCCGTGGAGCGCCTCGCCCGCCATATCGAGGAGGTCTACAAGGCCCCCAGCTTCGGCCATGCCCTGGCGGCGGCCCGCCAGGAGCTCGAGGACGCCGCCGGCCTCTGCGAGCACAAGCTTGGCACCCTGCTGGCGATCGAGCGCGAACCCGGCGACGCGGGCTTCGTGGAGCGCTTCCGCGTCATCGAGCCGGCGCGCGCCGGCGATCACGCCAGGATCTGGGAAATCGTGCCCGACGCCTCGGAGGACGACACGGCCGGCGGCCGCTAAGCCACCACCGGCCACTGTCGTGGGTCAGGCGCTGCGCACCTGCGTCAGGAAGTCGGTCACCTGCGTCTTCAGACCGTTGGCCTGTTCGGCCAGGGTGGTCGACGCGCCGAGCATCTGATCGGCCGCGGAGCTGGTCTCCGCAATCGCGTCGTGCACGCCGGTGATGTTGGTGCCGGCCTGCTGGGCCCCGGCGGCAGCCTCCTGCACGTTGCGGGAAATCTCCTGGGTCGCCGAGGACTGCTGCTCCACTGCCGCGGCGATGGCCGTGGCGATACTGTCGATCTCGGAGATCGTCTCGGTGATGTCCTTGATCGCCGTGACCGCATCGCGGGTGGCGGTCTGGATGTCCTTGATCTGGTTCGCGATGTCCTCGGTGGCCTTGGCGGTCTGCGTGGCCAGCCCCTTGACCTCGCTGGCCACCACCGCGAAGCCCTTGCCGGCCTCGCCGGCACGCGCCGCCTCGATGGTGGCGTTCAAGGCCAGCAGGTTGGTCTGCTCGGCTATCTCGCGAATGGTATTGACGATGAAGCTGATTCGAGCAGTTTCCTGACCGAGATTCTCTAGTTGCACTGACGAGTCACGCACCTGTTCGGAAAGCAAGCGCATCTTGTCGACTGTATTGAGGATGATACCTTCGCCATGTGTGGAGAGCTCCTCGGTTTCCCGGGACACGTCATAGGCCGTCTGCGCTGCCATTTTTTCCTCTTCCATACGCTTGACCTTGTCGGTGATATCGGTGGCGAACTTGATGACTCGATAAGGTTTGCCACGGTCATCAAGGATAGGGTTGTAGGTCGCTTCCAGCCAGACCTGTTCTCCGCTTTTTGTGAGACGAGAGTAACTATTGGCAAAAAAATGCCCCTGGTTTAATCGATTCCAGAATTCCCGGTATTCAGGACTGTTGGCATAGCCATGCTCGCAGAATATCCTGTGGTGCTGACCGATGGCTTCTTCCATGGTGTAGCCCATTAACTGGAGGAAATTGTCATTGGCATGCTGCACCGTACCGTCCATGTCGAACTCGATTACGGCCATGGAGCGGTTGAGTGCGGTGATGAGGTTACTGGCAATGCGGGCTTCGTGGATACGCCGGGTGATATCGATGGCGGTCTTGATGACTTTTTGTAAGACC
>JBNKHC010000306.1:0-23131 GCA_050290145.1 Kiloniellaceae bacterium | reverse complement strand
GCAGAGGCCTGGGGCAGGCTCCCTGAACGCATCGACCATTTCTTTGCCGCCGCTGCAGCCACGAAATCGCGGCTCGAGGCCCAGGGCATCGAGGCCCAGCGGATCACCCTGCTGGCGGCGGAAGACGCGGCGCGCGCCAGCGCTTTCATCCCTGTCATCGCCCACCTTCTGATGCAGGACCTGAAGCTGATCCGCAGCACGCAGCGGCCGTTCCGCCGGGCGATGGAGCAGCTTTGCCTGCGAGCGATGGGGCATCCGCGGCTGCGGCGCCTGCTGGCAGGCAAGATGCAGCGCTTCGACGACCTCGACAGGCTGCGCGCGGCGCTCGGCAACCCTCAGGCCATCCTCTGCCTCGGCAACGGCCCCACCTCCGAGGACCCGGCCGTGGCCGAGGAGCGCCACGACTGCCTGTTCCGGGTCAACGACCTGTGGCTGGCGCGCGGTTTCCTGACCAAGCCGGACATGGTCTTCACCGGCTCCAAGGGCACCCTTTCCTTGGTCAAGGGGGCGATCTTCGGCCTCTACACCATCAAGTCGGAGGCCCGCCTCATCGTGGCGCCGCTGCTGCGGCCCTGGGTCTGGGGCTTCCGCTACGCCACAATCGAGCGTTTCGGCCTGTTCCTTTCGGAGCCGCGCTGGCAGGACGTGCGGCCCACCAACGGCGCGGTCATGCTGGTCACGGCGGTGGCGCTGCAACCGGCCCGGCTGGTGATCTCCGGCATCGACCTCTTCAGCCACCCCGCCGGCAGCTATCCCGGGGACACCACCACCCCCAACGCCTACACCCCGGGCCACAACGCCAATTCGGAGCTGGCCATCCTGCTGGAGGCGCTGAGCCACTATAAGGGCGAACTCACCATCCTCAGCCCGGCCCTGCGCGAGCAGTGGGAGGCCTTCAGGAGCGGCGCTTCCCGGGAGGACGGGCAGCCCCCGAAACACAGCCAGGATGCCGGCTGAACCGCCCCCGGGGCCGTCCAGGCCGCCCCGAGGCTGCGACGATCTGCGTCTTGCCTAGACGGCTTAGCTGTTCTAAACGTGACCCATTGCCGACCGATTTATGGCCGGCCCCTCGATCGCTGGTGAGGCCCGGAACCGGGCGCGGCCGCAGGGGCCTGGGATGAGGCTGAAGAAGCGGTCTTTGGCGGGTTGCGGGCGCTGGTGTATCCTGGCGGCCGTTGTTTCGCCGCCAGCTACGCCCATCGTCTTTAGATAGAGAGCCTAGATTCGTGACCCTCGCCGAGCCGAGTTTCAAGACCAAGTACTACCACAAGCGTATCGGACACCTGCTGCGCGTCGAGCGCGGCCGTGCCCCCGGATTCCGGGACAAGCCGGAACTGCTGGTCCTCGATCCGCTTCCCGGCGTCACCCCCAGCGAGAAGCCGCCGGTGCGCATCTTCCTCGGCACCGAGCCGATGCAGCACCGCGCCGAGCGCGTCTTCGTCTGGTCGATCGTGCAGCACCGCGACCCGGCGCGCCGCTACGAGATCTACTTCATGAAGGATCTCAAGGGCTACGACCGCGACCGCTGGAAGACCGGCTTCACCAACTACCGCTACGCCATCCCCTTCATGGCGGGCGAGACCGGCCGGGCGATCTACAACGACGTCGACCAGATCTACCTGGTCGACCCGGCCGAGCTGTTCGACCGCGACATGAAGGGCGCCGGCCAGATGTGCATCGCGCCGCGCGAGACCGCCGTCATGCTGCTGGACTGCGAGAAGATGGCCAAGGTCTGGAGCCTCGAGGACGCCAAGCACGGCGCGAAGCATCGCGTCTTCCGCGACAAGGTGGCGGCCATTCCGGGCATGTTCCAGCCGTTTGAAGGCGGCTGGAACGCGCGCGACCACGAGTACAACAAGGGCGACGCCAAGGTGCTGCACTACACCACGCTGCAGACCCAGCCCTGGCGCCCCTTCCCGAAGGTCCTGAAGTACAAGGACAACCCCCTCGGCTATGTCTGGTTCGACATGGAAAAGGCGGCCGACGAGGCGGGCTACACCATCTATACCGAGGACCACCCCAGCGCGCGCTACAAGAAGCTTGTCGAGATGTACCAGTCGATGCACGAGCAGGGCTGGACCCAGGCCAACTGGTCGGCGGAAGAAACCTTCGACGGCAAGTCGCTGGAGCGCCACATCGAGCCGATCGCCGGGCTGATCAAGGCGACCGGCGCCGAGACACTGCTGGACTACGGCTCCGGCAAGGCCAAGTTCTACGCCCCCTATCCGGGCGACGTACCGGAGTCGCGCTTCAAGTCGCTCAAGGAATGGGGCGACGTGAAGGTGACCTGCTACGACCCGGGCTACGAGCCCTATTCCGGACCGATCGAGCCGAAGTACGACGGCGTCATCTGCACCGACGTGCTGGAGCACATCCCCGAAGAAGACATCCCCTGGGTGCTGGACAAGCTGTTCGCCCACGCGAACAAGTTCGTCTACGCGGTGGCGGCCTGCTATCCGGCGCGCAAGCAGCTGCCCGACGGCCAGAACGCCCACTGCACGGTGCTGGAGCCGCGCTGGTGGCGCGAGCAGATGGACGCCGCTGCGCGCCGCAATCCGGGCGTGAAGTGGCAGCTCTGCGCCCGGGTGAAAGGGCCGCTCGGCAAGAGCGACCGGGTGTTCCGCAGCTGAGCTACGGCGAGAATAGACGTCTCCACGGATGTGAGCCGACGCGAGCCGGCAGAGCGCCCCTGGGCGCAGAAGGTAAGTCATGAGTCTGTTGAATTTCGAAAACTTCAAGTTTGACTACGAGCCCTACCCTGTCGGCATCGCTCGCAATGTCTTCGATCCGGCCTACTATCAGGAACTGATCGACAGCTATCCCGACGAGAAGCTCTTCGTCTCGAAGGACTATCACGGTGTAAAGCTGGCCCTGTCGCACCTCAACAACGGCCGCGGCTATCGGGAACACCTGCGCCAGAACCCGCCCTGGCAGCGCTTCTACGATTACATCAGAAGCGAGACCTTCATCACGGATACCTTCGAGATGCTGAAGTCGCACAACATCGACCTCGGCCTCGACAAGGTCCCCTTCACGGCGCGCATCGCAAGGCGCATCAAGTCGCTCCGGCGGGGCAGCCCGCAGCCACACTATCCGACGCAGAAGTCGCGCTTCGAGTTCTCCTCCATGCCGGTCACCGGCGGCAGCATCCGCCCCCACACGGATGCCGTGGCGAAGGTCGTGACCATGGTGATTCCGATCCTGCGCGAAGGCGAGTGGAAGGAGGAGTACGGCGGCGGCACCAGCGTTGTCTGGCCGAAGGACCGCACCCGCAGCTTCAACCTCACCAACGGCTACATGGACTTCGACGAGGTCGACTGCGTCCGGACCTATCCTTTCGAGCCCAACCAGTGCCTGGTCTTCGTGAAGACCTACAACTCCTGGCACGCGGTCTGGCCGATGACCGGCAACGACCCAAAGGTCCTGCGCCGGACGCTCACCATCAACATCGAAAGCAGCTAGGGCGCCCCTGCCGGACGCTTCAGGCCGCGGCGTCCTTCACCAGGGCGGCGGCGCCGCGCTCCAGGCTGTAGGTGCGCTCGGCGATCTCGGTCCAGGCCTCGCGGTGGGTGATCGCCAGCACGGTCAGGTTCATGTCGGCTCTCAAGGCCGCGATGTTTCGGCAGATGTCGCGTTCGGTACGCGGATCAAGCGCCGATGTCACCTCGTCGAGAATCAGCAGCTTGGGCCGACTGACCAGGGCGCGGGCCAGCGCGACGCGCTGGCGCTGGCCGCCCGAGAGCTTGGCCCCCTTCTCACCGACGATGCTGTTCAGCCCCTCGGGCAGCGACGCGACGAAGTCCCAGGCGCCCGCTGCCTCCAGCGCGCGCCTGGCGTCCTGTTCGTCGAGCCGCGGGTCGCCCAAGGTGACGTTGGCGAGCACCGTATCGTGAAACAGAATCAGCTCCTGCGGCACGTAGCCGACCACGCCGCGCCAAGCCTGCACGTCGAGCTCTTCCAGCGGCGTGCCATCGATCAGGATGCGCCCGCTCTGCGGCTGGTAAAAGCCGAGCAGGAGGTCGGTCAGGGTCGTCTTGCCGGAGCCTGAGGACCCGGTGATAACCGTCAGGCTGCCGGCCGGAATATCCATGGTCACGCCGCTCAAGACGTCGTCCGCCCCATAGGCGAAGGACACGTTCTCGAAGCGGCAGCCCTGGTTCAGGCTGGGCACGGCCTTGCCGGATTCCGGCTCGCGCGCGGCCTCGGCCTCGTCGATGAGCCCGCGCAACGCCCAATAGGCGCTTTCGAAGATCACCGCCTTCTGGAACTGGCGCTGCATCTTGCCGACGCTGGAAACCGCCTGAAACAGCAGCACGCCCATGACCAGGAGCTGCTCGACCGGCACTTCCCAGCGCGTGGTCGCGAAATAGAAGCCGATGCCGATGGCAATGGCGACCAGCATCTCCTCCATGTTCTTCAGCGCGTACTGGCTGACCACCTGGCGACGCAGAGCCTTCCTGAGCTGGCCGATCTTGACGCTGACAAGGTTGGCGAACTTACCGGACTTGGCCATGGCCTTCAGCGGCTTGATGTTGCTGAGCACGTCGCTGAGATAGATCACCAGCTCCGAGGTGCGCTGGGTCTGGCGTCGCCCTGCCTTCTTGCTCATCCGCACCAGGAAGTGCAGGGAGGCGGCAATGGTGCCACCCAGCACCAGGGCCGCCAGGGCCAGCTTCCAGGAAACCAGGATGGCGACGATGGTGTAGACGGCGCCCTGAATGACGTGGACCTGGAAATTGGCGGCCATGAGATAGGCCTCGCCCGCGCGCGAGGCATCGATGCTGACAGCGTTGGCGATCCGCCCCAGGGGCTGCAGCGTGAAATAGCCCCAGCGCACATTGAGCAGGTGCTGGACGAGTTCGGCGCGCAGGCCGGTCGCCACCTGGGCCACGGCATAGCCGACATAGCGCATGGCGGCGATGGTCAGGCTGCATTTCAGCACGATGCCGCCGACGACCAGCGTGATCAGCAGACCCAATTCGGGCTCGAATCCGAAGAAATCCAGGAGCTCGGCGACCATTCGCCCGGCGGTCGAGGTCTCTCCCTGCCCCCCGCTGATGGCCAGCGACAGCAACGGCAGGAGCGTCGCCAAGCCCACCCCTTCCGCGAGCCCCGCCAGCAGCAGGCAAGCAAGAACCAGCCAGGGGGCCGTGCCCTTGGCGCCGTAGAAAATGCGCAGGATACCAATCATGCGCCATGTATTTGCGGTAATCCCCCAGGGGTCAAGGCCAAATAACCGCCCGCCGGCGGCGGCCCGGCGGGAGCGGAAATCGTGGCGCTGCGGCCGGCAGGCCGCCAAAGCCCCGATTTCCGCGATTGCGGGGCGGGCGGGCGGAGGCTATGACACGGGCTGGGCGGCCGCGAGGCCGTGTCGCCGTCGGGCCGCGGCGATGACGCAAAGCGAGGGAGAGCAGCTCTTGGGCATCAACGCGCCTTGTGCGGTACGTCTGGCACACGCCAGACGGGATGGCATCGGCTTCACCGACAGCATCACCATCGGCCGCATGGGCATGGCCGTGCCGGAGGCCGAGCTTGCCGCCATCGCCAAAACCCTCGACCTCGATCCGGCGGCCTGCCGCGACCTTGCCCGCGACCGCTTCGCCGACCGCTTCTTCCGGCAGGTCCTGGGAGCGAAGACACTACGCGCCATCGACAACTCTGCCTATCAGGGCGCCGACATCGTCCACGACCTGAACCAGCCGATCCCGGCCGAGCTGCGGGAAAGCTGCGACGTGCTCTACGACGGCGGGGCCATGGAGCACATCTTCGACGTCAAGCAGGTACTCACCAACTACATGACCATGGTGCGGCCGGGCGGCCACCTCTTCATCAATGTCCCGGCCAACAACCTCTTCGGCCACGGCTTCTATCAGTTCAGCAGCGAGTTCTTCTTTCGCGTCTTCGCGCCCCAGAATGGCTTTGCCGTGCGCGACATGCTGGTCATCGAATCGGAGTTCATAAGCGTCGAGGCGGGCCGCGACTGGCAGTGCTACCGCTCGATCGACCCGGCCTCGGTCGGCAGCCGCATCAGACTGGTGTCCGACAAGCCGCTGATGCTCTTCGTCCAGGCGGAACGCACGCAGTGCGTCACGCCCTTCGCGCAACCGCCGATGCAGAGCGACTACCAGGCCCGCTGGGACGAGGACGCCGCAGCGCGCGAGGCCACGGGGCCAGCCGCTGCCGGCGACACCGAAGAGCGCTTGTCGCAGCCTTTCGCCTATCTGACGCGCTGGCAGAGCCTGAAGCGGAAGCTCAAGCAACGGCGCAAGCACAGCCTGCGCAACCGGCGCTTCTTCACGCCGATCGACCCGTCCTGACGGCGCGCGCTAGCCGGCGCCGCGCGGCCGGGCGCCGGAACGGCCCGGCCAGGGCCCGCAATTGCCTGGAGAGTCGCCCGGCCCTTCACTAATATCAGGCTTCTCAAGCTGAGCCGGAATTGCCGGTGCGGGACTACCCTTTCCGGCCCCGGCAAGATCAGAACGGGAGACTTCCGGGATGGCGGACGTGAAGCTCAACCCCAAGGTGGCAAATTACATCGTGGAGTTCGACTGGGCCTCGGTCGGCACGGACAAGGGGCCGTCGTTCCGGGATATCGTCCGGCACTATGAGGCCGGGGACCTCATCCTGCTCAACAACGTACCGCTGGGTGTCGACTACGAGTTCTTGAACCGGATTGTCGTACCCGACCTTGAGGGCGCGCGAAAACTCTCCCACAAGTCCTTTCTCTACCCCAAGCTGTGGAACAGCAGCGAGCGGCGGCTGCTCTTCGCGACCTTCGGCTTCAACCTCGCGGACTATTGGCGGTTCCGTGCCCAGGTTTTGCACCTGAACAGACGTGTAGCGGAACTGACCCACCAGATCTTCTCTTCCTACCGCTTCTTCAAGGAGCAGTTTTCCTGGCGGTTCCTGCCGACGGACCTGGGGGTTCACCCGCTGCACATTGACACCTTCGGGAGCAATGAGGACCATCAGTACGTCAGGTTCTTTGTCAATCTCGACCGGGAACCGAGGGTCTGGAAGGTGTCGCATCGCCTGGAAGAAGTTGCCGAACGGGTCTATCGGCAAGAAGGCTGGGAGAGGCACGCATCGTTGTCCGCCAACGAGTTCTGCAACATCGCCAGCCGCTACTGCTACGAGCAGGAAAACCCCGATTGCCACATCGTCAGCTTCGCCCAAGGCGACGTCTGGCTTTGCGATACGCGCAAGATCTCGCATGGGGTCGTCTCCGGACATCGCTTGATGGCGACACATTTCTGGGCGGATCCCCAAAGCATGCAGGATCCCTCAAAACGTCTCGACCCGGTCGTCGAGAAAATCCACGCAAAGCATGGCGGCCACGGTCAGCTGACAGCGGCGGTTTAGCGCCCCTGGCGCCTGACGGGAGGCGGGGGTCAGCGCGGCCGGGCGATGGCGACCAGATGCGGCGCTTTCTTCTTGGCGCCGAAGCGGCGCGCGAGATCGAACTTCAAGGTCGCCCAGCGCTTGCCCAGCGGGCCCTTCTTCTTCGCCTTCGACAGACCCCGGCTGAAGGAAGTGGTGAAAGTCTCGAGCAAGTCGTAGCCCTGGCTTTCCAGGTAGCGGGGCAGGCTCACCTGCGACCAGCTACGCACATGCTGCCAGCGGTGGAAGACCTGCCCGGTGGTGGGACAAAGCAGTGTTGACTTCTCCAGGTCTTCCTCATTCGGCGTCGTGAAGATCGCGGTGCCGCCGGGTGCCAGAAAGCGTTCGACATCGCGCAGCAGCTTCTCCAGCGGCTCGTCGTAGAGGTGCTCCACCACCTCGAAGACGCAGATTGCGTCGAAGCGGCGACCGTTCGCGGCGAGTTCCTCCGGTGTGAAGGTGCCGAGGAAGTTGGGGCGGCCCTCAAAACGTTCGCTGGTTCGTTTCATCGCTGCCGGCGAGAAGTCGAGACCTGCCGCCTGGATGCCTGAGTCCAGCAACTCCCCCAGCAGGTAGCCCGGTCCGCAGCCGTAATCGAGGATACTCTCCTTGCCGTGGAAGTAGGACCGCAGCTGCCGCACCACCTCGGCGCCATTGCGGTAGGTGAAGAAGCGCTCCGGGAAGTTCGACTCGTAGTCCCAGAAGCGCGCCACCATCTCCGGCGTCCACACCAGTTCCTGCCGCTGCTCCGTCATATCCGACCCCTGCATTGCCTCACGCATACTCGTCCGCCCACATTTGAAACACCAGCACCGCCCACAACAGCTTGGTGTGGTTGCGCCAGCCGCTGCGGTGCTGGTCCCACAGGCGGCGGACCTCGGCGGGTTCGAACAGCCCCTGGCGCTGCAGGCGGTCCTCGGCCAGGAGGTCTTGAGCCCAGTCCTTGAGCGGGCCGCGCAGCCACGCCGCAATGGGCACGGAAAAGCCCTGCTTCGGACGCTCCGTCAGGGCCGGCGGCACGTAGCGGGCCAGCAGGTCGCGCAGGATCCGCTTGCCGCCCTTCCCGTCGACGCGCAGGTCGCGCGGCAGGCGCCAGGCGAATTCGGCGACCCGGTAGTCGAGCAGCGGACAGCGGGCTTCCAGGCTCGCGGCCATGCTGGCGCGGTCCAGCTTCACTAGGATGTCGTCCGGCAGATAGCCGACGAAATCCAGGTGCATCAGGCCCTGCAGCGGATCATCGACCTCGGCCCAGTCCTGCGGCCGGTCGAGCACCGAGGGCGCGGAGTCGCCGCCGCGCAGCAGCGCCTCGGGGCGCGCACCGGTCGACAGGAAGCGCGCCAGCAGGTCGCGCGGCGTCTCCGCGGCGAAGCGCCAGCCGTCGCGCTCCCACTTGGCCACGTCCTTAAGCCAGCGCGCCCGGCCGCCCCCGGAGATACTCCAGGCGGCTTGGCCGAGCCCCGCCAGGCCTGCGCCGAGAACCGCGCGGGCGCCCGCCGGCAGTCCGCCCCAGCGTTCCCAGAACCCGAGGATCTCGTGGTAGCGCTTGTAGCCGCCAAACAGCTCGTCGCCGCCGTCGCCGGAGAGCACCACCGTGACCTGCTCGCGCGCCACCCGGCTGATGAGGTAGCTCGGGATCTGCGAGGAGTCGGCGAAAGGCTCGTCGTAGATGCGCGGCACCTGCTGCACCACGTCGAGGGAGTCCGCCGGCGTCAGGTAGACTTCGTGGTGGTCCGTCTTGAGGTAGTCCGCGATCTGCTTGGCGTGGGGCGCTTCGTCGTAGCGCGGCTCTTCGAAACCGACGGAGAAGGTTTTCACCGGCCGGTCGCTCAGCGACTGCATGACGGCGACCACGAGACTGGAATCGACTCCGCCGGAAAGCAGCGCGCCGAGATCGACATCGGCCACCATGCGCCCGGCGATCGCGTCGCGCAGCAGGGAGTCCAGTTCCTCCACGGCGGCATCGGAATCGCCGCCGAAGGGCGCCTGCGCGCCGGCCTCGACCTTCTCCTTGGCCGACCAGTAGAACCGTGGCGTCAGATCCTTCGACGGCGCGGCGGGATCGAGCACGAGGAACGAAGCCGGAGGCAGCTTGCAGATGCCGCTGAAGATCGAATGCGGCTGGGCGATCCAGCCACAGCGCAGCAACTGGCCCAGCGCCCCGCGATCGACCTCAGCGGCGAAATCCGGGTGCGCCTTGAGCGCGCGCAGCTCCGAGCCGAAAAGAAAGGTCCCGCCCTGCCAGCCGTAGTAGAGCGGCTTCTTGCCGACCCGGTCGCGGGCCAGGACCAGGCTGCGCGCGCTGCGGTCCCAAAGGGCGAAGGCGAACATGCCCTGCGCGCGGCGCAGCGTCTCCTCAAGACCCCAGTGGTCGATCCCGGCGAGCAGGACCTCGGTGTCGGAGTGCCCTTTGAACGCCTGGCCGCGCCCCTCCAGCTCCCGGCGCAGTTCGCGAAAATTGAAGATCTCGCCGTTGTAGCTGATGACGTAGCGGCCCGAGGGGGAAACCATGGGCTGCGCTCCGGCCTCGGAAAGGTCGACAATGGACAGCCGGCAGTGGCCCAGCGCCAGCCCGGCCGCGGGGTCCACCCAGACGCCCTCGGCGTCCGGTCCGCGGTGCCGGATCGCGCGCGCCATGCCTGCCGCCGTCTCGCTGAGAAACTCGGGACCGGGTCGGCTCTTGTCGCAGAGAAAACCGGCTATGCCGCACATAGGAACATTATCTTACAACCTTACCGGAGGATCGATCTCTCTTACGGCAACATCCCGGACGCCGCAAACCATCTCCTGCGGCGGGGGGAAATCATGTATGGTCCGCCGCACGAATCGACAGGACCCGAGTCAGTTTGCACAGCTCTGCGCCGGCCGCCGGCCGCCCCCTTGCCTTCTACATCCGCTCCGTCAGTTCCGGGCTCGGCGCTGAAAGGGTGGTGCTGAACGTGGCCGCCGGTCTGGCCGCCCGCGGCCGCCGCGTGGACCTGCTGACCGAGGACCCGGACCCCGCGCTGCAGGCCCGCCTGCCCGCCGGCGTCACCCTGGTCGACCTCAGCGAGAGCGCCCGCGCGTCCCTGGCGGAGTGGCTGCTGCGCGTTCTCAGCCTGCTGCTCAACCTGCCGCGGCCTGCCAAGGCGGACCCCTGCGGGCAGCGGTCCTTCAGGTGGTCCCTGGCCCGCTTTCTCTTCAAGCGGCGCCCGCCGCTGCACGCGCTGCGGCGCTACCTGCGCGCCCGCCGGCCCGAGTCGATCATCGCCTTCCTCAACTACCCCAGCATCGCCTTGATGCTGGCGGCCCAGTTCGGCAAGGGCGACACCCGCTGCTACGTGAACATCCGCAACCACATCTCCAGTTCGGTCGCGGGGGCCAAATCGCGGCGGATGCGCGAGATCCCGGTGCTGATGCGCAATCTCTTCCACCTGGCGGACCGGGTCGTCGCGGTCTCCGACGGCGTGGCGGAGGACATCGCGCGGCTGACCGACACGCCCGCCGGGCGCCTGACCACG
Organism: Kiloniellaceae bacterium; assembly: GCA_050290145.1. GTDB lineage: Bacteria > Pseudomonadota > Alphaproteobacteria > Kiloniellales > Kiloniellaceae > Pelagibius. Next base: position 12,254 of record JBNKHC010000306.1, on the reverse strand, counting down.
ATCTTCAATCCGGTCTACCGCCCGGAGATCCTGGAGCAGGCCGAGGCCGGGCCGCCCCATCCCTGGATGGGCCCGGGCAAGATGCCGGTGGTGTTAGGGGCCGGCAAGATGAAGCCCCAGAAGGATTTCCCGACCCTGCTCAAGGCCTTCGCCCGCCTGCGCGAGAGCCACCCGGCGAGGCTGATCATCCTGGGCGACGGCGACGACCTGGACAGCCTGAAGGCCCTCACCGAGAAACTGGGCATCGGCAAGGAGGTCGATTTTCCGGGCTATGTCGCCAACCCCTATGCCTATTTCCGCCACGCCTCGGTCTTCGTCCTCTCGTCGGCCTGGGAAGGTCTGCCCAACGTGCTGATCGAGGCCATGGCCTGCGGCTGCCCGGTGGTCAGCACCGACTGCCCCAGCGGCCCGGCGGAGATCCTGGAGGGCGGCCGCTTCGGGCGCCTGGTTCCGGTCGGCGACGCCGCGGCCCTGGCGGCGGCCATCGCCGCGACACTCGATGGGGCCACAACTCCGGAAGCCTCTGCCGAGCACGCACGGCGCTTCACTTTCGAGCGGGTCGTCGAGCGCTATGACCTCTTGCTCAGCGGGCGTCTCCCGGCAGGCCAATAGGCCCCCCGGGGGCTGCCGCCCTGCCCGAGTGGGCGCGCGGGGACGAAAGCTCTATGCTGCCCCGATGGCGAAGCGCGGCACCCTCCACATCGGCACCTGCGGGTGGCACTACACGCACTGGATCGGCCTCTTCTATCCGCAGGAAACCCGGCCTGCGGCCTTCCTGGACCACTACGCGGCCCGGTTCTCCGCCGTCGAGGTGGACAACACCTTCTACCGCCTGCCCAAGCCGGAGACCCTGGAACACTGGCGGGACGCTACCCCTGAGGATTTCGCCTTCACCTGCAAGGCCAGCCGTTTCATCACCCACATGAAGAAGCTGAAGGAGCCGGAAAAGACCCTGCCGCCCTTCTTCGACGGCATGACGGCCCTGGGCGACAAGCTGAAGGTGGTGGTCTTCCAATTGCCGCCGCGCTGGCGCTGCAACCTGGAGCGCCTGCAAAGCTTCCTCGCCGCCCTGCCGAAGGGCCGGCGCTACGCCTTCGAGTTCCGCGACGAAAGCTGGTTCGACCCGGCCGTCTATGCCGCCCTGCAAGACCGTGGGGCCGCCTTCTGCATCTACGACCTGGCCGGACGGCAGTCGCCCCATGAGGTCACCGCCGATTTCGTCTACCTGCGCCTGCACGGGCCCGCCGCGGCCTACGAAGGAAGCTACAGCGCCCGCCACCTGGCGCGCCTGGCCGAACGGCTCCACGATTGGCGCCGGCAGGGCCGCGACTGCTTCGTCTTCTTCGACAACGACGCCGAGGGCCAGGCGCCCAGGGACGCTCTGCGGCTCATCAAGCGGATCGAGAAGCACTGAGGGGGTGCTTGCGGCAAATCAACCCTGCCTTCGCACCCCGGTGCTAACCTTGCCGGCAGATTGACCAAGGAGCTGCGGCAGAGACATGACTGACGGACAAGCCTGGCTGGCCGAGAACGTCGCCGGCATCACCGTCTCCGCGATCAAGGAGATGGCCATGCGGGCGGCGCCCCTGGAGGACGTCGCCTCGCTGACCTGGGGCCTGCCCTCCTTCCAGACGCCGGCCTACATCCGTGCGGCGGTGAAGGACCTGCTGGACAGCGACCCGGAACTGGGCATGTACAGCTTGCCCGACGGCCTGCCCGCCCTACGCCGCGCCGCGGCGGCGACACACAAGGCGGCGACGGGAATCGAGGTCGACCCCGACCGCAACGTCACCATCACCGCCGGCAACATGCAGGGCCTGAACGCCCTGTTCCACACGCTGCTGAATCCCGGCGACGAAATCATCGTCACCGATCCCGGCTTCGCCTCGCACTTCCAGCAGATCCGCCTGTGCCGCGGCGTGCCGGTGTTCTGGCCCCTCGACGCGGCCAGAGGCTGGCAGCTCGACCCGGAGGCCCTGCCCGGGCTCATCACGCCGCGCACCAAGGCCGTCGTCCTGGTCTCGCCCTCCAATCCCACCGGCAAGATCTTCACCGAGGCCAACCTGCGCCGCGTCGGCGAGATCGCGCGGCAGCACGGCGTGAAGATCCTGCTCGACGATCCCTACTCGCACTTCTGCTATGAGAACCGCGAGAGCTACTTCAATCTTTCCTCGGTACCGGAGCTGGCCGACACCCTCATCTACCTCTTCACCTTCTCCAAGGCCTACGCCATGACCGGCTGGCGCATCGGCTACATGATCCTGCCCGAAGCCATGAAGAAGGAGGTGCTGAAGGTGCACGACGCGACACTGATCTGCGCGCCGCGCGTCTCCCAGCTTGCCGCCGAAGCGGCGCTGACCGGGGAGCCGGTCCACCTGAGGGAGTTCGAGAACGTCCTCGCCCGGCGGCGCGAGCTCATCTGTGCGCGCCTCGACCGCCTGCCCCACGTCTTCGACTATCGGAAACCGGAAGGCGCCTACTACGTCTTCCCGCGCGTCGTGGCAGACCACGACAACGCCCACGACTTCTGCATCGATGTCCTGGAAAAGGCCCACGTCACCCTGACGCCGGGCGCCGCCTTCGGCCCCAGCGGCGAGCACCACGTGCGCATGGCCTACTGCGTCGCCGACGAGGTCATCGACAGCGCCTTCGACCGCCTGGAAAAGCTGTTCGGCGTCTAGGCGGGATCGCTCATGCCCCGAAGAGGTTGGTGCGGACCTGAGTCAGGTGGCGCTGCAGTTCGGCCTTGGCCTGCTCGGAGTCGCGGTCCTTCAGGCACTGCACGATGCGGCGGTGCTGGTCGCGGTAGAGGCCGCGGCGCTCCGGCGTCACGCTGCGTTCCTTCAGACGCTGCCACTCGGCCTGGCCGCGCAGGTTGTTGATGGCCTCGTAGAGTGCGCTCAGCATGCCGTTCTTGGCCGCCGAGACGATGGCGACGTGCAGCATACCGTCCCAGTATTCGAACTCCGGCACGTCGCCGGCGTGCTCGCAATGCCAGAGGCAGTCGTCCAGGCGCTGCAGGTCCTCGGCGGTGGCGCGCACCGCCGCCAGCTCGGCCGCCAGCGGCTCGATCATCAGGCGCACCTCCATGACCTCGACGGGGCTGGCGCCCTGGATGCGCCAGGCGAGCCCGGAGAGGTCGGCGGGCCGCGCCGGCGCCTCGGCCGCCGCATCGGCGACGAAGGAGCCGCGCCCCACGTGGCGCGTGATCTTGCCTTGGCGCTCCAGGCGCTTCAGGCTTTTGCGCAGGGTGTTGCGCGACACGCCGAACTGGCGCTCCAACACCCGCTCGGTCGGCAGTTTGGTGCCGGCCTGCCAGATCCCCTCGGCAATATTACGCTCGATAAACTCGGTGAGCGCGGCGGTGCCGCTCGCCGCCTTCTCCCGCACGTTCAATCCGTCCATCGGTACTTTCTCGACTACTTCTGAACCAATACTGCGCCGATTATAGATTGGCCCAACTCCGATTACAATAAGGGCACCAAAAGGCCGGAATAGAGCACGATTTCGTGAGGCGCTTTCTTGACCACCTCCGGCAATGGTGCTTCTATTGGAGAGCAAATGGAAATATTGGTTTAGTTTTGGTGGAGTAAAGAGTGAAAATCGCGACTTTCCGGCACCAGGGGCAGCGCCGGGTCGGTGTGGTCGACCCGGAGAAAGGCACCATCGCCCCCTTCGACCTGCCGTCGGAAAAGACAGAGGACGGCATCGCCTGCCTGATCGGCATGGACCCGCTGCCGACTCTGCAGGCCGAGGTGCCGCTGGCCGAGGTGACCCTGGAGGCGCCCCTGCCTCGCCCGCGGCGCAACGTCTTCTGTGTCGGCAAGAACTACTACGACCACGCCGAGGAGTTCTCCAAGAGCGGTTTCGATTCCAGCGCCGCCGCGGGCAACGTGCCGAAGGTGCCGATCGTCTTCTCCAAGGTCCCGGAAAGCGTCGCCGGGCCCGGTGCGCCCATCCGCATCGACCCGAAGGTTTCCACCGCCATCGACTACGAGGTCGAGCTGACGGTGATCATCGGGCGCGAGGGCCGCAACATCCCGAAGGAAGAAGCGCTGGACTACGTCTGGGGCTACACCATCGTCAACGACGTGACCGCGCGCGACATCCAGGGGCGTCACAGCCAGTGGCTACTCGGGAAGTCGCAGGACAGCTTCTGCCCCATGGGCCCCTGGGCGGTGACCAAGGACGAGATCGACCTGGCCGACACGCCGGTGCGCACCTTCGTCAACGGCGAGAAGCGCCAGGACTCCAACACCGGCCTCTTGATCTTCGACGTGCCGACGATCATCGCCGCGATCTCCAACGGGATCACCCTGCTGCCCGGCGACGTCATCGCCACCGGCACGCCGGCGGGCGTCGGCATCGGCTTCGACCCGCCGAAGTACCTCAAGGCCGGCGACGTGGTGCGCCTGGAGATCGACGGCATCGGCACCCTGGAAAACACCTGTGAAGAAATGAAGGCCTGACCGGTCCGAGACCCCGGGCAACGGGGCGGAACAACAACGGTGGGGCAGCGCGAAAGCCGCCCCGCGAGTAACAGAGGGAGGACATCGTGAGAAAGACAGCCTTAGCACTGACGGCCGCGCTGCTGACCGCCACGGCGGGCGGAGTGGCGCAGGCCCAGACCGACATCGCCTGGGGCGGTTCCAACCCCGGCGGCGTCATGTATTACATGGTCGGCGTGGCCGGCACCGAAATCGGCAACGAACTGCCCGAAATCAACATCACTCAGGTGACCACCGGCGGCTCCACTGAGAACGCCAAGCGCCTGATCAAGGGCGAGCTCGACATGGGCATCGTCTACGGCTCCCACGTCTACATGTCGCAGGAGCCCACCGGCCCCTTCGAGGGCGGTGACAAGGGCACCATGCTGCGCGGCGTCGCCATGGCCTACCAGGGCCCGACCTACTTCGTGACCCTGTCCGGCAGCGGCATCAAGTCCCTGGAGGACCTGGACGGCAAGAAGGTGGCCCTCGGCCCGCCGGGATCGGGCACCGTCTTCAACTGCTCCAACATCCTGCGCGCCCTGGGCCTGCTGGACGCGGTCGAGCCCTCGATGATGACCTTCGCCGATGCCGGCCGCGCGCTGGGCAACGGCCAGATCGACGCCCTCTGCCAGTCCTCGGCGCCGGCCGCAGCCGTCACCGAACTGGCCGAGACCCGCGATATCGTGGTGCTGCCCTACGGCGACGACAAGCTGAGCAAGATCAGCGGCACCTATCCCTTCTATGCCGCCGGCACCATGCCCTCGACCATGTACAAGGGCGTGCCGGAGACCGCGCTGCCCTACACCACGGTCTACTGGGTGGCGCATGAGCGCGTTCCGGCCGACATCGTCGAGAAGATGCTGGCCATCGCCTATGCCAAGCAGGACAAGCTGGCCGCCGGCCACAAGGCCTGGGGCCAGATGAAGCCCGACATCGCCAACTTCCAGGCGCTCGGCGCGCCCATGCACCCCGGTGCCGAGGCCTACTACAAGTCCAAGGGCCTCTGGCCGCAATAACCCTGTCGACTCCCTGCCCCGTCCGGCTTCGCGCCGGGCGGGGCAATCTCTTTGTCTGACAAGAAGCGACGGCATGTTCGATACCGCCTGGCTGTTCCGGGTCGAGGGCTCGCGCCGCACCCTGACCGGCCTCTACGCCCTGGCCTTCAATCTCGTCGCCGTCGGCTTTTCCGGCTTCTACCTCTATACCTCCGGCTTCGGCCTGATCTCGACCCAGAGCAACCGCGGCATCTACCTGATGCTGACCTCGGTGCTGGTCTTCCTGCTCTATCCCGCGCGCAAGGGCGCGCCAAAGCATCGCCCCAGCGTCGTCGACCTGGTCCTCATCGCGGCGACCGTGGTGACCATGTGGTACTGGATCGACCAGTACGTCAGCTACGCGATGTTCCGGGTTTCCTCGCCCAACCAGACCGACCTGGTGATGGGCGCCATCGCCATCCTGATCATGCTGGAGACCAGCCGGCGCACCCTGGGGCCGGTGATCTCCATCATCGCCGTGATCTTCCTGGCTCAGCTCTACTACGGTTCCTACCTGCCGGGCCGCCTTTCCCATCCCGGCATGTCGGTCGAGCGCATCCTGGAGTTCACCTATTCCACGCAGGAGGCGCTCTTCGGCGTGGTGACGGCGACCTTCGCCACCTTCGTCTTCCCCTTCATGATCTTCGGCGCCTTCCTGGAGCGCTCCGGCGCCGGCAACTTCTTCATGAATCTGGGCACGGCGGTCGCCGGGCGCTGGCGCGGCGGCCCGGCCAAGGTGGCGGTGCTGACCTCGGCGCTCTTCGGCTCGATCTCCGGCTCCTCGGTGGCCAACGTGGTCACCACAGGCTCCTTCACCATTCCGCTGATGAAGCGCACCGGCTTCCGCCCGCACGACGCCGGCGCCATCGAGGCTATCTCCTCCACCGGCGGGCAGTTCATGCCGCCGGTCATGGGCGCGGGCGTCTTCATCCTGGCGACGCTGACCGAGACCAGCTACCTGACCATCGCCCTGATGAACGTCATCCCGGCCTGCGTCTTCTTCCTCTTCCTGCTCTCCATGGTCGACCTGGAGGCGGTGCGCCTGGGTCTGAAGGGCCTGCCGGCCGAAGAGATCCCCAGCGTCCGCAAGGTGCTGCTGGAAGGCGGCCACTTCATCCTGCCGCTGGTGGTCGTCATCGGCCTGCTGTTCAGCGGCTACTCGCCGGAGTTCTGCGCCTTCTGGGGCACCGTCTCCGCCGCCGTGCTGTCGTGGCGCCACAAGGAAACGCGCATGGGCCCCTCGGCCATTCTGCAGGGCCTGGTCGGCGGCGCCACCAGCAACACCTCGGCCGGCGCGGCCATCGGCACCCTGGGCGTCATCATCGGCGGCATCGTGCTGGCGGGCCTGGGCCTCAAGTTCTCGGCGGTGCTCATCGACTTCTCCCAGGGCCAGCTCTTCATCGCCCTCTGCCTGGTGACCCTGGTCTCCATCATCATCGGCATGGGCTCCTCCACCACCGGCTCCTACATCATCCTTTCGGTGGTCGCTGCCCCGGCGCTGATCCAGCTCGACGTGCCGGTCATCGCCGCGCACCTGGCGGTCTTCTATGCCGCCTGCCTGTCGAACATCACTCCGCCGGTCTGCGTTTCCGCCTTCGCCGGGGCCGCCATTGCCGGCGCGCCGCCGATGAAGACCGGCTTCGCCGCCCTGAAGTTCGGCGCGACCCTCGTGCTGATGCCGTTCAGCTTCGCCTACGTGCCGGAGCTGCTGCTGGGCGGCACCTGGACCGAGATCGTCTACACGACCGGGCTCTACGCCCTGGGCTGCGTGCTGCTGGCCGTGGCCATCCAGGGCACCGTGCCGACCGGCCTGCACGCCTCGCCGCTGCAGCGCGGGCTCTTCGCCCTGGGCGGAGTCGCCTTCATGTTCCCGGCCTCGCTCTGGGTCGACCTCGCGGGCCTGGTGCTGACGCTCGCCGCCGTCGCCCTGCTGTGGCGCGAGCGCGCCCGGGCGGCCGGTCGGGACGCCGCCGCGCCCTGACCCGGCGGCTCCTGCAGCTTGTTGACCGCCACCGGGCGCGGGACTAGCTTCACCGCCATGACCGCCCAGCCCCCGCAATCCAGCGCCAGAGCGCCAGCCGGCCTGCCCGAGCACGTGAAGGCCGCGGCCGTTCTGCGCAACCGCGCCGTGGCGGCGCTGAAGGAGGGGCGCGGCCGGGAGGCCGAAGCGCTGCTGCTGGAGGCCGTCAGGGTCTTCCCCGGCTTCGCCGAGGCCGAGATCCGCATCGGCAACATCCGCCGCGGGCGCAGCGACCTGGAGGGCGCCGCCCTGGCCTACCGCCGGGCGCTGAAGATCAAGCCCGACTACGCCTGGGCGCACCTGGAGCTGGCCATCTGCCTGCAGCGCGGCGGCAAGGCCGAGGGCGCCATGGACCACTACCGCCAGGCCGTGCGCTACAATCCCAAGCTCTACAAGACCGTGCTCTTCGCCATGGTCGACCAGCCGCAGGGCAGCTTCTGGCTCGACATCACCGCCTTGAAGCGCGAGCTGCGGGTCGAGTCGCCGTCGCAGGCGCCAAACCCGGGGAAGGACTCCGCATGAAGATCAGGTTCCGCTGCTATCCCGAGCTGGAGCCCTACCTGCCCAAGCCGCAGCCGGCCAAGCGCAGCTCGCCCGACTGGCTGAAGACCATGCCGCTGACCGCCTGGGCCACCGACTTCGAGGAAGAGGTCAAGACGGTGAAGGGCTGCCCGCCGGTGATCGACGCCATGACCCACGGCTTCATGCTGCCGCTGGCCTGCGACCTGCACGTCGACCGCGGCCGCTTCGAGTGGCACTGGGAAGGCCTGCCCGACGACATGCCGCCGCATGTGCCACGCTCGCCCATCCACTTCCACGTCGCCGAGCAGGTCGAGGGCTCGCCGCTGTTCAAGCCCGGCTGGATCCCGGTGAAGTTCCGCAACCTCTGGGCCGCCGAGCCGGAGGACGGCTGGTCGATCCTCTACACCCACCCGCTGAACCGCCTGGACCTGCCCTACCGCACCATCACCGGACTGGTCGACAACGATCGCTACCACGACGTCTTCACCCACATCCCGGCGGTCTGGGTCGATCCGGACTTCGTCGGCACCCTGCCGGCCGGCACGCCCATCGCCCAGGCCATCCCCATCCGGCGCGAAACGCTGGAGATGGAAACCGCGGCCATGACGCCGGCCGAGCTCCAGGTCTTCCTGGAAGCCACCCGCTCGATCAACGAGAACCCCGGCGAGTACAAACGTATCTACCGCGTGGCGCGCTAGCGCGCCGCACCCTGCGACGTGAAGCGCTTGCCGGCGCGATCGCAGTGCGGCTTCAATTGCTGTAGACGGACGACTAACCCTTCCCCGCCCCCACGGAATTCGACTATCCTCTCCCGACCCCCTCCTGCAGGGCTGTCGAGGAGTACACCCCGCATGGCTGCCAGCAGCCAGATGCAAGCCAAGATGCGCCGGCTCTTGCGGACGCTTTGGACTCAGATCGCCTATGTGGCGCCGGCGGTCCTGATCGTCATCGCGGGGTTCGTCTTCGCCTACCAGTTCGTCCGCCCGGCGCCGCCGGCCCGGGTCGTCATGGCGACCGGGCACGAGGACGGCGCCTATTTCGCCTATGGCCAGGCCTATGCGGAGAGTTTCCGCAAAGAGGGCTTCGAGCTCGAACTGCGCCAGACGGCCGGGTCGGTCGACAACCTCGGCCTGCTCACCGACGAAGCGGCCGAGGTGCCGGTCGCTTTCATGCAAGGCGGCATCGGGACGCCAGCGGATTATCCGACACTGACGTCGCTCGGCAGCCTCTATTTCGAGCCGATCTGGGTTTTCGTGCGCGGCTCCGCTGCACCCAGCCGGCTGACCGGGCTTGCGGGCAAACGCATCGCGGTCGGTGCGGTCGGCAGCGGCACCCGGGCGGTGGCCCTGCCGCTCCTCAAGGACAACGGCGTCACCCGCGAGACGTCCGAACTGGTCGAGATCGACGGCAGTCAGGCAGTCGACTTACTCAGGGACGGCGCGCTGGACGCCGCCATTTTCGTCGGCGCCGCAACCTCGCAGACGATCGGATCGCTTCTCTCCATGCCGGGCGTTACGCCGATGAGCTTCGAGCGCGCCGATGCCTATGTGCGGCGCCACACCTACCTCTCCAAGGTCGTGTTGCCGATGGGAACCTTGGACCTGGAAAAGAACCTGCCGGAGGGGGATCTCGTGCTTCTCGCGCCGACCGCGACGATCGTCGTCACGCCCGAGATGCACCCGGCGCTCATCGATCTGATGCTTCTGACAATGCGGGATACGCACCGCCAAGGCGGCTACCTGGAGCCGCCCGGCGCCTTCCCGACCGGGAACCACGTCACCTATCCGCTGGCGCCGGCAGCCGAGCGCTTCTATGAGCGCGGCCCGCCGTTCCTGCAGCGCTACCTGCCCTTCTCAGTGGCCAACCTGATCGACCGGCTCTGGGTCATGATCCTGCCGCTGCTGACGTTGCTCTACCCGCTGGCCAAGATCCTGCCGCCGATCTACAGCTGGCGCATGCGCGCGCGGGTCACCCGCTGGTACAAGGAGCTGGAGGCGCTCGACGACAGCCTGAACGACGGCTCGATCGCCCGCGACGAGGCGACGGAGCGGCTCGACGACATCGAGCGTTCGGTCGGAAAAATGCACATCCCGGCCGGCTTCGCCGACCGCGCCTATACGCTGCGCATGCATATCGACTACCTGCGCCGCAAGGTCGACGGCCGGGGCGAGGACAAGGCACCTCCGCACGCGGCGGATTAGGTGCGGTTCACTTTCTGCGGCGATCACAGCGGCGCCGCAAGAGTCCGAGGTCTTCCTGGAAGCCACCCGCTCCATCAACGAAAACCCCGGCGGGTACAAACGAATCTATCGCGTGGCGCGTTAGAGGTAACCCGCCGCCTCTTCCAGGTCTTCGGGGCGGTTGGTGTTGAAGAAGGGGTCGAGGGGGCCGGCGGGAGTATCCACGTCGGGGAAGTCGACCTCCGCCAGTTTGTAGCGCGCGGTCCAGAGGTCGACCTTGCGGATCTCCTCCTCGACCATCGCTTTGCGCAGGTCTTCGCGCAGCTTGAGGGGCCAGAGGCCGAAGACCGGATGCGTGCGGCCGTGGGTGACGGCGCAGGCCAGGTCGGCGTTCCCGGCTTCGATCGCCGCCAGCATCTTTTCCACCATGTCCGCCGGGAAAAACGGCGCGTCGCAGGCGAAGCTGGCGAGCCACTCGGCCTCCGGCGCGTTGGCCGCCGCCCAGTCGAGACCGGTCAGCACCCCGGCCAGGGGGCCGGCGTAGCCCTCCACCACGTCGGCGGCGACCGGCAGGCCGAAATCCGCGAAGCGCGCCGGGTCGCCGTTGGCGTTCAGCACCAGCTTGCCCACCTGCGGGGCCGCTCGTTCGATGATGCGCGCCAGGATGGGCCTGCCGCCCAGGTCGCGCAGGCACTTGTCGCCGCCGCCCATGCGCCGCGACAACCCGCCGGCCAGCAGCACGCCGGCAATCTTGCCCTTGTCGGTCATGCGCTAGTCCCGACTAGGCCGCGTCATCGGCGCGGCCCGACTTGCGCTGGTGGCGCGGGTCTTCCTCTTCCAGGGCCTCGGGATCGTGGTCGAAGACCAGGCGCTCGGTGCCGGCCAGCGCAATGAAGCGCTTGCCCTTGGCGCGGCCCACCAGGGTGAGGCCCGCCTGCTTGGCCAGGTCGACGCCCCAGGCGGTGAAGCCGGAACGCGAGACCAGGATGGGAATGCCCATCTGCACGGTCTTGATCACCATCTCCGAGGTAAGCCGCCCGGTGGTGTAGAAGATCTTGTCCTCCGGCGCGACGTTGTGCAGCAGCATGTAGCCGGCGATCTTGTCGACGGCGTTGTGGCGGCCGACGTCTTCCATGTAGAGCAGCGGGCGGTCGCCCTGGCACAGCACGCAGCCGTGGATCGCGCCGGCCTCCAGGTAGAGGCTGGGCGCGGCGTTGATCTTCTTCGAGAGGCTGGCCAGCCAGGAGGTCTTCAGCACCGCGTCCTGCGGCAGCTTAACCGTCTCGAACTTCTCCATCAGGTCGCCGAAGACCGTGCCTTGCGCGCAGCCGGAGGTGCGCACCTTCTTCTTCAGCTTTTCCTCGTAGTCGGTCTCGCGCTCGGTGCGCACCACGACGACCTCCAGTTCCTCGTCGTAGTCGATGCCCTCGATGACGTCGTCGGGGCGCAGCATGTTCTGATTGAGCAGGTAACCGACGGCCAGATAGTCCGGATAGTCACCGATGGTCATCATGGTGACGATCTCCTGCCCGTTGAGGAACAGGGTCAGCGGCCGCTCCACCACCACGGCGGTCTCCACCGCCCGGCCGTCCTGGTCTACGCCCTCGACGCGCTCGGTCAGGCGCGGGTCGTCCGGGTCGGGGCGCAGCTCGAATTCCGCCAGGGCGGCCTCGTCGGCCTTGGCCTGGCCCTTGCGGACCTTGCGGGGCGCCGTCTGCTTGTCGTCGTGCTTGCTCATGGGAGAAATATGAAGGGCTGGGCCCGGCCCCGCAAGGGCGCGACCCTATCCTCTCCCGGAGACTTCATTTGGTCCCGGGCCGGCGAAAAGCTATAAGAAGGCCATGCGATTCCAGAGCCTTGCCCTTGTTCTCGGCCTCGGCGCGGCGCTCGCGCTGCCCGCCGCCGCCCAGGAGACCCCGAGCCCCAGGCCGGTCCCCGAGCCGCCGGCCCTGCGCTATGACCTGGCGGCCGGCAAGCTGCCGCCCCTGGCCGAGCGCCTGCCCGCCGA
>JBNKHC010000305.1:0-32013 GCA_050290145.1 Kiloniellaceae bacterium | reverse complement strand
AGCCGGTGACGGGGACTCAGCCTGTACGCTCAGGCTCCCGCCGCGCTTCTTCGCCGGCGGGAACAGAGATGAGCCGCCGCACGCGCGCCCCTACTTGGTTTCGTTGAACAGTTCGCGGCCGATCAGCATGCGGCGGATCTCGCTGGTGCCGGCGCCGATCTCGTACAGCTTCGCGTCGCGCAGCAGGCGTCCGGCAGGATAGTCGTTGATGTAGCCGTTGCCGCCCAGGGTCTGGATGGTTTCCAGCGCCATCCAGGTCGCCTTCTCCGCGGCATAGAGGATCGCCCCGGCGGCGTCCTTGCGCGTCGTCTCGCCGCGGTCACAGGCCTTGGCCACGGCGTAGACGTAGGCCCTGCTGGCATTCATCGTCGTGTACATGTCGGCGATCTTGCCCTGGATGAGCTGGAACTCGCCGATCGGCTGACCGAACTGCTGGCGCTCGTGAATGTAGGGGACCGCCAGGTCCATGCAGGCCTGCATGATGCCCAGCGGTCCGGCGGCCAGCACCAGGCGCTCGTAGTCGAGGCCGGACATCAGCACCTTCACGCCCCTGTTCAACTCGCCGAGCAGGTTTTCTTCCGGCACCTCGCAGTCCTCGAAGACCAGCTCGCCGGTGGGCGAGCCGCGCATCCCCAGCTTGTCCAGCTTCTGGGCGACGGAGAATCCCTTGAAGTCCTTCTCGACGATGAAGGCGGTGATGCCGCGCGGCCCTGCCTCCGGGTCGGTCTTGGCGTAGACCACCAGGGTGTCGGCCTCCGTGCAGTTGGTGATCCACATCTTGGAACCGTTCAAGACAAAGCGGTCGCCCTTCTTCTCCGCGCGGGTGCGCATGCCGACCACGTCGGAGCCGGCGCCCGGTTCGCTCATCGCCAGGGCGCCGACCTGCTCGCCGGAGATCAGCCCCGGCAGGTAGCGGCGCTTCTGCTCGTCGCTGCCGTTGCGGCGGATCTGGTTGACGCAGAGGTTGGAATGCGCGCCGTAGCTGAGCCCGATGCTGGCCGAGGCGCGGCTCACCTCCTCCATGGCAACGCAGTGCTCCAGATAGCCCATGCCGGCGCCGCCGTAGTCCTCCTCCACCGTCAGGCCGTGCAGCCCCAGCGCGCCCATCTTCGGCCAGAGCTGGCGCGGGAAGGAGTCGGTGCGGTCGATCTCTTCGGCGAGCGGCGCGATCTCCTCCGAGGCGAAGCTCATCACCGTGTCCCGCAGCATGTCGGCGGTCTCGCCCAGATCGAAATTCAGACTGGGCATCTGGTTGAGGCTCATTTCCTGACGACTCTCCCTTGGTCTTGCTTTTAGGCGCACTCTAGGCCGCCGGGCGGAGACCTGCCAGAGGCAAAACGCCCCACCTGAGCGCCGGTGGAGCGTGAGCATCCGGAGTAGCGCTGTGGGGCAAAGGAAGCAGCCCCGTACCCTTGGCCCGCGAAGGCGCGTATACTGGGACCCTAGAAATCTTTGCTGTGTTACACGGTGCGGGCGAGCCTTTGCCGCCCGGGAGATGGGAAGATGGTCAGTCGCCCCGAGAATTCGGAAAGCACCGACGAACTCTCAGCCGAGTTTGAGAGGCTGAAACGTAGTGAAGCCTTCGAATGGGCCGTGCAGGAGTTCGGCTTTGAGCCCAACACGGCAAAGCCGCAGCCCGGCGTCGAAGACCTCCAGAAGTGGCTGCTCAGCTTTGACAAGGGAATTACTGTGGATGGCAGGCTGGGGCCGCAGACACTGCGCGCCATCGAAGCGGCCTACGATGAAACCGTTCTTGCAGAGCCAGTCGAGGTCAAGAGTAAAGCCGCGAGCATCGACTTCGGGACGAGAGAAACAGGAGCCTCGGCACGGCAGCAAAGGAGCACTGACCAGGTAGTACCGCCGCAATCGCAACAGGCGCCCCCGGGAAGCAGCCCCGCCGAGGCGCCCGCGCCGCCGCCTGAGAGGCCGGCGGAACCACAGCCGGAACAGCCGCCGGAGCGGGAAGCGGAGACGCCAGAGACCTCGGAGACGCCGGAGACAGGTGAGGAGGAGGTCTCCGTCAGCCCCGTGGCCCTCAGCGACCGGGCGATTGACAACCTGAAGGATGACAAACTGGGCTTCGAGCCCTACGTCCGAGCCGTCACCGAGTTCATTCTCGCAGAGCAGACTGAGCCGCCGCTGACCATCGCCATTCACGCGCCCTGGGGGCGCGGCAAAACCTCCTTCATGAAGCTGATCGACGCACAGCTGAAGGAAGACGCCCCAAAGACCACCCTGAGGGTCGCCACCACCTGGTTCAACCCCTGGAAGTTCAGCGAGCCGGAGCAGGTCTGGGGCGCCTTCATCGCCAAAGTGACACGCTGTCTGCGCGACGGCCTGACACCCTCTCAGGGTCTGCGCTTCCGCTTCAAGCGACTGAAGACAAAGCTCCACCGACACGCCGATATCCCCTTCCTGCTAAGGCTCTTCATTGCCTTGGCATTTCTCTACATCGTCGGCAGCCTCGCCTTTATGGAGTGGGGCGGCGTCCAGAATGCGATTCTCGAGGACCAGAAGCTGCTCAAGGCCTTCATCACGGCCGCCAACGACTCCTCACACGGACTCTTCGGCTATGCGCTGCTGGGGCTGATCGGCATCCTCGCCGTGATCTATGCCTATGTCACCTTCTCGGACAAACTCGGGCTGAACCTCCTCGACTACGTCGAGAAGACAGACTTCAAGGACAAGATCGGCACCCTCTCGCAGTTCGAGCATGAAATGAGCAAGCTCAGCGAGGCGGCACCGAGCGACTTGAAGGTCATCGTCTTCATCGACGACCTCGACCGCTGCAGGGGCAAGGTGCTGGGCGAGATTATCGAGGCCCTGCAGCTTGCCGACGTATCGGACTCCTGCATCTTCGTGCTGGGCATGGATATGCGCCGGGTGGCCAGCGCCATCGAGAGTGACCGCGAGGACTTGATCCACTCGGTCGACAGCCCCACCACCCATTTCGAGCATGGCAGCGGCTACAAGTTTCTGGAGAAGATCATTCAGGCCCGCGTCTCCCTGCCCTCCTACAACACCGGCAACATGCGCGCCCTGGTGCGCGCGGCCGTCGGGGCGGAGAAAACCCGCAGCCGCAACCTAAGCACAAAGGGTCAGCCTCCGGCTGGGGCTGAGCGGACCGGGACCAAGCCGGCAGATAGCGGCGACACCGCGGAGCAGCGCAGCGGCGAGAGCCTCCTCTCAGCCACCGTGCGGGCCGCGCGGAAGCTTGCCGGCAGCGCGCGGGAAACCCCG
Source organism: Kiloniellaceae bacterium (assembly GCA_050290145.1). Lineage (GTDB taxonomy): Bacteria > Pseudomonadota > Alphaproteobacteria > Kiloniellales > Kiloniellaceae > Pelagibius. The sequence goes on along the minus strand of JBNKHC010000305.1, from coordinate 28,773 downwards.
AAAGATTCCGACGCCGTCGTCAACATCGCGGCCGACTACGGCAGCAGGCATTTTGAGAACCCACGGCGAGCCAAGCGCTTCGTCAACAGTTTCCGCCTGCAGGCCTATCTGGCCGGCCAACTCCGGGCCACGCCCGAAAGCAAGAATACGCCTGAAGACGAAAAGCGTCTGCCGTCCGTGCTCAAACCCGCTGACAAATACCTCGATCGCCTCGCCCGTTTCCTTGTCCTGTCGGAGAGATGGCCAGCCGTCGTCAATCACATGATCGAGGCGAAGAAGGGAGCCGATATCCTGAAGGCCCCCAGACACAAGGGCACATCGCTTTCCGTGGCCGCGGAGATCAAGAACCTGGAAGGAAAGGACGGCAAGCGCCTAACCGATCTTCTGCTGGGTCCCAAGGAAGCCGACCCTCTAAGCGCCGAGGACGTCAGGAGCCTCGCCGAATGGTGCGGCTTCACCTATTACCGCAGCGCCAAGGCGCCCGAAGCGACGACCTGACCCGCCTGTCAGCCCGCCTGGGGCATGTCCGGGCGGCCGGCCAGGCACATCAGGGTCTGGGCCATGCGCGCGCAGGTCTTTTCCCGGCCGCCCTTGACCACCAGGACTTCGGCCTCCGTCACCGTCAGGGTCCGTCCCGGCTTCACCACGCGGCCCACGGCGCGCAGCAGATCGCCGTCCGCCGGTGCCAGCAGGTTGATCTTGAACTCCACCGTCAGCACCGAGGCGTCGGCGGGAAAGAGGCTGAAGGCCGCGTAGCCGCCGGCCGAGTCGGCGATGGTGCTGGTGACCCCCGCATGAAAAAAGCCGTGCTGCTGGCAGAGATCCCCGCGAAAGGGCAGCTCGATCTCGACCTCGCCGGGCTCGACCCGCGTCATGCGGGCGCCGATCAGGCCCATGATCGTCTGGCGGTCGAAGCTGTCGCGGACCCGCCGCGCGAAATCGGGGTCCTGAACCTGGAAGTCAGGGGCTTGGAAAACCGGCATCTCGGGAGCTCTCTGGCGGAAAACGGGACAAGAGCGCCCAGCATATCGCCGCCTGGTGACTTGCGCAGCCCCCCTGGAACGCGCCATATTGCCCGGCGCCGGCGGGCCCGCTCCCGCCGGGAGTGTCTGCGCCAGGGAAGTGAACATGTTTGACGCCAAGAGCCGCCGCCTGATTCTCGTCGCGACGATGCTGGCCTTCGCCGGCATGACGGCGGCCTGCGAGTCCAACGTCGAGCGCGAGATGCGCCTCGAGCGCGAGGCTCTCAAGGAATCCGGCGAGCTGGAAGAGCTGGAGAACCAGGTCAATACCGTCAACCCGGACCCCTACGACCCGAAGACCCGCGGCACCATCAACCGGGGCCGTTTCAGCCGCAGGTAAGTCCGCCTCCTCCGCCGCGTTACACCAGGAAGACCGTCGCCAGGCCCAGGAAGGCGAAGAAGCCGATCACGTCGGTCACCGTGGTCAGGACCACGCTGGAGGCCACGGCCGGATCGACGCCGACCTTCTCCAGCCCCAGGGGCACCAGGGCGCCGGAGAGCGCCGCCACCACCAGATTGATCACCATCGCCACACCGATGATGACACCGATCATCGGCGTGTCGAACCAGTACCAGGCCACAGCGCCGGCCACCACCGCGAACATCAGCCCGTTGGCCAGGCCGACCAGCATTTCCTTGCCGACGAAGCGCAGGGCGTTGCCGGAGCTGAGGTCGCGCATGGCGATGGCGCGCACCGCCACCGTCAGGGTCTGGGTGCCGGCGTTGCCGCCCATGGAGGCGACGATGGGCATCAGCACCGCAAGCGCCACGATCTGCTGGAGGGTGCCTTCAAACAGGCCGATTACCAGGGAGGCCGCCACCGCGGTGAACAGGTTGACGAGCAGCCAGGTGAAGCGGGACTTGGTGGTGTCCAGCACGGCGCTGTAGAGGTCGGTCTCCTGCACGCCGGCCAGCTTCAGCAGGTCCTCCTCGGCCTCTTCGTCGATGATGTGGACCACGTCGTCCACGGTGACCACACCGACCAGCCGCCCGGCGTCGTCGACGACCGGCGCCGAGACCAGGCCGTACTGGCGGAAGACGTAGGCCACCTCTTCCTGGTCCATGTGGATCGGGATGGTGCGCATGTCCTCGTTCATGATGTCGGTCAGCAGCACCGGGCGCCGGGTGCGCATGGCCCGGCTCAGCGGCACGAAGCCGATGGGCTGGTGCTTGGGGTCGACGATGTAGAGGTCGTAGAAGTCGTCGGGCAAGTCCTTGGAGGCACGCATGTAGTCGATGGTCTCGCCCACCGTCCAGCTGGACGGCACCGCCAGCAGCTCGCGCTGCATGATGCGGCCGGCTGAATCTTCGGGAAAGCTGAGGCTTTCCTCCAGCACCACCCGCTCGGCCTGCGGCAGGGCGGCCAGGACGCGCTGCTGCGCCTCCTCGTCCAGGTCCTCGATGATGTCGACGGCGTCGTCACTGTTCAGGTCCGACAGCGAGGAGGCGATATGCTTCGGCTCCAGCGCCTCCACGACTTCCTCGCGCACCGAATCGTCGAGGTAGGTCAGAACCTCCAGGTCGAAGTCGCCACCCAAGGCCTTGATGAGCTGCGGGCGCTCGTCGCGGTCCAGGTTTTCCAGCAGGTCGGCTAGGTCGGCCTCGTGGAGCTCGGCGGTGAGGTCGCGGGCCTCCGCCGGCCTGCCCTCTTCCAGGGCCTCGGCCACCGAGCGCACCAGCTCGGAAGAGATGCCGTAGGTCTCCGGCTGCACCTCGGGCAGCCAGGCATCTGCGTCGTCTCGCTCGGGCGGGGTCTGCGACATGGCCTGGCGCTTTTCCTTGCTTACCTCGCGGGGGATGCGGCCCCGGGCGTTCAGTCTTCGATGGCGCGATCCTGCGCGTCGACCACGGCGACGGCGCTCATGTTCACAATACCACGGGCGGTCACGGAAGGCGTCAGGATATGCGCCGGCGCCGCCATGCCCAGCAGGATCGGCCCGACCGACAGCCCCTCGCCGAGCGCCTTCACCAGGTTGAAGGAGATGTTCGCCGCGTCCAGCGTCGGCATGACCAGCAGGTTGGCCGATCCCTTCAGCTTGGAGTTGGGGAAGATGTTCTCGCGGATCGTCTCGTTCAGCGCGGCGTCGGCGTGCATCTCGCCCTCGACCTCCAGGTCCGGGGCGCGCTTGTGCAGCATGGCCAGGGCCTCACGCATCTTGCGTGCCGAAGGGGTCAGCGCCGAGCCGAAGTTGGAATGCGACAGCAGCGCCACCTTGGGGCTGAGGCCGAAGCGGCGCACGTGCTTGGCCGCCAGCAGCGTCATCTCGGCGATCTCCTCGGCCGTCGGCTCCGGCGTCACGTAGGTGTCGACGATGAAGAAGGAGCCGGTCGGCAGGATCACCAGGCTGATCGCCGAGCAGTCGTGAATGCCCTCGTCCTTGCCGATGACATCGGTCACATGGTCCAGCTGACGCTTGTAGCGCCCGGTGGTGCCGCAGATCATGGCGTCCGCATCGCCCAGGCGCACCGCCAGGGCGGCGATGACGGTGCTGCGCGTACGTACGATCTCCCGCGCGGCCTCCGGCGCGATGCCCTTGCGCTGCATCAGCTCGTGGTAGGTCTGCCAGTAGTTGCGGAAGCGTGGATCGTCCTGCGGATTGATCAGCGGCACGTCCACGCCCGGGCGGATGCGCAGGCCGAGGCGCTCGACCCGGGTCGCCACCACGTCGGGCCGGCCCACCAGGATCGGCTTGGCCAGCCCCTCGTCGACCACCACCTGAACGGCGCGCAGCACCCGCTCATCCTCGCCCTCGGCGTAGATGACCCGCTTGGGGTCTTCCTTGGCGCGCTGGAACACCGGCTTCATGATCAGGCCCGAGCGGAAGACGAAACGCTGCAGGTTCTGGCGGTAGGCCTCGAAGTCCTCGATCGGACGGGTGGCGACGCCGCTGTCCATGGCCGCCTTGGCGACGGCCGGCGCGATCTCCAGCACCAGGCGCGGATCGAAGGGACTGGGGATCAGGTAGTCGGGGCCGAAGCTGCGGCCCTCGCCGCCCATGGCCTTCTGCACCACTTCGCTCTGCTCCTTCATCGCCAGGTCGGCGATGGCCTTGAGGCAGGCCAGCTTCATCTCCTCGTTGATCGCCGTGGCGCCGCAATCCAGCGCGCCGCGGAAGATGTAGGGGAAGCAGAGGACGTTGTTCACCTGGTTGGGATAGTCCGAGCGGCCGGAGGCGATGATGGCATCGGGCCGCGCTTCCTTGGCATCCTCCGGCATGATCTCCGGCACCGGATTGGCCAGGGCCATGATGATCGGCTTCTCGGCCATGGCTTTCACCATCTCCGGCTTCAGCACGCCCGGCGCAGAGAGGCCCAGAAAGACATCCGCGCCCTCGATTACCTCGGCCAGGGTCCGCTTGTCGGTCGGCTGGGCATAGCGCGCCTTCCAGCGGTCCATCAGCTCCTCGCGGCCCTCGTAGACCACGCCGGCGATGTCGGTGACCCAGATGTTCTCCTGCTTGATGCCCAGCGAGATCAGCAGGTCGAGGCAGGCCAGCGCCGCCGCGCCGGCGCCCGAGGTCACCAGCTTGACGTCGCCGATCTCCTTGCCGACCAGCCGCAGGCCGTTGTAGATCGCCGCGCCGACGATGATCGCCGTGCCGTGCTGGTCGTCGTGGAACACCGGGATGTTCATGCGCTCGCGCAGCGCGGCCTCGATTTCGAAGCACTCCGGCGCCTTGATGTCTTCCAGGTTGATGCCGCCGAAGGTCGGCTCCAGCGCCGCCACCACCTCGATCAGATGTTCGGAGCTCTTGGCGTCGAGTTCGATATCGAAGACGTCGACCCCGGCGAATTTCTTGAACAGGACGGCCTTGCCCTCCATCACCGGCTTGGCGGCCAGGGGGCCGATGGAACCCAGGCCCAGCACCGCCGTGCCGTTGGTGACCACGGCTACCAGGTTGCCGCGCGCCGTCAGCGTAGAGGCTTCCGCCGGATCGGCCGCGATGGCGTCGCAGGCCGCGGCCACCCCGGGCGAGTAGGCCAAAGCCAGATCACGCTGGTTCGCCAGCGGTTTGGTGGCGCTGATCTCCAGCTTGCCGGGTTTCGGCATGCGGTGATACGCCAGGGCGGCCTCGCGAAGGTCCTTTGCCATCCCGTCCCTCGTCACTCTTTGTTCTTGTTCCTACCCATTTCCGGGCTTTGCCGGAGAAGCCGCCGATGCCCGGCGCGCTTCGAAAATGACCCGCACCGTGCCCCAGCGCAAGTGCCTAAGCAAATGAAAGAGATAGCAATCTCCGGTATAGGAGCTATCTTCCCTGGTCATGGAGCAGCCCTCGCCCCTCAAGGAAGCCTGCCCCGTCGAATGGCGGATCGAAGCGGGTCTCACCCCCTATCCCGCCGCGGTTGCGGCGATGGAGGCGCGGGTGGCGGCGATCCGCGCCGGCGAGGCGCCGGAGCTGGTGTGGCTGATCGAGCATCCCCCGCTCTATACCGCGGGCACCTCGGCCGACGAGCAGGACCTGCTGCAGCCCGACCGCTTCCCGGTCTACCGCAGCGGGCGCGGCGGTGAGTTCACCTACCACGGCCCCGGCCAGCGGGTGGTCTACGTGATGCTGGACCTGAAGCGCCGCGGCCCCGACGTGCGCCGCTTCGTCCAGGACCTGGAGGAGTGGATCATCCGCGCCCTGGCGAGCTTCGCCGTCACCGGCGAGCGGCGCGAGGGCCGGGTCGGCATCTGGGTCGAAAGGCCCAGTGCAAGAGAAGGAGATCCGCTGCTGGGCGCCCGCGAGGACAAGATCGCCGCCATCGGTGTGCGGGTCCGGCGCTGGGTCACCTACCACGGCATCGCCATCAACGTGGAGCCGGAGCTGGAGCACTTCTCCGGCATCGTGCCCTGCGGCATCAGCGAGCACGGCGTCACCTCGCTGGTCGACCTCGGCCTGCCGGTCGGCCTGGCCGACCTGGACGCGGCTCTGCGCGCCAGCTTCCCCGGCGTCTTCGGCGCGACCGACTGGGTGGAGCCCCAAGAAGCGGCGGGGGATCAGCCCGCCAGCGCCAGGACCGCCTGAAGCGCAAAGCCCGCCAGCAGAGACCCGGTCAGGGCGATCACCAGGTACCAGAAGAACACCGTCCGGCGCACCAGGGCGTGAACAGCCATGGCCGCCGGCAGGCTGGTGACGCCGCCGGCGATGAGGAAGGCCAGGGCGGCGCCGGGCGCCATGCCCAGGGCCATCAGTTCGCCGACCAGCGGGATTGCGGCGAAGCCGTTCAGGTAGGCCGGCACGCCGACGGCGACGGCCAGGGGGATCGCCTCCCAGGACTCGCCGCCCAGGGAGCTTGCGACCACCTCGGCCGGCAGCCAGGCCGACATGAGGCTTTCGATGGCGAAGGCGAGCAGCAGCCACTTGGAGAGGAACAGGGTCGTCGAGCGCGCCTCCCCGGCGAAGGCGCGCCGCCGCCCGGCCTCCCCCCAGAAAGCCCAGCGCAGCGGCACGGCCTCGACCTTGGGGCGGCAGCCGCCGCAGCCGCCGACGCCCGCGCGCAGCGGCTCGGCGAAAAAGCCGGCGCGCTGCAAGGCCAGGGTCGCGCCGCCGGCCAGCAGGCCGAGGCCGATCGCCGCCAGCGTCTTGGCGAGGGTGAAGGGCAGCCCCAGGGTCGCGGCCATGAGCACGAACTGCTCCGGGTCCATCAGCGGCGAGGCGACACAGAAGGCCAGCACCGGCGCCAGCGGCACCCCGGCCGCCAGCAGGGCGGCCATGAGCGGCACCACGCCGCAGGAGCAGAAGGGCGAGAGCGCACCAGCCGCCGCGGCGATGACCAGCGCCGACAGCGGCGCCCGGTCGACCATGCCGGCCACCAGGCTGTCCGCCCCGGCCGCCTTCAGCCAGGCCGCCAGGACCACCGACAGCAGCAGGAAGGGCAGCAGCCGCAGGAAGGCGTCGAGGGTGAAGACCAGGCTGTCGCCCGCCTGGGCGGGCACCATGAGGGCGAGCCCCGCGAACAGCAGCCCGATCGTCAGCCAGACCCGGTCGAGGGACCGCAGGAAGCCACCGGCTTGGGTCGCAGCAGTCGTGAGGTCGGTCATCTTTCGGCTCCCAAGCTCTTTCTATGTTTCTAGGATCATCGAACTATCAGCGCAAAAAAAGGGGCTCGCTAGCCGGCGTCGCGCTTTGGCTCGGGCTTGCCCTTCAGCATGCAGCACTCGGCGGTCAGGAAGTCGATCAAGCCGTCCATCAGGGTGAAGTCCGGCTTGCAGATGAGCTGGCGTCCTTCGCGCTGCTGCTCCACCAGCCCGGCGTTCACCAGGTGGCCGATGTGGTGCGACAGGGTCGAGGCCGGGATGCCCAGGTGGTCCTGGATCTCCCCCACCGACAGCCCGTCGTGGCCGGCCCGCACCAGCAGGCGGAAGACCTCCAGGCGCGTCGGGTTGCCGAGTTTTTCGAGGCAGCGTGCAGCTTGGTTCAGGTTCATGCCGGAAAGACTACGCCAGCGCGCGCCAATCTGCAACGATATTTCTAGAATAATGGAAATAAAGATCGAAGGGAGGTTAAAATCGATATCAAGACACGGCTTTAAGCAGTTGGTTTGACGGAAAAACCGGGTTCGATCGGCGCGCCGTGCTCGAAGCGGTCGATGGCGGTCACCTGGGCCAGCGGCGGCCCCTCCCAGAGCGCCCGGATCATACTTTCGACGACCTCGGCCTCGCCCGCCAGCACCGCTTCAACGGTGCCGTCGCGGCGGTTGCGCACCCAGCCGTCGAGGCCCAGCGCCCGCGCCTGCTGCTCGGTCCAGGCGCGGTACCACACCCCCTGGACCCGCCCCGAGACGACGACCCGCACGGTCATGCTCATGCCTCCTCTTCGGCCTCCGATGCCTTCTCGCCGGCGGCAGGATAGAGCGCGGAAAAGGCGATGACCACCGCGCGGCGGGCGCGCTCCTCCCAGAGGTCGCGGCGCAGCCACTGATCCTCCACGGTCAGTTCCGGGTCGTTGCGGTTCTCGTGGCTAAGACGGTTGCGCAGGGCGCGCAGCCAGCGGTAGTCACGGTCGGCCACGCCCGGCAGGCTCTCCCGCTTGGAACCACCCTGGGCCTCGGTGACGGCGCAGGCCAGCATCACCGCCGCCGCCCAGGCCCCGGCGCAGAACACCGCCTGCAGGTCGATCATCAGGGCGCAGGCCTGCTCGCTGGGGGCGCGGGCGCCGGCGCGGGCATGGCGCGCCTGCTCCTCTTCGAACCAGAGGCGGCGTTCGTCCCAGACCTCTTCGCTCGGGCGGTCGAGATGCTCCAGCGCCGCCTCCCCCAGGTGAGCTTATTCGAACTCCAGGATCGCCTGGTCGACGGCCAGGCTCTCGCCCGGCCCGGCATGGACCTTGACGACCGTGCCGTCGCGCTCGGCGCGTAGCACGTTCTCCATCTTCATAGCCTCGACCACCGCCAGTTCCTCGCCGGCCTTGACCGCCTGGCCTTCCTCGACCTTCAGCGACATCAAGAGGCCCGGCATGGGCGACAGCAGGAAGCGCGAGAGGTCGGGCGGCTCCTTCACCGGCATGCGCTGGGCCAGCTTGGCGGCCAGCGGGGTCAGCACCAGGGCCTCTATGTCCGCCCCGGCGTAGCCGAGACGCAGCGCCGGGCCGCGGCGGTCGACCTGCACCGTCACCGGGCGGTTGTCGATGAAGCAGGGCAGTACGATGTCGCCCAGCTGCGCGCCGGTCTCGATCAGCAGGTCCTTCGCCCCGCCGGCGACGCGGAAGGCGCCGTCCTCCGGCGTCACCGTCCGCGGGTGCGCCTCCTGCCCCGCCAGCATGACCACCCAGTCCGCCGGCTTGGTCGGGTCGAAGACCACGCCGCCGTCCATCTGGCCGGAGATCGTCGCCGCGCGGGCGGCGCGCTGCTGCTCCAGGATGGCCGCCACGGCGATGAGGATGTCCAGCGTCTCCCCGGTGACCTCGGAACCCTGGAAGCCGTCGGGGAATTCCTCGGCGATGAAGTTGGTCGAAAGGTTGCCTTCGCGGAAGCGCGGGTTGGCCATGACCGCGTTCAGGAAGGCGATGTTGTGGTTGATGCCGCGGATGCAGTAGGCGTCGAGGGCCGCCTGCATGGCCGCGATGGCCTTGTCCCGGTCGGGTGCGTGGGTCACCAGCTTGGCGATCATCGGGTCGTAGAACATGGAGATCTCCGAGCCCTCCTCGACGCCGCTGTCGATGCGCACGCTGGCCGAAGCGTCCTCCGGGCTGCCCGGCGTGCGGTAACGCACCAGGCGGCCGATCGACGGCATGAAGTCGCGCAGGGGATCCTCGGCGTAGACACGGGTCTCGACGGCCCAGCCGCTGAGCTTCACGTCGTCCTGGCCGAAGCTCAGCTTCTCGCCCGCGGCGATGCGGATCATCCACTCCACCAGGTCCAGGCCGGTGATCAGTTCGGTCACGGGGTGTTCGACCTGGATGCGGGTGTTCATCTCCAGGAAGTAGAAGTTCTTGTCCTTGTCGACGATGAATTCCACCGTGCCGGCGGAGCGGTAGTCCACCGCCTCGGCCAGGGCCACCGCCTGGGCGCCCATGGCCGCGCGGGTCTCGGCGTCCAGGAAGGGCGAGGGCGCCTCCTCCACCACCTTCTGGTGGCGGCGCTGGATGGAGCACTCGCGCTCGCCCAGGTGCAGGGTGTTGCCGTGGGCGTCGGCCAGCACCTGGATCTCGATGTGGCGCGGTTCCTCGATGAACTTCTCGATGAAGACCCGCTCGTCGCCGAAGCTGGAGCGCGCCTCGTTGCGCGCCGAGCGCAGGCCCTCGCGGGCCTCGACCTCGTTGCGGGCGATGCGCATGCCCTTGCCGCCGCCGCCGGCCGACGCCTTGATCATCACCGGGTAGCCGATCTCGCCGGCGACCTTCACCGCCTCCGCCTCGTCGTCGATGGCGTCGGGGTGGCCGGGCACGGTGCTGACATTGGCCTCGGCAGCCAGCTTCTTCGAGGTGATCTTGTCGCCCATGGCGCCGATGGCCTTCACCGGCGGGCCGATGAAGACCAGGCCGGCGGCGTCCAGCGCCTCGACGAACCTGGCGTTCTCCGACAGGAAGCCGAAGCCGGGATGGATCGCCTCGGCGCCGGTCTCTTTGGCCGCAGCGATGATCTTGTCCATCACCAGGTAGCTCTCGGCCGCCGGGGCCGGGCCGATGGCCACCGCCTCGTCGGCCTGCTGCACGTGCAGCGCCGCTGCGTCGGCGTCGGAATAGACCGCCACGGTCTGGATACCCAGGCGCTTGCAGGTCTTGATGATGCGGCAGGCGATCTCGCCCCGGTTCGCGATGAGGATTTTCTTGAACATCCGTCCCTAAAGCCCTGTTCTTAAGCCTTGTTTATTCGAGCCGCCACTCACGCCTTGCGGTCGTCCGTCGCCTTGAGGCGGCCGGTGAAGGGCACGTAGCCCTCCAGCGCCGGGAAACGATCGATCCAAGCACGGACGGCCGGAAAGCGCGAGAGATCGAAGCCTCCCTGGTCGGCCACGTGCGTATAGGCGTAAAGCGAGATGTCGGCGATTGAGGGCGCTTCGCCGAGCAGCCAGTCCTGCCCCGCCAGCGTCTTTTCCATGACGCCCAGGGCGTCATAGCCGCGCTGCTCGCGCTCGGCCCACTGCGGCTCGCTCTCACGCGACTTGTCGGTGTGGCGCGTCCAGAAGCGCAGCACGGCGATGTAGGGTTCGTGGCTGTACTGCTCGAAGAACATCCACTGCAGCGCCCTTGCCCGGCCCAGCCGGTCGTCCGGCAGGTAGGGCGTGCCCTCGGCCAGGTAGAACATGATGGCGTTGGATTCCGGCAGGAAGGTCCCGTCCTCCAGCTCCAGGAGGGGAATGCGCCCGTTGGGGTTCTTGGCCAGGAAGGCGTCCTTGCGCGTCTCGCCCTGGATCGCGTTCACCTCCACCAGGTCGTAGGGAACGCCCAGAAGCGCCAGCGTCAGCTGCACCTTGTAGCCGTTGCCTGAGTCCGGATCGTCGTAGAGCTTCAGCATGGGCGCCCCTAGAGCGGCAGGTTGTCGTGCTTCTTCCAGGGGTTCTCCAGCTGCTTGTCGCGCAGCATGTTGAGCGCCTTGCAGACCCGCCGGCGGGTGCCGTGCGGCTTGATCACGTCATCGATGAAACCGCGCGAAGCGGCGACGAAGGGGTTGGCGAACTTCTTGCGGTACTCCTCGGTGCGCGCGGCGATCTTCTCCGCGTCGCCGATGTCGCCGCGGAAGATGATCTCCACCGCCCCCTTGGGGCCCATGACCGCGATCTCCGCCGTCGGCCAGGCGTAGTTCACGTCGCCGCGCAGGTGCTTGGAGGCCATAACGTCGTAGGCCCCGCCGTAGGCCTTGCGGGTGATCACCGTGACCTTGGGTACCGTCGCCTCGGCATAGGCGAAGAGCAGCTTGGCGCCGTGCTTGATGATGCCGTTGAACTCCTGCGACGTGCCCGGCAGGAAGCCCGGCACGTCGACGAAGGTGACGATGGGGATGTTGAAGCAGTCGCAGAAGCGCACGAAGCGCGCCGCCTTGATGGAGGAGGCGATGTCCAGGCAGCCGGCCAGGACCATGGGCTGGTTGGCGACGAAGCCCACGGTGTTGCCTTCCATGCGCCCGAAGCCGGTGATGATGTTGCCGGCGTAGGCGGGCTGGATCTCGAAGAAGTCGCCCTCGTCGACCACCTTCTCGATCAGCTCCTTCATATCATAGGGCTTGGTGGCGTCGGGCGGCACCAGGGTATCGAGCGACAGATCCTCGCGGCCCGCCGGGTCGTCGGTCGGCCGCCAGGGCGGCGCCTCGCGGTTGGAGGCCGGCAGGAAGTCGACGAAGCGGCGCAGTTCCAGGAGGGCCTCGACGTCGTTCTCGAAGGCCAGGTCGGCGACGCCGGACTTAGTGGTGTGGGTGATGGCGCCGCCCAGGGCCTCGGCGGTCACCGTCTCGTGGGTCACGGTCTTCACCACGTCCGGGCCGGTAACGAACATATAGGAACTGTCCTTGACCATGAAGATGTAGTCGGTCATGGCCGGGGAGTAGACCGCGCCGCCGGCGCAGGGGCCCATGATCATGGAGATCTGGGGAACGACGCCGGAGGCCAGGACGTTGCGCTGGAAGACCTCGGCGTAGCCGGCCAGCGAGGCCACGCCCTCCTGGATGCGCGCGCCGCCTGAGTCGTTGAGGCCGATGACCGGGGCGCCGACCTGGATGGCCTTGTCCATGATCTTGCAGATCTTCTCGGCGTGGGCCTCGGAGAGGGAGCCGCCGAAGACCGTGAAGTCCTGGCTGAAGACGAAGACCAGGCGGCCGTTGATGGTGCCGTGGCCGGTGACCACGCCGTCGCCGGAGACCTTCTGGCCTTCCATGCCGAAATCGATGCAGCGGTGCTCGACGAACATGTCCCACTCCTCGAAGGAGCCCTCGTCGAGCAGGATCTGCAGGCGTTCGCGGGCTGTCAGCTTGCCCTTGGCGTGCTGGGCCTCGATCCGCCGCTGGCCGCCGCCGATGGCCGCCTGATCCCGCATTTCCTCAAGTCGTTGGAGGATGTCCTGCATGGCACCGCTTTCCCTGCTTAGTCCCCGGCCTAGTCGTTGCGCTTGCTGATAGCACGAGCGAACCGGCGGTACCAGCGGCCGGGGCGGCCACGGGCATCTTCTTGGGAACGTTTAGAATTAGCCACTCGTTAACGGCGTTTCCTTACAAAGGCTCAAGGAATTTCACAAGATCCGTCAGCGAACCACCGGTCCCAGCAGGAAAAACCGCCCATGTCTGCCGATCCCGCCCGCACCGCAGCCCCGCAATCCGCCGCCGAAGCCCTGGAAGAAGAAGGCATCGCCGCGCAGATCGAGGCGCTGCGCAGCGAGGTCGAGAACGTTGCTGCCATGGCCGGGCAGATCGAGGCCATCGCCAAGCAGACCAACCTGCTGGCCCTCAACGCCACCATCGAGGCGGCCCGGGCCGGCGAAGCCGGCCGCGGCTTCGCGGTGGTGGCCGGCGAGGTCAAGCAGCTCGCCGGGCAGACCGCCAAGACCACGGGCGAGATCGCCGAGATCGCCGACAGCCTGACCCACCGCATTGAGCGCCTGGCGGAACTGACGGAACACGGTCTCCCCGAGACTGCCGCCCCCGAGACCGCCGCCCCCGAAGCGCCTGCCCCCCGTGCGCCCGCCCCCAATGCCTCCACCGAACCCGCGCCCGCCCAGCCGGCCGGGGCGGCCGCCGCGGCGGAGACCTTTCAGGCGCCGGCCCTGACGACGAAAGAGATCGCGCTGGTGCAGCAGAGCTTCGCCCTGGTTGACCCCATCGCCGAGGACGCCGCCGGTCTGTTCTACAAGCGGTTGTTCGAGATCGACCCCAGCACCCAGGCGTTGTTCAAGGGCGACATGGCCGACCAGGGCCGCAAGCTGATGAGCGTGCTGAAAACCGCCATCGCCGGGCTCGACAGGTTCGACCAGCTGGTGCCGGTGCTGAAGATAATGGGCCAGCGCCACCTGACCTACGGCGTCGAGTTCAAGCACTACGAAAGCGTCGCCAAGGCCCTGCTGTGGACCCTGAAGGAAGGCCTCAAGGAGGCCTTCACCCCGGAGATTGAGCAGGCCTGGGCCAAGGTCTACAGCGCCCTGGCCGAGGTCATGATGCGGGGCTCGCAGGAGCCGCCGGCGACCCGGGAATTCTCCTGATTTTCAGAAACTTGCCGTGGCCGGCTAGCGAATAAGATCAAGCAGCCGGGCGGCGCTTTCCAGGTCCCGGCCGAGGCCCGCGCGGCGCTCCACCGCTTCGGCGTCCTCCCCCCACTTCTCCGCCTGATAGAGCTCGTCGAGCTGCGACAGGGCCACGGCCTGGGCAGTGTCGATGCGGCCCTTGGAGAGGGCGAGGCCGATGACCAGGGAGCCCGCGGCCTTTACCGCCGCGGCCAGCCCCGTCAGCTCCAGGTCGCTGTGCTCCTCCACCGCCAGCTTCAAGGCCGCCAGGCTCTCCGGCGCCTGGGGCTGGGGGGTGATGCCGCAGGTCTTCTTCAGCGGTGCGCGCAGCTCCTCCGCCGCCCAGTCCAGCAGCGGCTGCCAGAGCTGCTGCTGGCGACGCAGCAGCTCGCCGGTCTCGTCGGTCCAGTAGCACAGCAGGTCATGGCAGCCGTAGTCGGCCAGTTCCTCGACGATCGCCGGGCGGTGCGGCGCGACGATGTCGATGGCCGTGCAGACCAGGCTGTTGAGCGCCATGGCCCGGGGATCCACCTCCTCGCCCTGGTCCTGCCATTCCGCGGCGACCGCCTCGGCGAGGGCCCGGGAGGGCACCACCAGCTTGGCCTTGGCCGGGGTGCGCACCGGCCGCCCGTCCAGTTCCACGGCGTAGCCGCCTTCCGCCGGCGCGGCGGCGGCCTGTTTGTAGAAGCGCTTGATTTTCTGCTGCATTGGTCCTGCTAGTTACCGAAGAGGCTCTTCAGGCCCTTCTCGATCCCCTCGCCCACGTCCTTCAGGGCCTTGCCGGCGTCATCGACGATACCGCCCGAGGAGGAGGACGACGACTGGCCGCTGCCAGAGGCCTCCCCGCCGCGGCCGATGGCCGCCAGGGCCGCGTCGCAGAGCGACGCTTTGTCGCCGCCCTGGCCGATCAACGGCCCGGTGCCGATCAAGCCGCCGACGATGTTGCCGCCGGTCTGCGCCACGTCGCCGACAGTGCCCACCGCGCCGGCCACCGCGCCGATCGGGTCGGGCGTGAAGCTGGGGTCGTTCAGCGGGCCGACGACCTTGAAGGGCACGGCGAGGCTGGCCAGGCTGGGCTCGCTGGTCTGGGTGTCGAAGGCCAGGTGCACCCGCTCGGCATCCAGGTCGATGCTGCCGCGCCCGGCCACCGCGAAGGCGCCGCTGTCCAGCACCAGCGCCCGGCTCTTGGCCTGGCCCTGCTCCACGTCGAAGCGGGTGACGAAGCACTCCAGGCGGGTCTGGTTCGACTGGCCGAACAGCGGCCCGGTGATATCGCTCAGACCGGCGCTCAAGACCCGCAGCATGGCGTTGTCGATGGTGCCGTCCTGCGAGACCGCCTGGACGTGCCCACCCAGGCCCGCGGCGATGGCGTGCGGGCTGGCGCCCCGGCCCTTCAGGTCGACGTCCAGCTCCAGCTTGCCGCCGACGCCCTCATTGACCTCCGCCCGCTTCAGCAGCTCGCCAAAATCGAGGTCGCGCCCGGTGAGGGTGAGCGCCACATCCGGCTCCGCCTTGGCCCCGTCGAGGGCGAGCCGGCCGTCGAGGGCGCCACCGGCCAGCACCGCCGCCAGCGGCTCCACCGTCAGATTGCCGCCCTTGAGCGCCAGCGTCAGCTTGACCTCGTTGAGCTCCAGGCCCGGTGAGAGGCGCAGCAGCTCGGCGTCCAGCTTCACCTGGGCGTCAAGGGCCCGCAGCCCCTCCAACGGCAAGGGGGTCTCGGAGAAAACCCGGTCACTCCCGCCGGCTGCACCGCCGCCTGCCGCGCCGCCGCCTGCGCCCTCTGGCGCCACGGCGTCGCCGCCGCTGAAGTCCCCCAGGTCAAGCAGCTTGGACAGCAGCGCCGCCTTCAGCGCGGGACGTGCACCGGCCAGGGCCAGCGTCGCGTTGCCGCCCAGGTCGCTGCCGCCAACCGTCAGTCTTAATCCATCGAAATCAATCGTTTGGTCGGCTGCATTTACATCGCTTGACAGCTTGAAGGGCCCCAGCGCCGGCAGCTCCGTGCCGACAAAGGGCGACAGCCCGGCGAGGCTCTCTCCCTCGGCGGCGACGGCGACCTCGGCAGTCATGTCCCCCGTCAGGTCACCGGCCCGGCCCGTCACCGCCAGCGTCACGCCCCCGGCGGCCAGCGTCATGTCCAGCGGCCCCTCGGCGCCGGAGAGCAGCGCCGGCAGGCCCGGATAGCTGCCCTCCAGGGTGAAGGGGTTGCCGTTGTAGGCGCCCACGAGACGCAGGCTGCGCGCGCCCCCGCCAGCGGGCACCGCGCCCACGGCCTCGGTCACCTCCAGGGTCAGCGTCTCACCGGAGGCGGCGTCCATCATGGTGAGCTGCCCGCCCTCGATGCGAAAGTCCTGCACGTCGGGCAGGGAAACTGCCTCCGCCTCACCCGCCGCTTCCGGCGCCGGCTCGGGGGCCTGCTCAACCGGGGCCGCCCCGGCGGCCTCCTCGAACTCCCAGTTGCCGCGGCCCGCGGCATCGGTTTCCAGCAGGATGTCCGGCGCCACGGCGACCAGGCGCGTCACCACGATGTCGCCGAACAGCAGGGGCAGCAGCTCGACCTCGATCTCCAGGCGCTTGAAGGTCACCATGTCGGGGCGGCTGCCCCAGGGCGCGTTGGCGAAGCGCACGTCCTGCAGGTCGATGGCGGGGACCAGGGAGACCCGCAGGGCCACCGGGCCGTCGATCACCAGGTCGCGTCCCGTGGCGGCCTTGACCTCCTTCTTCGCGAAGTCGGCGACCTGCTGCACGTCCAGCGAGGCGATGATCGCGTAGCCCGCGACCAGCAGCGCCACGGTGAGGGCCACCAGGGCGCCAAGGATGCGCCGCAGCTTGCCGCGCTTCTTCTTCATACGCGTTCTCCGCTCATCCGGACAAGATGTTGCTCTAGCTCGGAAAAATGATCAATCACGCAGTCGGCTCCAGCGGCCAGGAGCTGCTCCGGGGCGTGGTTGCCCCAGCTCACTCCGACGGCGGCGCAACCGGCGGCGCGGGCCATTTCGACATCGAAGGTCGTATCGCCGATCATAACGGTTTGACCGGGTTCCGCGCCAACCTCCGCCATGGCCGTCTCCAGCAGGTGCGGGTGCGGCTTGCCGGGGCCGTCGTCGGCGGTCTTCAGGTTGTGGAAGCGCGGCTCCAGCCGGTGGCGCTCCAGCACCCGGCGCAGCCCGCGGCGGTTCTTGCCGGTGGCGATGCCCAGGAAGACCTCCGGGTGGTCGAGGGCGTCCAGCAGCTCCAGGGTGCCCGGAAACAGGGGCTCCTCGTGACCCGGGTCATCGAGCAGCGCGAAGAAGGCACGGCGGTAGCCCTCGACCAGCTGCCAGGCCCGGGCCTCGTCGGGCTCCGGCAGCAGGCTGTTGATGGCCACCTCCAGCTTCAGGCCGATGGTGCCGCGGATGGCCGCAGGCTCGGGCATCGGCAGGCCGTCCTCGGCGAAGGCCAGGCCCATGCAGTGGACGACCGTATGCTGGCTGTCGACCAGGGTGCCGTCGACGTCGAAGACGATAAAGCGGTGGGAAAAGGGCGGAGCCGTCATTGGGCGTTGTCTCTATCACGTTGGGCCCGCATGCTTAAGACGATTCGTACGTCCGGACCAGCCGCCAGGGGGAAGCCTCCGCCACGATGCCGCCGTACCGCCGTCTTTTCCGCCTTCCCGCCCTCCTCCTTGCCGCTGCGGCCCTCCTCGGCCCGGCCGCCTGCGACCAGGGCCCCGCCACGGTGACCCTTTACATGCATCCCGCCGGGGCCTTCGATTTCCTGATCGCCGCCACCAGGAACGAGGGCCCGCTCTACCTGGAAATCGACGGCCAGCCCTTCGGCGAGAGCGACGGTCTGGACAGCCGGGTGGCCGCGGTCATGGAGCAGGCGCTGCAGAGCCGCGTCCTGCGCCTCACCTCCGACCAGACTGCCGCCGAGGATCCCCGCTTCCGCCTGGTGCTGGTCTTCAACCCGGCCGAGGGCGGCGGCGACCTCTTCGCCTTCTGCCGGGAACCGCTGGCCGGCGGCCCTCCGGAAAGCGACGGCCGGATCGCGCTGCGCGCCGGGTTCTGCCGCGGCGACGACCTGCTGGCCGCCGTGGACGGCCGGGCCGAGGAAGTCGAGAGCCTGGACGACCCGAAGGTCGAGCAGCTGATCCGCCAGGTGGCCCGGGATATCTTCTCACGCAACCGCGCTGACGATTGACGGACGGCGCCCGCCCTTCGCCTGCGCTATCATGGCGGCCAAACAACAACTGTCGGGAGGCAGCATGCCAGGCGCCCCAAGCACCGTCGCCCAGATCACCGTCGCGCCCCTTGCCGGCGCCATCGGCGCCGAGATCTCCGGCGTCGACCTGTCGGCGGAGCTGTCCGAGGAGACGGTCGCCGCGATCCGCCGGGCGTTCCTCGACCATCTGGTGGTGTTCTTCCGAGACCAGGAACTGACGCCCCGGCAGCTGATGGCCTTCGCCGCGCGCTTCGGCCAGCCGGTGACCTACCCCTTCGTGAAGGGTCTGGACGACTTCCCGGAGATCACGCCGATCCTCAAGCGCGAGGAGGACCGCATCAACTTCGGCGGGCTCTGGCACTCGGACACCGCCTACCAGCAGGCCCCGCCCATGGGGACGATCCTCTACGGCATCGAGATTCCGCCTTACGGCGGCGACACCGAGTTCGCCAACCAGTATCTGGCCTATGAAACCCTCTCGGCGCCGCTGCGCCGCTTCCTCGACGGGCTGACGGCCGTGCACGCCTCGGGCAAGGGCGCCGTCCAGAGGACGCGCAGCGGGATGATGGAGCAGGCCCCGGCCGGCCTGAAGGGCGATGAACTGACCGCCCGCCACCCGGCCGTGCGCACCCATCCGGAGACCGGCCGCAAGGCGCTCTACGTGAACCTCGCCCATACCACGCACTTCGACGGGATGACCGAGGAAGAGAGCCAGCCGATCCTGGACTTTCTGTTCCGCCACCAGGTGAAGGCCGAATTCACCTGCCGCTTCCGCTGGACCAAGGGCGCGGTGGCCTTCTGGGACAACCGCTGTACCCAGCACAACCCGATCAACGACTATCACGGCTTCCGCCGGCTGATGCACCGGGTGACCCTGGCCGGCGAGGTGCCCCGGTAACGCGGGCCGGCAAGGGCGGAGGGCTCAGGCAGCGACCGTCCGATTATCCCGAAATATAGTTCTGTCCGTCTCAATATATTAACAGAGTATTAATTCCCCCTTTACTCATAGGGGGAATGCCCTGTTGTGACATAAATGGGATTAATTCAGAGAACTTCTTTGGCATTAAGCCTTTAAAAGGAGAAGTAGCGAAAACTACCCCTACGCCTTTCGGCGCCTCGCCACGCAGTCTTATGGGGTAGGCATGTTCGTTCAGCTTTCCAAGGCCGTCTTCGCAGCCGCAATTGCGGCCGCCGCCTTCGTCGTTGCCGCCGGTCCGGCGGAGGCCAGGGACTGGCTGCGCTCCATGGAGCGCCACTACACCGCGGCGGAGGCTGCCAAGTACACGCCCAAGAGCGACAATCCCCAGTGGGGCTTCGACCTGAACACGGTGGTCAACGACATGGCCTGGCGCGCCCGCACGGCGTCGATGCTGCGCAACCTGCCGCGGCCCGGCGCCTCGGTGCGCAATGACGCGCCGGACCAGGTCGCCGACCGCGAGGAGTCCCCGCGCCTGCAGTTCCGCTTCTGAGCTGCCGGGATTACAGCGGCCGCTGGCCCTTGGCCGGCGAGTGGCTGAGCCCTTCGGCATAGGCCAGCAGGGCCTGTAGCGCCCCCTCACCCTTCGCTTCCGTAAAGCCCAGCGCCTGCCAGGTCGCCGCCATGTGCGGCGGCAGGGGCGCGGTCACCCGCAGCGTGGTCCCGACTTCCGGGTCCGGCAGCGCAAGCTCGCGGGCCAGCAGGTGCAGCACCTTCGGCGACACCCCGGCGCCGGCCAGGGCTTCGGGGAAGGCCGCCCGCCCGCCGTACTTGCCGTCGCCGACGATGGGCGTGCCCAGGGCCGCGCAGTGGACGCGCAGCTGGTGGGTGCGGCCGGTCAGCGGCAGCAGCACCACCCAGGTCACCTTGCCGCCGCTGGACCTGTCGCGCCAGCTCTCGACTACCTGGAACAGGGTGCGGGCCGACTTGCCCTCGGCCTCGTCCGGGGCCACCGCCTCGCCGCGCCGCCCGCCGCCCTGGGCCTGCTTGGCAAGCGGCAGGTCGATGAGACCGCGGCGTTCCGGCGGCTCGCCGGCCACCAGCGCCCAATAGATCTTCTGGGTGTCCTTGCCGCGAAAGGCCGAGGTCAGGCTGCGCGCCGCCGGCGCGTTGCGGGCCAGCAGCAGGACGCCTGCCGTGTCGCGGTCCAGGCGATGCACCAGGCGCGGCCGGTCGGCGGCGCCGAAGCGCAGCGCGTCCAGCATACCGTCCAGGTGGCGGCGCTGGCCGCTGCCGCCCTGCACCGCCAGGCCGGCCGGCTTGTTGAGCGCGATCACGTTATCGTCCCTGTAGAGCACCGCCGCCTGCAGTTCCTCCGCTTCCGCGGCGGAGATCGTCAGGGCCTTGGACTGCGCTTCAGGCCCCGCCTCGGGCGCCGCCGCGGGCAGTGGCGGCACGCGCACGATCTGGCCGCTCTCCAGGCGCGCTGATGCCTTGACCCGGCGGCCGTCGACGCGGATCTCGCCCTTGCGCAGCATCCTTTCCAGGCGGCCGTGGGTGACTTGCGGGAAGTGCTGCTTGAACCAGCGGTCCAGGCGCTGGCCGTCGGCCGCCGCCTCGACCGGCACCTGCCGGACGCCGCTCACGGAGCCGCCCTCATGTCACGGCCGCGCGCACGAGGCTCAACGCCAGGAAGAAGGCCCCGACGGAGAGCACCACCGAAGCGACGATATAGCCCGCACACTGAAAGAGCGCGCCGCGCTCGTAGAGCAGGACGGTGTCCATGGAGAAGGTCGAGAAGGTCGTGAAGGCGCCCAGGAAGCCGACCGCGAGGAAGGCCCGCAGTTCAGCCGAGGGGGACCACACCAGGGCGCCCAGTTCGATGAGCAGGCCCATGGCGAAGGAACCCAGGACATTCGCCGTCAGCACACCCAGGGGGAATCCGTTGCCGGCCCAATGGGTCACTTGGGCCACCACGAAATGGCGCCCCACGGCCCCCAGCGCGCCCCCGGCGGCGACAGCGGCGATGATCTGAAGCTGCATGCCCTTTGTCCTCTCCCCCGGCGCCCTTTTTTGCCGGCCCGGGTTCCCAGCCTCAATACGGCGGCGCGGCCCCGAAGGGCCGCTTAACGTATCTAGCTAGCAAAGCGCAGGAGCAGGTGCAAACGGCGGATGCGGCGCTCAGGCGGCCTCGACCGAGCCCGAGGAGCCGTTGGCCATCCAGGACAGGCAGTTGGCGGTGTCCATCAGGTAGATGCCGATCCGTCCCAGTTCCTGCACCGCCTCTTCGGTGGCATTGCACAGGGCATCGGGCACCAGGACGATGCGGAAGTCACGGGCACTGGCTTCGTAGACCGAGGCGCGGCCGCCGGTGGAGAAGCTGAAGCCGCAGATCACCAGCGTGGTGATCTGCTGGTCGCGCAGCCGCTGCTCCAGCCCGGTGTTGTGGAAGGCGCCCCAGCGCGGCCGGTAGTGGACGAACTCGTTGGGGCCGATTTCCTGGAAGTCGCCCGCGAAGAGCAGCTCCGGGTCCAGGCGCACGTCCTTTGCGGGCTTCAGCTCGTCGATCAGTTCGGCGCCCAATGTGCCCGGCATGAGGATGCGCAGGCCCTCCTCCACCGCCTGGCGGCGGCAGGCGTCAACGTTGGAGCCGTCGGGCTTGTAGAGCCGCACCGAGTGATAGATCGGCGCTCCATGGCTGCGGAAGCAGTCCACAAGCTGGCCGAGGTTGGGCAGCGCGGTGTGGGTTCCGCAGGCCCGCACGGGCGATCCGGGGGCAACGAAATCGCGCTGCGCGGAGATGCAAAGGAGAGCTGCTTTGCCCTTCTCGGGCACGCAGTAATTCGCCATTTAGACCCTCGTATGCCTGCCTGCCGGAGCTCTTTGGCGGTCCGGCGATTATTGTGTGGGTGACAAATTACGAGCTTTCGGGCCCCACACAACCGGCAAGGATGAATGGCAGATTCGCACTATACGCAACGCTAGCCGTCCGCCGGGTCCTTGCCGGCCCTGCCCCCTTGGGATCGCAGCTTTTCCCAGTATTCCAGTCGTTTGCGTACGTCTCTTTCGAAGCCGCGCTCGACGGGGCGGTAGAAGGATTGGCGCGGCATGCCTTCGGGAAAATAGTCCTGTCCGGAGAAGCCCTCGGGCGTGTCGTGGTCGTAGGCGTAGCCCTTGCCGTAGCCCAGCTCGCTCATCAGCTTGGTCGGCGCGTTGAGGATGTGGGCCGGGGGCGCCAGGGAGCCGCTGTCGCGGGCCGCCCGCTGGGCCGCCCCGAAGGCCTTGTAGGCGGCGTTGGATTTCGGGGCCGTCGCCAGGTAGATCACCGCCTGG
This sequence comes from Kiloniellaceae bacterium, assembly GCA_050290145.1. Classification (GTDB taxonomy): domain Bacteria; phylum Pseudomonadota; class Alphaproteobacteria; order Kiloniellales; family Kiloniellaceae; genus Pelagibius. The sequence continues at coordinate 6,676 of JBNKHC010000305.1, read as the reverse complement.
GCCAGGGCCAGCTCGCCCTCCGGGCTGCCGATGCGCTCGAAGGCCTGCCAGGCCGCCACCGACTGGGTCAGGGCCGAGGGATCGGCCAGGCCGATGTCCTCCACCGCGAAGCGCACCAGGCGCCGGGCGATGTAGTGCGGGTCCTCGCCCCCGGCCAGCATGCGCGCAAACCAGTAGAGCGCCGCGTCGCAGTCGGAGCCGCGCAGCGACTTGTGCAGGGCGCTGATCAGGTTGTAGTGGCTCTCCTGCCCCTTGTCGTAGACCGGCGCGCGCTTCTGCACCACCTGCGCCAGGGCGGCGGTGTCCAGCTTGTCGCCGGCTTTCCAGGTACCCTCCCCCAGCGCGAAAACCTCCTCGGCCAGGTTCAGCAGGTAGCGTCCGTCGCCGTCGGCCATGGCCATGAGCGCCTGGCGCGCCTCCGCGGTCAGCGGCAGGTCGCGACCCTCCGCCGCCTCGGCGCGCGCCAGCAGCTCGCGCAGGGCCGCCTCGTCCAGGCGCTTGAGCACCATGACCTGGCTGCGCGACAGCAGGGCGGGATTGAGCTCGAAGGAAGGGTTCTCGGTGGTCGCGCCGACCAGCACCACGGTGCCGTCCTCCACGAAGGGCAGGAAGCCGTCCTGCTGGGCGCGGTTGAAGCGGTGGATCTCGTCGACGAACAGCAGGGTGCCGCGGCCGGCCAGGCGGCGCTGCTTGGCCCGCTCGAAAACCTTGCGCAGGTCGGCGACGCCGGAGAAGACCGCCGAGAGGGGCTCGAACTCCAGGTCGGTCTCCGCCGCCAGCAGGCGGGCGATGGTGGTCTTGCCGCAGCCCGGCGGGCCCCAGAGGATCAGGGAGGCCAGCCGCCCGGAGCGCACCATGCGGCCGATGGGCCCCTCCGGCGCCAGCAGGTGGTCCTGGCCGACGACCTCGTCCAGCGCCTGGGGGCGCAGCCGGTCGGCCAGCGGCCGCGGCGCCTGGCTTTCGAAGAGTCCGGTCATGGCCGCCGCATCCCGGGCCTCAGGAACTGAACTCGACCCGGCGGACCTTGCCGTCGCGCTTGAAGGTGATCTGCCACTTGCCGCTGATGTGGTCGAGGGCGTTCGCGAGGTTGCCCGAGTTCTGATAGCTCTCGCCGTTCAGGGAGAGAATGATGTCGCGCGCGCGGAAACCGACACGGTCGGCCGGCGTGCCCCGCTGCACCTTGGTGATCACCACGCCGGCCCAGCTGTCCGGCATGTCGAGCTCCTCGGCCAGGGCCGGCGACAGGCTGGCCACGTAAGCCCCGCCCAGGGGATGATGGCCCAGCAGCCGCACCTCGTTGCGCGGCGGGCTCTCCGGCGGCGGCTCCAGCGGCAGCTCGGTGGAGAGCATCTTGCCCTGGCGTACCATCTGCACATGCAGGCTGTCGCCCAGCGCGCCGGTGGCCACGCGGTAGCGCAGCGACTGCAGATCGTTCACCGGCTGGTCGTCGACGGCGACGATGACGTCGCCCGCGTCAATGCCGGCGCGGTCGGCCGGGCCGCCCTGGTAGACGTCGCTGATGACCACGCCGCCGGGCCGCTCCAGGCGCAGCCCCTCGGCCAGGTCCGAGGTCAGGTCCTGGCCGATCAGCCCGGTCCAGGCGCGCACCAGGGCGCGGCCGTCGCGGGCGCTGTCGACGACGGTGCGCACCATGTTGGCGGGAATGGCGAAGCCGATGCCTACCGAGCCGCCGCTGCGCGAATAGATCGCCGTGTTGATGCCGATCAGCCGGCCGTCGAGGGTGACCAGGGCGCCGCCCGAGTTGCCGGGATTGATGGCCGCGTCGGTCTGGATGAAAAAGCTGAAGTCGGTGATGCCGACCTGGGTGCGAGCCAGGGCCGAGACGATGCCGCTGGTCACCGTCTGGCCGACGCCGAAGGGATTGCCCAGCGCCAGCACCAGGTCGCCGACCTCCACGTCGTCGGAATCGCGCATCTCGATGGTCGGCAGCTTCTCGCCGCCCGGATCGACCCGCAGCACCGCCAGGTCGGTCCGCTCGTCGGCCAGCACCAGTTCGGCCTCGAACTCGCGGCGGTCGGTCAGCACCACCTTGATCTCGGTGGCGCCCTTGATGACGTGCTCGTTGGTGACGATGAATCCCTCTTCGGCGACGATCACGCCGGAGCCCAGCGACGACTGCTCGCGCTTGCGGCTCTCCCGGTCGCCGAAGCCGTCGCCGAAGAAGCGGCGGAAGAAGGGGTCGTCCAGCAGGGAGGAGACCGCGCTGCGCCGCTCGACCTGGCGCTTGGCGAAGATGTTGACCACCGCCGGCGCCGCTCTCTTCACCACCGGCGCGAAGGACAGCATGACCTCCTCGCGGCTCTGCGGCACCTCGCGCTGCTGCGCGGCGGCGGGCGCCGCCAGCAGGGCGCCGGCGCAAAGCGCCGCCAGGACCGCCATCGCGGCCCGGCGCAGCTTGGCAGGCTTTGCGCGAAGTTCGCTCACCAATTCCCTTCCCAACTCGTCCGCCCGTCGCGGTCTAACCCATATTTGGGGTCGCGACCGGGAGCGTCAAACAAGAAAGGCAGCCCACAGGGCTGCCTTTCGAGAACGTCCTGCCGTGCCGGCTGGATGAGGAGCAAACTCAGTCCTCGTCCGCTTCCTCGACGGCTTCCTGGGTCGGACCGGAGTCCTGGCCCTTGGCGTCGGGGTCGCGGTCGACCAGTTCGATGACCGCCATCGGCGCCATGTCGCCATAGCGGAAGCCGGCCTTCAGCACGCGGCTGTAGCCGCCGTTGCGTTCCTTGTAGCGCTCCGCCAGATCGTCGAAGAGCTTCGCGGTGATCTCGGTATCGCGCAGCACGGAGAGCGCCTGACGGCGGGCGTGCAGGTCGCCGCGCTTGCCCAGGGTGATGAGACGATCGATGACGCGCCGCAGGTCCTTGGCCTTCGGCAGGGTGGTCTTGATCTGCTCGTGCTTGATCAAGGAAGCCGCCATGTTGGCGAACATCGCTTTGCGGTGGCTGGCCGTCCGGTTGAAACGGCGGCCGTGGAGACCGTGACGCATCTTTCTATCCCTTCATCCCTGGCCTCGCGCACGAGACCGATCTTGTTGCCGCCCGCCAGACCCGCCCTTGGGGGCCGTCATCTGTACGAACGGGGGGAGCCGATCGCTCCAGTTACCTGAACTTCCCCGGCGGGGCCCTTAGTAGGGCTCCTCCAGGCGCTTGGCCAGTTCCTCGATGTTCTCGGGCGGCCAGTTTGGGATTTCCATACCCAGATGCAGCCCCATGGTGGCCAGCACTTCCTTGATCTCGTTCAAGGACTTGCGGCCGAAGTTCGGGGTGCGCAGCATCTCGCCCTCGGTCTTCTGCACCAGATCGCCGATGTAGACGATGTTGTCGTTCTTCAGGCAGTTCGCCGAACGCACGGAAAGCTCCAGCTCGTCGACCTTGCGCAGCAGGTTGCGGTTGAACGGCGGCTCGGCAGCGGCCTCTTCCTCGTGGCGTGCCTGCGGCTCCTCGAAGTTGATGAAGAGCTGCAACTGGTCCTGCAGGATGCGCGCCGCCAGGGCGACCGCGTCCTCGGGCGTCACCGCACCGTTGGTCTCCAGCTCCATGGTGAGCTTGTCGTAGTCGGTGACCTGACCGACACGGGTATTCTCAACCTTGTAGGAGACCTTGCGCACCGGCGAGAAGATCGAGTCGACCGGCACCAGGCCGATCGGCGCGTCCTCGGGACGGTTCTGGCTGGCGGCCACGTAACCCTTACCGGTATCGACGGTCAGCTCCATGTCGATGCTGGCGCCGTCGTCCAGGGTGCAGAGCACCAGGTTCGGGTTCATGATCTCGATGTCATGGCCGGTCTCGATCTGGCCGGCCGTGATCTCGCCCGGGCCCTCGGCACGCAGGCGCATCCGCTTCGGTCCTTCGCCGCCCATGCGCAGAGCGATGGCCTTCACGTTGAGCACAACGTCGGTCACGTCCTCGCGGACACCCGGAATGGAAGAGAACTCGTGCAGAACCCCATCAACCTGGATGGAGGTCACCGCCGCACCCTGCAGCGACGACAGCAGCACGCGACGCAGGGCATTGCCCAGCGTCAGGCCGAAACCGCGCTCCAGCGGCTCGGCGACGACCTTGGCGACGCGATGAGCGTCCGGTCCGGGCTGGATATCCAGCTTCGTCGGCTTGATCAGTTCGGTCCAGTTCTTTTGCAGCACGCTCGTGCCCTCACGACTTCTAGGCTGTTTCGATTCCACATCCGGCGGCGCGGGGGGTGTCCCTGCGACGCCAAAAGGCCAGGTGGCGGGCAGCCTCCGCCATGGCCTTTCAACTGCCCGGGATCCAAGGTCCCGGGATAGGGCCGCGCCTTAGACGCGGCGGCGCTTCGGCGGGCGGCAGCCGTTGTGCGGGATCGGGGTCACGTCACGGATCGCCGTGATGGTGAAACCGACCGCCTGCAGCGCCCTGAGCGCGGATTCACGGCCCGAGCCCGGGCCCTTCACGTTGACCTCAAGCGTGCGCATGCCGTGTTCCTGCGCCTTGCGGCCGGCATCCTCCGCCGCGATCTGCGCGGCGTAGGGGGTGGACTTGCGCGAGCCCTTGAAGCCCTGACCACCGGCGGAAGACCAGGAGATGGTGTTCCCCTGCACGTCGGTGATGGTGATCATGGTGTTGTTGAAAGTGGCGTTCACATGCGCAATGCCGGAGCTGATGTTCTTCTTTTCGCGGCGGCGCAGACGCGCTTGAGGTTTGGCCATGGCCTGTTGCCCGTTTCCTGGTGCTTAAATCGTTTCTGGCGTCGTTACCTGGCGGCTTTCTTCTTGCCGGCAATCGGCCGCGCCGGGCCCTTGCGGGTCCGCGCGTTGGTGCTGGTGCGCTGGCCGCGGACCGGCAGGCCCTTGCGGTGGCGCAGGCCGCGGTAGCAGCCAAGGTCCATCAGGCGCTTGATGTTCATCGCGACTTCGCGGCGCAGGTCGCCCTCGACCACGTAGTCACGGTCGATGGCCTCGCGGATGCGCGCGACCTCGTCGTCGGTCAGCTCGTTGACCCGACGCTCCCGGGGGATACCGACCTGCTGGCAGATGTTGGTCGCCATGGTCCGGCCGATCCCGTGGATGTAGGTCAGAGCAATCTCGACCCGTTTCTGCGTCGGAATGTTGACGCCAGCAATACGTGCCACTTCGCGAACTCCTTAAACGCCGCGGACCCGGGCCTGCGAAAGCCCGAAAGTCATGTCTAGACAAGCAGAAGCGTCCGGTCGCGGGGAGCGCCGGAAACGCTGGATTATATTAACAGAAAGCGGCGAGTCAACCGTCATGCCGCCCCCAGAACGTCTTCGATTTCGGCGGTCACCTGGTCGATCCCGGCCATGCCGTCGACCGCCCTGAGGACGCCCTTGTCGCTGTAATAGGGCAGGATCGGCGCGGTCTGGGCGTGATAGGCCTCCAGACGGGTGCGCACGGTCTCCTCGTTGTCGTCGGCGCGGCGCTTGAACTCGGTGCCGCCGCAGTTGTCGCAGACCCCGGCCACCTCGGGCTTCTGGAAGCTGTCGTGGTAGCCGGCGCCGCATTTCGCGCAGGTGTAGCGCCCGGTGATGCGCTCCACCAGGATCTCGTCGTTAACCTTCATCTCGATGACCGAGTTCAGCTTCAGGCCCTTTTCGGCCAGCATCCGGTCCAGCGCCTCGGCCTGGGCCGTGGTGCGCGGGAAGCCGTCCAGGATGAAGCCGTTGGCGCAGTCGGGCTGGTCGATTCGGTCGGAGATCATGGCGATCATCAGGTCGTCCGGCACCAGGTGCCCGGCGTCCATCAGCGCCTTGGCCTTCTGGCCCAGCTCGCTGCCCGAGGCCACGGCCGCGCGCAGCATGTCGCCCGTCGACAGCTGCACCAGGTTATGGCTCTTTTCCAGGCGCTTGGCCTGGGTTCCCTTCCCCGCCCCCGGCGGGCCCAACAGAATCACGTTCATCCGCGGCGCCCCTTAAGCTTGGACTTCTTAATGAGCCCTTCGTACTGGTGTGCGAGCAGATGTGCGTGGATCTGCCCGACGGTATCCATCGTCACGGTGACCACGATCAGCAGCGAGGTGCCGCCGAAATAGAACGGGAGCTCCGGGTACTGGGCGCGCAGGCCCTCAGGCAGCAGGGCCACCAGGGCCAGATAGACCGCGCCCACGGCGCCCAGGCGGGTCAGGATACGGCGCAGGAAGTCGGCCGTGTTCTTGCCGGGGCGGATGCCGGGGACAAAGCCGCCGTGCTTCTTCAGGTTGTCGGCCGTGTCATCGGGATTGAAGACGATGCCGGTGTAGAAGAAGGCGAAGAAGATGATGAGGCCCGCATAGAGCGCCATGAACAGCGGCGTGCCATGGGCCAGGTAGATGCTGATCCAGCTCAGCCATTCCGGCCCGCCGGCGCCCGAGAAGCCGGAGACTGTGGCCGGCAGCAGCAGCAGCGAGGAGGCGAAGATCACCGGGATGACGCCCGAGGGGTTGAGCTTCATCGGCAGGTGCGAGGCCTCGCCGCCGAACATCTTGTTGCCGACCTGGCGCTTCGGGTACTGCACCACGATGCGGCGCTGGGCCCGCTCGATGAAGACGATGAAGGCCACCACGCCGACGGCGCCGAGCAGCAGGATGGCGATGAGGATCGGCGAGATCTGGCCCACCCGGCCCAGTTCCAGCACCTCGACCAGGGCCAGCGGCAGGTTGGCGACGATGCCGGCGAAGATGATCAGCGA
>JBNKHC010000304.1:0-7234 GCA_050290145.1 Kiloniellaceae bacterium | reverse complement strand
GCCCACGTGCAGTACTACGGCTGGGCCTACCTGAACCGCGCCTCGCTGATGCCGACGCGCGCGCAGCTTGAGCAGGCCACCGAGATCGTCGAGGCGGCGCGCGAGCGCCTGAAGGGCGTCATGGTGATCGACTACGTGGTGCCCGACTACTATGCCCGGCGGCCGAAGTCCTGCATGGGTGGCTGGGGCCGGCAGTTCCTCAACATCTCGCCGGCCGGCAAGGTGCTGCCCTGCCACGCTGCAGAATCCATCACCAGCCTCACCTTCGACCGCGTGAGCGAGAAGAGCCTGCGCGACATCTGGGAGAATTCACAGGCCTTCAAGGCCTACCGCGGCACCGACTGGATGCCGGAGCCCTGCCGTTCCTGCGAGCGCAAGGAGATCGACTGGGGCGGCTGCCGCTGCCAGGCCTTCGCGCTGACGGGCGAGGCGGGCAATGTCGACCCGGCCTGCGCCAAGTCGCCCGTGCACGATGCCATGCAGGCCCTCGCGACAAGCGAGTCCGCCAAGATCGCCGAGGACTTCCACTACCGCACCCGCAAGGCCGGCGAGGCGGCGGCGGAAAAGGTGCCGGAACCCCTGGGCTAGCTGGCCCTACCGAAAGGGATTCTTGCCGTCGCGCAGGCGAAAGCCGCCGAAGCCGAGTTCTTTGGCTTTGGTGAAGTCCGCGGCGGCCAGCTCCGCCTCCTCGTTGCGCTGATAGGCGGTGCCGCGGTTGGAGTAGGCGCCGGCGAAATCGGGAACCAGGTGGATCGCCACCGAGAATTTCAGGATCGCCTCATCGTACTGGGACTGCTGTAGCGCCCGGCGCCCCAGGTCATTGAAGCGGAAGGCGAGGGCTTGGCGGGTGACGCGGCCCGCCGCCAGGTCGTCGCGGTGCGGCGCCAGCTCGGCCTCGACACGCGCCGCCAGCTCGGCGGCGGGATCGAGAGGTTCCTCGTTCTCGGGCTCGGCCGGCGGCGCTTCCGCCTCGGGCGGTGCCACGGCGGCTTCCGGTGCAACGCTTTCCGCCGGCGCTGCGGGCTCCGCTGTATCGGCCGCGGGCAGCTCGGCGAGCTGCTCTTTTTCTTCCGTTGCCGGCGGCGTCTGAGGCGCGGGGGGCTCGGTCTCCTCCAGCGGCTTCAGCTTGGGCGGCGGCGGGGGCGGCGGGACGACGACCTTTTCGCTGGCCGGAGTGGGCGGGCTCTCCGGCTCGCCGCTGTCCGGTGCCGGGGCCGCCGTCGGCGACTCTTCCTTGCCGGCGTTCAGGGCCGCGAAGGCGGCGGCGACGCCGCGCAGCTCGTTCAGCAGCTTCTCGTTGGGTTCCGGCTCGCCGGGCAGCAGGGCGAAGTCCTGGTAGCGGCGGATCGCGGCGATGGTGTCGTCGTCGACCACGCCGTCGACCTTGCCCGGATCGAAGCCGAGGTCGCGCAGCAGGGTTTCCAGCTCCTCCAGTGCGGGCTGTTCCAGCGCCGCGGCAGGGCCGGCGGCCAGGAGGAGCGCCGTACCCAGAACGGCCGTCAGGTGATGTCGCCAGGACAAGGACATGGGCGGCATTTTACCGCTGCGGGGTGAGGAATCGAGCCTCTTACGGGGTAGCCGCAAAACCGCAGGAAACCGGGGTTTCTCCGAATTCAGACAGTCTCCCGCGCCGCCGGGCGGCCCTGGCGGGCCAGCCATTCGCGCGGGCCGCAGCCGAACTGCCGCTGGAAGGCGCGGGCCAGGGCGGTGGGGCTCCGGTAGCCGGCCTCGGCGGCCACCGCCTTCAAGGGGCGCCCGGCCAGCAGCTCCTGGCGGGCAACGGTCATGCGCAGGGTGGTCAGGTAGTCGCCCGGGGAGATTCCGACCCGCGCCTTGAAGGCGGCGGCGAAGGTGGAGCGCGACATGCCGGCGATTTCGGCCAGGCGCTCCAGGGGCAGCTCGGCCTCCGGCGCCTGGTGCATGGCGGTCAAGGCCCGCGCCAGCTTGGGGTCGGCCAGGCCGGCCAGCAGGCCGCTCTCCGTCAGGCCCCGGGCGACGCAGTGGCGCAGCAGCATGACCATCAGCAGCTCGATCAGCAGGTCCACCGCGGCCTGCTGGCCGAAGGCCCGGGTGAAGGCCTCGTCGAAGAGGCGGCCCAGCACCGGCTCCAGACCCTCCAGGTCGTCCAGCGCGATGACGAGGCGCTCGGGGAAGCCCAGCAGCAGCAGGTCGGCCTCGGGCCCTTCGAAGGCCAGACGGGCGCAGACCAGGTCGGCGCCGGACCGCTCGTCGGTCTCCAGGCGGTGGTGCCGGGGGCGGGCGAAGAGGATCAGGCTCGGCCGTTCGATGCGCAGGGGCGCGCTGCCGGCGGCGTGCAGCGTCACCGGGCCGCGTTGCACCAGATGCAGGTGGCCCTGGGGGTTGTCGTCCGCGTAGTCGACGCCGCCGCACAGCGGGCCGGAGAAGAAGACGCTGGCGCTGAGGCTGCGCCGGCTCAGCCAGGGGAAGGTGCCGGCGGCCCCGGAGGCGGCGACTTCGGACGAATGGCGTGTTTCTTCGGACAAAAGATCAAATCCGTCTGACTAGGTTTTGCTCAAGGGGCGAAGGCCCTGAACGTCATTGCAGAAAGAACCATTGCGGAGTGAACCGTTATGCCGAATCTCAACAAAGCCCTTCGCGGCGCCCTGCTGACGCTGGTCCTGGCCGGGGCCAGCGTGCCGACCATGACACAGGTCGTGTCCGCGGCGGAGGAAGTCAACATCGTTGAAGGCTATGCCGTGCATGGCTTTGACGTGGTCGCCTACTTCACCGAGGGCAAGCCGGTCGCCGGCGACAGCCGCTACACCGCCGAGCACGGCGGGGCGACCTACCGCTTCGCCAGCGCCGAGCACCGTGACCTCTTCGCCGGCAACCCCGCCAAGTACGCTCCCCAGTACGGCGGCTTCTGCGCCTTCGGCACTGCCATGGGCCGCAAGTTCGACGGCGATCCGCAGGCCTGGGCCATCGTCGACGACAAGCTCTACCTGAACCTCAACAAGGATGTTCAGGCCAAGTGGCGGGAGAACGTTCCCGGCTTCCTCAAGGGCGCCGAGAACAACTGGCCGCTGATCCGCCATATCGCCGATTCCCGCCTGGAGACTTCCCCGCCGGCGGGTGTCACCCTGGGCGCCCAGTGACGTTGCGGGGGTAATCCCCAGCAGCGTCCGGGGCCCGGGTATCCTGCGGCCGGCCTAAGCCCCCAAGAGTCCGGCCGCTCCACGGCATGCGATGTTCCTCCGGCATCGCATGCCGTTTCCTGTTTCGCAGAGCAGCTCACTCCGGCATGGTCGCTGTGATCTTGATCGAGGAGTACCAGGCCGAGAGGTCCGCGATGTCCCCGTCGCTCAGACCCTTGGCGATCACCGACATGATCTCGTGCTCGCGCTTGCCCGAGCGGAAGGCCTTGAGCTGGGTTTCCAGGTAGATCTGGCTTTCCCCCGCGATGTGCGGGGCAATGGGGATCTTGGCGATGCCGTCGATGCCGTGGCAGGTCTGGCACTGTCGCGCCTTCTTGCGGCCGGCGGCAGGGTCGCCGGCCTGGGCGGGCGTGCAGAGGGCGGTGGCGGCCAGGGCCGCGATCCCGAGGAGCAGGAGGGGCGTCTTCGTCACAATCATTCCGTGGAGTTGTTCCCGTGAAAGCAGATGCGGCGGCCGGGGGTTAGCCCGACCGCCGCAGGAAAGTTTACACCGGCTTACATGCCATATGAAATGCGGTAGATCGCACCGGCGAGATCGTCGGAAACCAGGATCGAGCCGTCGCGCAGCTCGACCACGTCGACGGGCCGGCCCAGGTACTCGCCGTTCTCGTCGATCCAGCCGTCGGCGAACACCGTGGTCTCACCGGCCGAGCCATCCTCGTTGACCGGGGTGAACATCACCCGCGCGCCGACCGGCGTGGTGCGGTTCCAGGAACCGTGCTGGGCGGAGAAGATACCGCCCCTGTACTTCGCCGGGAACTGGTTGCCCTGATAGAAGTGCATGCCGAGGTCGGCGGCGTGGGCCACCATGTTGACCGCCGGGAAGATCACGTCGGCCGGCGGCTCGGAATCGGCATACTCGTTTGTGCGGGTGTCCCCGCCGCCATACCAGGGGAAGCCGAAATGCTGGCCCTTGGCGGTCTGGCGGTTCAACTCGCCCGGCGGGATGTTGTCGCCCATGCCGTCGACCTGGTTGTCCGTGAACCACAGCTCGCCGTTGGCCGGGTTGAAGTCGAGGCCGACCGAGTTGCGGACGCCGTAGGTGTAGACCTCACGGTTGGAGCCGTCACGGTTCATGCGGATGATGCCGCCGATACCGTGCTGGGTGTAGAGGTCCATCTTCTCGGGCGCGAAGACGTTAAACGGCTGGCCGATCGTGATGTAGAGCTTGTCGTCCGGGCCGATGGTGCAGACGCGCGCCGTGTGGTTGTAGCTTTCCTCTTCCACCGGGATCAGCTTGCCCTGCGGCACCACCTCGAAGGCGGCGACGTCCGGGCTCTCATAGAAGAACTCGGCGGCCGGGTAGACCAGCACCCGGTTCTGTTCGGCGATGTAGAGGAAGCCGTCGTCGGAGAAGCAGGGGCCGTTCGGGATCTTGAATCCGATCGACGGCGCGAAGCTCTTCACCTCGTCGGCGACGCGGTCCTTGTTGCGGTCGGTGACCGACCAGGCCTCGGTCTTGCGGGTGCCGACGAAGGTCACGATGCCCTGCGGGCCGACCGCCATATGGCGGGCGTCGGGCACCACGGCATAGAGCTCGATCTTGAAGCCGGGGGGAAGGTTGACCCGCTTCAGGTTTTCGCGGATGCCGTCGGCATAGGGACCGGTCTGATCGATGACCTCGAACTCGGTCACGCCCGTCGTTTTGAACTGGCCGAGCTTCTCCAGATTGCTTTGAGCTAGGGCTGGTGTCGCCAGCAGCAGGGTGGCGAGCGATACTGCAAGAAGATCCTTTCGCATCTGAACTTTCCTCCCGATAGTTTGTTTTTATAGACAAAGCCTAGCGGGTTTATCCGGTCACAGGTAGTAGGAAGATGGTTGCGTTTTGGCGCGGCAGTGGCCCGCTCTTCAGACCAATGCTTTTCGCGCCTGCAGAAAAGCGGCCCGGCGCCGTCGTGCGGCACCGGGCCAAGGCGGGGAGGCTGGCGGGCAATCAGTTCTTGAAGCGCAGTCGGTTTGCCGGCGGCGGGCAGTCGTAGGGGCAGCCGCCGGGCGCTTTTAGCAAGGCCTTCGCTTGCGCAGCCGGCGCCGCCCGGTCGCGGTGGCGCAGACGCTCGCTGATGCCGGCGGGCCGCGACGCCGGATTGGCTTTCAATTGGCGCGATTGTGCGATGCCGACCTGCAACTGGTAGCGCACGCGGGTCATCGGGCGCAGGTGGCCGTTGTCTTCATAGCTGTCGTAGTAGATGAAGGGCAGGCCGGAACCTGGCTGGCTGGGCGAGCAGCTGGCGTAGAACTCCGTGCGGCTGTCCAGTTCCTCGTCCAGGCTGACGTAGACCGGGCCGTTGTTGCCGGCGGCGAGCAGCGCCTGAATGCCGCTGGTCTGGACCGCGTCGAAGTTCCAGGGCTCCTGGTCGAAGCTGGCCTGCCAACTGTTCTGGTCGACGGGCAGGTCGCCGGGCGAAACCAGCTCGTGGTCGTAGTTGGCCACGTCGGCGCCGCGCACGCGGATCCCGGCCTCGTGCACCCGGTAGTTGGCCGGGCAGTTGACCGTGAAGCGCAGCTTGATCGTCTTGTTGAAGCTGTTGCCGATCAGGGCGTAGCCGCCGTCGGAATAGCTGAAGCCCATCTGGCCGGTGAAGCCGGAGATCTGTTTCAGCTGTGCGAAGTTGGTGTTGATGTTGCCCGGCGTCGCGACGGACTGCGAGGCGGAGGAGGGGCCGGCCGTGGCGGTGCCGGCGGCGAGCATCAGCGACAGGGCGATGCCCGTGGCGGTCGAGAAGCGCAATCGGTTCCGGGTCATGGCACTTTCCTTTCGGTTAGCTACCGCGCCCCCTGAATGCGGCGGGTTTCAGATGTCAGTCGCCGCGCCGCGGCGGCAGGTTCATGCCGGCGGTGACAAAGCTGTGACGCCTTGGGGCTAGGCCCAGATGGGAAATCCCAGACGAAAATGCCGGGAGGAGTGAGGTTCAGTCGGCTTCGGCCGCCGCGCTTTCCGGCAGGCGCTCGGGGCGGCTGACGACATAGAGCGCCGCCAGGGCGATGACCGCGATGGTCACCAGCTTGGCCGCCAGCGGCAGCGCCGTCAGCAGGACGATGCCGCTGCCCGCGGCCATGCCGATCAGGGCGCTGACCTTGGCCTTGCGCGCGATGACGCCGTAGCTGAGAAAGGCCTCGACCGCCGGGCCGATACCGGGCCAGGCGAAGATCTTGCGGGCCATCGCCGGGCAGCCCTTGGCGAAGCAGCCGGCGGCGACGATCCAGAAGATGGTGGTCGGCAGCACCGGCAGGACCGTGCCCAGGAGGCCGATGCCGAAGAAGGCGTAGCCCGCGGCCGTCCAGGCCCAGGCCAGACGGCGGCGGGCGCTGATATCGCGGTTGTCTTCGGCGGCGCTTCGGCTGGTCATGCTGGCTTCTTGGCCTCGGTTGACGGCTGGCTAACGAAATAGGGCAGCTGGACCAGGATACCAAGGTTTTCTTTAGATTGGGTTGACCGGGGTCGCAGCGGGACAGGGCCGGCGGGGCGGATTTCCGGGTGATTTTCGTTGCCAGCCGCGCGCCGGTCGTCGCATCTTGCGGTCCCCTGGAACGAGGAGGATTCGATGCCGCGCTTCTTGATGTCGATGGGTCTGTTGGGTCTGCTCGCTGCCTGCGCTCAGATGGAAGGTGAGGCACCGCAAAATACCTCCGCGATACTGCCTGCCGAGGTCCAGGCCAAACTGAGGCCCGGCGAAGGCGAGTTCGCCCCCGACCTGGTCTACATCAGTGAGCGCGCCCGCAATGGCGGCTATGACAAGATCATGCTGGATCCGGTCATGTACTTCGCGCCGCTGGAGGCGATGCGCAGGGTCTCGCCGGGTGACCGCCAGACCCTGGCGAACAACTTCCACATCCTCATGGGCCGGGAGCTGGGCAAGGACTACCTGCTGGCGCTGGAGCCGCAGCGGGGCACCGTGCGGGTGCAGTTCGCCGTGCTGCCGGCCACGCAGGAAGCGGTGGCGATGGACACGGTCGCCCTGGTGGCCCGCGACGACCCGGAAAAGCAGGTTGTCAGCGACGCGCTGACCAGCCCCATTTCCCCCGGCGCCGACTTGCTGGTGGAGGCCGAATGGACCGAT
>JBNKHC010000303.1:0-10824 GCA_050290145.1 Kiloniellaceae bacterium | reverse complement strand
TCCGTCTAAACGTGTGAATCCGATCTTTCTCTATAGAATAGAGCAGATTCACAGGATCGGTGGATCGCCTTCGGCGATTCCAGCCGATACTGATCTGCTCTAGAGATACTCTTCGCTGTCGGGGTTCAGGTTCATGCGGATCTCTTCCCCCAGGCTTTCGGCGAAGTCATTGAATTCATCGCCGAAGGTGCGGAGCAGCGTCTCGAATTCTTCAGCGTCACCGGAGGGCCAACCGCCTATCGTGGCCGCGCGCCCCTCACCGCCCAGGAACAAGTAGATTTCGTAGTAGGACTCCAGCACGGCTTCCGCCATATCTTGCAGCTGTTCGCTGCCATAGGCGAAGACCAGAGTGCTGCTGTCCAGGGCGGCATCCAGAGAAACGGGGCAGCGGTTGGGTGAGCCCCGCCTTTCAAATTCTGCCTGCAGGCAGATGCCTGTGAGCGTTACTTCACTGATGCCGCGCAGCGCCTCTTCCAACTTTGTGCGGACCACCGCGCGCTTTTCACTCTTCTCTTCCGCTTGCCAGATCTGCAGGGCCTGCTTGGCGCTTTGGGACTGGGTCCAATAGGCCGTTGTAGAGGCGATGAGACCGCCAATGATGGCGGCGGCCAAAGGAACTAGCGGTTGCCAGAATCTTTCACTGAGCACGACGGCCTTTCCCCCCTTCATCTGCGGCGCTCGTTCGGACGGCCGGAGGGCGGGGCGCCCGCCTATCGCTCCCCGAAGATCGCCAGGAAAATCTGCACCACACTACCATCGTGCCGTTCCGAGAAGATCGGCAGCAAGAGGCGATAAGCGGTGACATAGTCTTTCTGGTAAATGCGGATGTGATGGGCCAGCGGCTGCTTGTTGTGATAGACCGACAGAAGCTCTTCATGCAGGGTGCCGCCCAAGGCGCCGTCGATGTCCCGGGCCGTGCGCCCGGTCCAGTTCTCCCCGGTCAGGGCCACGACCTCCGTGCCGTTTAGGCGCATGCGAAAGTCCATCTGGCGGCCGGGGCCACCGTTCTCCACCTCATAAACGTCGATGTTGCCGAGCCAGGGCTTGAGGACGAAAGGGGTGAAGTCTTCCCGCGTCGGGCCTTTGCCGCCGGCATTGAACCGCTGCCAGAGGGCGAGCAGCGTCGCCGCGCTTTCCGGCGGCTGGGCTTTGCTTTTGACAAGCTCAAAGCTGACCATAGCGTCCTAAGTCGCTGTTTCCCCAAGACGATGCAGACCGGCCCCACCGAGCGGCCTGCATACCGCTCCGGAAAACCTTGCAGGGAGTCTTATGGCACAAACTGGCAACCCTTGACTAGCGGTAGGGTTGCTGATCCGACCGCCTATGCCCGCTGCGTCATCCGGCCGCTGTTGCCTCCGGGCGATTTGCGGCATAGTCGCGCGGCGGCTCCCCTGGCTTCGCCAGAGAGAGCAATGAATGATGGGGTTTCTATGAAAAGTGAGACACTTACGGCAGGCGAGCGGGCCGCCGGCGGGATCGGGTTCTTCGAAAAATGGCTTTCGCTCTGGGTTGCGCTCTGCATCGCCGCGGGCATCGGCCTGGGCAACGCCCTGCCGGATGTCTTCCGCCTCCTGGCCGGGCTGGAATACGCCTCGGTGAACCTGGTGGTCGCCATCCTCATCTGGGGCATGGTCTACCCCATGATGGTGAACGTGGATTTCGCCAGCCTGCGCCACATCGGCGAGCGGCCGAAGGGCCTGGTGATCACCATCGTCGTCAACTGGCTGGTGAAGCCCTTCACCATGGTGGCGCTGGGCGTGCTGTTCTTCGAGGTCTTCTTCGCCGACCTCATCGCCCCCGCCGATGCGCAGCAGTATATCGCCGGCCTCATACTGCTCGGTGCGGCGCCTTGTACTGCCATGGTCTTCGTCTGGTCGCAGCTGACCCGCGGCGATGCCACCTACACCCTGGTCCAGGTTTCGCTGAACGACGTCATCATGGTCTTCGCTTTCGCGCCCATCGTCGCCTTCCTGCTGGGCGTCACCGACATCGACGTGCCCTGGCAGACATTGCTGCTTTCGGTCGGCCTCTACGTGGTCATCCCGCTCATCGCCGGTATCCTCACCCGCCGTCACCTGATGGGCTCGGCCCGGCAGGGCAAGACGGGGGAGGCCGCCGTCACCCGCTTCACCCATGCGGTAAAGCCCTTCTCGGTGGTGGCGCTGCTGGCGACGGTGGTGCTGCTCTTCGGGTTTCAGGGCCATGTGATCCTGGAGCGCCCGCTGCTCATCGCCCTCATCGCGCTGCCGCTGCTGGTGCAGTCCTACGGCATCTTCATCGTCGCCTATGGCGCGGCCTATCTCTGGCGCGTGCCCTTCAACGTCGCGGCGCCCTGCGCCCTGATCGGCACCTCCAACTTCTTCGAGTTGGCGGTCGCCGTCGCCATCAGCCTCTTCGGCCTGAATTCCGGCGCCGCGCTGACCACGGTGGTCGGGGTGCTGGTCGAGGTGCCGGTTATGCTGTCGCTGGTGGCTTTCGCCAACCGCACCCGGGGGCACTTCCCGGCCGGGTAGCGCGGGCGGCCCTGGCGGCGACCATCTGCCGCCGCCGGATGGTGAGGAAGAGCGAGCCGACGACGATCAGGTTGAAGACCCCGGCCAGCGCGGCGTTGGCGAAGCTCACGTCGTAGGCGCCGGTCAGGTCGTAGAACAGACCGCCCTGGTAGCCGCCCAGGCCGTGGCCCAGCCAGCCGAAAGCCAGAATGATGCCGGTCGCCCCGGCCCGCCGCGTGGCCGGCGTCAGCGCGCGTGTGGTGACCAGCACGCCGGTCATCACCCCTGCGTAGCCGAAGCCGTAGACCGGCGCGAAGACATAGAGCTTGTCCAGGTCGCTGATCTGCGTGAAGGCGAAGACCAGCACCGTCTGCCACAGCGAGGCCGTCATGTAGGCCGGTATCGCGCCGATCATGTCGGCCAGCTGGCCGAAGGCGACGCGCCCGGCGATGGCGGCGATCATCATGGCGAAGAGCACGGCGCCGGCTTCTGGAGCCGAGATCCCCTGACCCTGGATCAGCGGCACCAGGTGCATCAGCGGCACGGCCATGCAGGTGCAGCACAGCAGCACCGCCAGGCTCATCGCCGGCACGACCACGTTGAGGGGCAGGGGCGGAATGTCCTCCCGGCTGCCGGCAGCGGACCGGGCACCGTCCTGGGGCGGCGCGCGCATCAGCAGCGCAAGCGGCACCACCAGGGCGAGGGTGATGAGGCCCTGGGCCATGAAGGCGCCGCGCCAGCCCAGCGCGTCGATCAGGAAAGCTGTGCCGAAAGGCACGCCGCCCTGGCCCAAGCCCTGGCCCGCCGCGGCGATGCCGATGGCCAGGCCCGCCCCGCTGCGGAACCAGTTGCCGACCAGCGCGATCAGGGGTGCGAAGAGCGCGCCGCCACCGAAGACGCCGGCCAGGAAGAACAGCAGGTAGAACTGCCACAGCGCCTCGGCCCAGGCGGCCGCCAGCACGCAGAGGCTCGTGACGATCGCGCTCAGCAGGCAGATCTTGCGGATGTCCGTCCGGTCGGCGATGCGGCCCATGATGATGCCGCCGATCGCCAGCCCGACGAGGCCGACCGTATTGATGAAGGCGATGGCACCGCGCGCCCAGCCGAAGGCTTCCTCAAGCGGGATGAAGAAGACCGAGAGGCCGTTGACCAGCTGGCCCATGACGATGGCCAACATTGCCGCCGCCGTAAAGGCGATGACCCAGCGGTAGGCGGGTTCGCGGTCGTCGCCCGGGGTTACCTTATCCTTGCTCGCGGCTTGCTCCACCGATCGCTCCTCGTCCGGCCGGGCCGGTGGCGCCGGCCTGTCGGTCCACTTGAACTCTACGGAGGGACGCGCCCGCCGCCGTCTCCCGGTCTCCGTGGTCCCGGCAGACGCCCTTCTTCGGCGTCGCAGCTTGGTCTATAGAGGGGGGTGGTTTCAGCGTCGTGTCGCCCGAAGCGCTTTTGCGTTTCTTTTGTTTCTACCCTCCCAGCACAGAGAGCTTTTCGCCGGCGCAAGCAGCCTTTTGTGGGGCTTCGGGCGCTGCGTTCAGTTCCGGGTGCGATCCCAGGCTGTCTCTGCCACGCCGCGGTCGCGCAGCTTGGCCTTCTGCACCTTGCCGGTAGGCGTCCTGGGCAGCTCCGACAGGATCTCGATGAAGCGCGGCTGGGCGTAGCGCGGCAGCTCCTTCTCCGCCTGGGCGGCAACCTCCGCCGCGGTCACCTCGGCGCCCGGCGCCGGCACCACGGCCAGCATGATCTCGTCCTCGCCGCCCTCGATGTCGGCGGGCACGGCGTAGGCCGCGACCTCCGTCACGCCGGCCAGGCGCTCGATGGCGGCCTCCACCTCGAAGGAGGAGATGTTCTCGCCACGCCGGCGGATGCAGTCCTTCATGCGGTCGACGAAGGTGATGTAGCCGTCGTTCTCCATCACCGCCGCGTCGCCGGTGTGGAACCAGAGGTTCCGCCAGGCCTCGACGGTTTTGTCGGGCATGCCGTGGTAGCCGGTGGTGAAGCCGAAGGCCGCCTTGGGGCGCACCATGATCTCGCCGACCTGGCCCGGCGGCAGCGCCTGATCGGTTTCGGGATCGCGCACCTCCACCTCGAAATAGCGCGCGTAGACCTTGCCGCAGGTGCCCGGGCGCGGCACGCCCAGCTCCCCATAGAGCGGGATGTTGACCTCGGTCATGCCATAGAGTGGCACCACGTCGGTGATGCCGAAGCGCTCGCGCAGCGCCTTGTCGTGGGCCGGCGCGTCGGGCGCGGCGCCGATCACGCGCAGCCCGTGGTCACGGTCGTCCGCGGCCGGCGGCTGCGCCAGGATGAAGGCGGTGACTGCGCCCAGCAGGTTGGATGCCGTGGCTTCGAAGCGGCGGATGTCGGCGATCCAGGAGGAGGCGCTGAAGCGTTCGCGCAGGGCGGCACAGGCACCGGCGATGAGGGTCGCACCCAGTTGCATGAAGAGGCCGTTGGCGTGGAACAGCGGCAGGCAGATGTAGAAGCGGTCCTCTGGCGTCAGCGCGAAGTTGTCGATGGTCCCCAGCCCGAAGAGGAAGCAGTGGGCATGCGGCATGAGTACGCCCTTGGCCGGGCCAGTGGTGCCGGAGGTGTACATGATGCAGGCGGTGTCCGACGCGGCCGGCAGCGGGCCCGTCCAGGGCGGGGCCGCGCGCCAGTCCGACAGTGCCATGCCACGGAAGGGCGCCGGCGCGTCTTCCGCCGTGCCATCGATCACCAGCGTTTCCAGCGCCGGCAGGCGCTCGGCGATGTCGGCGATCCGCGCCAGGCGTTCCGCGTCCAGCACCGTGACGCGGCAGCCGGTGTCGGAGAGCTGGTGCGCCAGGAAGGCGCCCTTCAGCTCGTTGTTGAGGGCGACGACGACGGCGCCCAGGCGCATCAGCCCCAGCCAGACCCGCACGAAGTCGAGGCCGTTGGGCAGCAGCACCGCCACCGGCTCGCCCGGCTCGACCCCCAGTCCCGCGAAGAAGCCGGCGACCTTTTCGGCCTCGGCCGCCGCCTGGGCGTAGGTCAAGGTGGTGCCGTCGCTGACGGCGGTCAGGAAGGGCCTGTCCCCCCGCGCCTCGGCCTGAAAGCGCAAGGCCGCCGGCAGCACCCAGCGCCGCTCGTCGCGCAGCCCGTCGTACATGAAGCGTGTTCCCTCCCCGAAACGTCCCTACGGCTCCTTCAGGCCCGCGCCTTGCCGGGCGATATTACGAAGCAGGCCGGGAAGTGGCCAGGGGAGTCCTCAGTCCCTGGGAAGTCCTGCGGCGAGCAGGGCCTCGATATCTGCCTGAAGCCCTTGCTTGTCCGCCCGGTACTGTGTGCTTGCCCAGTTGGAGATCGTGAAGCCCTTACGAAGGGCGAGGAGTTGTTCGGTCGTGCGCGCCGCGTCTTCCGGCCGGCCGGACTGCTGATAGACGAGCACGAGGTCGACAAGGCCGAAGCCCGGGACTCTCGCGTGGTAAGCCTTGAAGGCGGCGATGGCTTCCTCGGTTCTTCCGGCGAGCCGATAGGCGTTGCCGAGGTGCCCCAGATAGGAGGCGGGATAGTTCGGGCTCAGCGTCAACGCGCGCTCGCCATGGGTGACCGCCTCATCGGGGAATCCCGCAAAGGCGAGAATGAAACAGCCGAAGCTCGCCGCGTCGGCCGAGCCCGGCGCGAATTGAGCCGCCCGCCGTGCTTTCGCCGCAGCCTCTTCGTGGCGTCCGGCCTGCAGCAGGGCGAGGCCCGCCGTCACGTTGGCGTCCGGATTCTCGGGATCGAGTTCCAGTGCGCGCTCGGTAAAGCTCATGGCCTTCTGATGCGCCGTTTCCCGATCCTCCCACCAACCGAAGCGGGCGTCGGCGTAGTGTACCAGGCTGATCATCGCGTTGAGCGAGGACGAGGCGGGGTCGAGCGCCAGCGCCTTGGTCCAGCAAGAGAGCGCGGCTCCCAGACTCTCTTTTGTGACCGACTGGCGATAGTGGTGGAGACCTTGCACCCAGAAGCTCCAGGCTTCCACGTTGCCGGTCGTCGTGTAGCGCAGCCGTGCCTGTTCTCCCTCTGTCAGCTTGACCTGCATCTCGGTCGCCAGGACCAGGGTGATCTCGTCCTGGACGGCGAAGATGTCGTCAATGGACCGGTCGTAGCGCTCGGCCCAGACATGCGCGCCGCCGGCGTCGATCAGCTGTGCCGTAATGCGGATGCGGTCGCCGACCCGGCGCACGCTGCCCTCGAGGATGTACTGCACGCCAAGCTGATTGGCCACCGCGCGAATGTCGACGGCCTGGCCCTTGTAGACAAAAGTCGAGTTGCGCGCGATCACCCGCAGCCCGGCCAGCTTGGAGAGGGTCGTGATGATGTCCTCCACCAGGCCATCGGCGAAGTACTCCTGCTCCGGGTCGCCGGACATGATGGTGAAGGGCAGGACCGCGATGGAGGGGAGGTCGCGCAGGCCGGCCGGCGTTTGCGTCTCTGCGGCGGCGTCGTCACCCGTCCAGCGCCAGGCCCGGACCGGCGTCTCGATGTTCTTGAGAGTCATGGTGCCGGCGTCGTCGAAGCTGACGCCGACCTTTCCCCTGACCTGGGCATAAACCGAATCGGAAATCAGGACGCCGCCGGTTGGCGCCTGTCCCTCCAGGCGCGCCGCCAGGTTGACGCCGTCGCCGAAAATATCGTCGCCCTCGATGACGATGTCCCCGAGGTTCACGCCGATGCGGAATTCGAGCGGCGGCTGGTCCGGGCGCGACTGCTTGAAAGACGCCATGGCTTGTTGAACGGCAAGGGCGCAGGTCACCGCTTCGACCGCGCTGGCGAATTCGACCAGCGCACCGTCCCCCATCATCTTCACGATCCGCCCGTGGTGGGCGGCGACGGCAGGTTTGAAGTGCTCGGCCCAGACGGTGCTCATGGCGGCGAGCGTCCCGGCTTCGTCGGCCGCCATGAGCCGCGAATAGCCGGCAATGTCGGCGGCGAGGATCGCCGCGAGGCGCCGCTGCGTTCTTGGTGCCGTCATCCTGCGTGTCCTGCGTCCGGGCGTGGGAAGATGCCCCTGAATTCTATGACCGCCGCTGCGGGATGTATATCGAAGTCCATCGGCGCCGCCGGTCCTCCCCGGACGCCGGCGCTCTCCGGAGGATTCAAGGATATGGCCGGGACACCGCCCCGACGCGGAGGTTGAGGAGGGGTCGGGACTTCGCCAAAAGTGCGATGCTCGGCGGGCGGATCACCGTCAGTGTCCGCGAGGAGGGGGATACTGTCGAGGTCGCCGTGGCCGATACGGGCAGGGGCGTCGACCCGAAGATCGCGGGCAGCCTCTTCGCCGTTGACGAGAAGACGACGAGGCCCGGGACCGAGGGCGAACCGGGCACCGGCCTGGGCCTGCCGCTCTGCAGGGAGATGGTGGAATCCAACGGCGGCCGGATCTGGCTCGAGTCCGAGCCCGGCCAGGGCACGACCTTTTTCTTCACCGTGCTGCGGCCCCGCGGTTAAGCCGGCCGCGGCCTGGATCTAGCCTCCGAGGATCAGCAGCAGGATCGCCGCCAGGATCAGGGCGACGCCGGCCAGCTCCAGGCGCGAGGTCTTCTCCTTGAAGAATACCACCGAGGCGATGAAGGTGAAGATCAGCTCGATCTGGCCGACCGCGCGCACGTAGGCGGCGTTCTCCAGGGTGAAGGCGGTGAACCAGCCGACCGAAGCGAGGAAGCCGGAGACGCCGACCATCAGCGAAGGTTTCCAATGGCGCAGGACCGCGCTCATCTGGCCGGGCTCGCGGTGCAGCAGGTAGGCGCCCATGATCACCGTCTGCATGGTCAGCGCCACCGCCAGGGTGAAGGCGGCGCGCATCACCACCGCGCCGTCGCCCAGGCTGAGCGAGGCGCCGCGGAAGAACACCACCGAGGCGCCCAGGCAGGCGCCGCACAGCAGGCCGATCATCGTCGTGCGCTCGAAGAGGCTGGTCGCCAGGGTCTTCCAGGAGAGGCCCTGGTGGGCGACCGACAGGGCGACGATGCCCACCATGCCGGCGGCGATGGCGAAGACGCCGACCAGGCTGACGGTGTCGCCCAGCAGGATGAAGCCGAGGATCGCCACCTGGATCACCTCGGTCTTGGAGTAGGTCGTGCCCACCGCGAAGTTGCGGAAGGAGAAGAGGTAGACCAGCAGGAAGGTGAAGGCGATCTGGCTGACGCCGCCCAGCAGGCAGTAGAGCAGGAAGAGGGCATTGACCTGCGGCAGCTCAAAGCCGCCGACCTGCTGCACCCCCGCCGCATAGACCAGGGCGAAGGGAAGGGCATAAAAGAAGCGCACGTAGCTCGCCCCGCCCGTCGACAGCCGCCCCTTCAGGTGCTTCTGCAGGGCCGAGCGCAGGTTCTGCATGAAGGCAGCGAAGATTGTGATGGGAATCCAGAGGGAGATCACGGAGCGGGGGTCCTTAGATGGCCTTGGGGCGGGTCAGGAGTGTGTTGCCGAGCGACGGCGCGAAAACCTGCAAGACCGCCACCACTCCCGGCGGCGCCTGTCACACAGCGCCTGAAACATGGATATACTTTCCCCTGATCGACAGACCCACAACGGCCGTTCGCAGCCAGGCGATTTTAGGGGCGGGGAGGGGCGATGGCTAGGGTCGGAGTTCAGAGAGAAGCGCCCCTACTCCGCCGGGGCGGCCTGCTGGGAGAACATGACGCCGGTGCGCGGCAGGAAGCTGACCGCGAGGCAGATCGCCGCGGCCAGGGCGGCCATGATGGCGAAGAGCACGGCGAAGCCCCACTCGCGGTAGACGAAGGAGATCATCGGGATGGCTGTCGAGCTGATGCCCAAGCCGGCGATCAGGCGGCCGGCGTAGGCGCGGCTGCGCCATTCGCTCTTGCTGACCCGGGCGACCAGGACGTCGTTGATGGGAACCTGTCCGAAGACCAGCAGCATGAAACCGAGCGCCGTCACCAGGGCGGGCACGCCCGCCAGGTCCATGACCACGACGAAAAGCGGGGCCTGCAGGCCGGCGACGAACAGAAAGATCGTGCGCGCCGAGTGGCGGTCGAGCAGGTAGCCGACCGCAAGCTGGGCGAAGGCCGCCGCGGCGAAGACCAGGAAGGTCCACCAGCCGACCTCGGTCGGGGTGGTGGCGAAGAGGGCGAGCCGCTCGTCGAAAATCTTGGGCAGGGCGAAGGTCATGCACTGGAAAATCATGCTGCCCAGGGCCGTGGTGAGGAAGACGATGGCGAAGATGCGCAGCAGGGTCTGCCGCTCGACCTGCACCGTCCCCGCCGCCGCCTGCCTGGCCGCGGCGCCGCTGCGCCGCGCTTCGGCGCGCGCGTGGCGGCCGCTCCACACCAAGAGGGCATAGGCGAGGCCCAGGCCCATCGACACGATGCCCGGCAGGATGAAGGCGGCCTGCCAGCCGGCGGCGTCGATCAGGAAGCCGGCCACCAACGCTGCCGAGGCGACGCCCAGGTTGCCGAAGACCCCGTTCACCGCCAGCGGCATGCCGGTCCTCTGCCGGCCGTGCACCACCATGGCGATACCGACGGGGTGGTAGATCGAGGCGAAGACGCCGACGAGGAACAGGCAGATACCGAGTTCCAGCGGCGAGGTGGCGAAGCCGGCCAGCATCGACGCGGTGCCGATGCCGAGGAAGAAGACGATCATCATGCCTTCCCGGCTCCACTTGTCGGCCAGCCAGCCGGAAGGGATCGCGCCCAGACCGAACATGACGAAGCAGGGCGTCGCGTAGGGGATCAGCGCGTCATAGTCCATGCCCCACTGCGGGCCGAGCGCGAGCACGACCGTGGCGATGATCAGGATGAAGAAGTGATCGAAGAAGTGCCCCAGGTTCAGGAACAGGAAATTCAGGCGGTCGCGCATCGTCCCTCTTCGGCGGCAGGTTCAGGCTCCCGGTCAGTTTGTCCCTGTTGCGGGCGGCCTGTCTTGCGAGTTCAGGACATAGGATAACGCAATTCGGCCAGTACGCCGTTCCTTATCTCGTGCGCCGCCCCACCACGAAGCTGCAGCCTTCCGGCCCGGCGGCTTCGCTGTGTTCGCAGCCGGCCTCGAGGCGGAACTCCTCGCCCTCGGCATAGCTTTTCGTCGTTCCTTCGACGGTGATGCGGAACTCACCCGAGGTCACGAAGCCCCAGACGTCGTAGTCGTGGGCGTGATCGCCCAGGCCCTCGGAAGGCTCCAGGGTTCTGCGGAAGACGTCGTAGCCCTGCTCCAGGACTTTCGCTTCGAAATCCGAGGTGTCGGTAACGGTCATGCCGCAGCTCCCTGGAGAACTTCGTTGATCTCAGTTGAACATGTCCGGCTGAGCCTTGGCGAGCTGCTCGTAGATCGGCTGGAAGTGCAGCCAGCCGATGTATTCGCTGCCGACGTGCTC